>JBKDBK010000022.1:0-9896 GCA_046315175.1 Opitutia bacterium | reverse complement strand
GATGCGCGCCGAGGTGCGCGCCAGGTTCTGGGCGTTCTTCGGTTGCAGCTTGTGCTCGTACACCTTGGCCCGCTCACCCTTCGCCCCGCCGCCCGAGCCGGTGGCGAACGTCTCCGGGTCCGTCTTCGCCTCGTCCGTGATCGTCACGATCACCCAGGCCGCGAACAGCAGCAGCAGCGCCCCGTGGAAGGCCACCGAGATGACCAGGCCCTCGCCCCCGATCCGCTTCCAGAACGGCAGCTTGCGACGCATCCCCTGGGTCAGGGTGCCCGACGGCGCCTCGGCATGGTCCAACGAAGCCTGTTCCCCGGGCGGAGGGGTCGCGCCGCCGCCCGGGGGCGGGATGGGCTCGGGATTCTCGGACTTCGCGTCCATGGAGTCCTCCCATTTAAGACCCCCCGTCGGGCTGGGCAAGGTCAACCCCACCGCTTCCTTTCTCGCCCTGACCCGCTCCGCCCGCCTAAAAGAACCCTCATGACGCTCACCGGAGCCTATCTTGCGCTCGCCGCCTTCCTCGCCCTCGGCGGCCTCCTGCTGCTCGCCGGCCCCCGGCATCTGCGCTCGTTCCCGCGATCACCGTCCGCCGGCCTCCTCCTTGGCCTCGCCGCCGTCGCCCTGCTGGG
The DNA here is from genome assembly GCA_046315175.1 of Opitutia bacterium. GTDB lineage: Bacteria > Verrucomicrobiota > Verrucomicrobiia > Opitutales > UBA953 > UBA8828. Next base: position 9,273 of record JBKDBK010000022.1, on the reverse strand, counting down.
CTGGCACCTCTGGAACCTGCCGGAGCCCGACCTCGCCGGATTCCCCCGCGCGCCCGTCACCCTTGTCTTCGTCGTCGCCGGCCTGGCCGCCTTCCGCTGGATGCCCGACCTGATCGCCGTCCGAGGGTTCGGCTCCCTCATGCTTTTCCTCGCCCGCGCGACCCTCGACGCGGGCTGGGGCCGCCTGCCCGACAGCCTCCTCCTTGCCTCGCTCAGCTACGGCCTGCTGGTCGTGCCCGGCCTCGTCTGGGCCGCCTCGCCCGGCGCCTTTGTCCGCGCCCTCGGATGGACGCTCGAGGCCGACGCTCGCCGCCGCGCCGTCGGCGGCGCGTTGCTCGCCGCCGCGCTCGCCTGCCTCGCCCAGGCGCTCCTCCTTCCCGCATGAACCGGGGCCTCCTGATTGTCCTCTCCGGTCCCGCGGGCAGCGGCAAGACCACCCTCTGCGACCGCCTCGTCGAGGCCCACGCCGCCACCCTCCGCCGCGTCGTCACCTGCACGACCCGCACGCCGCGCGAGGGCGAGCGCGACGGCGTCGACTACCATTTCCTCTCCGCCGAGACCTTCGAGCGCACCCTCGCCGCGGGCGGTTTTCTCGAGCATGCCCGCGTCCACACCCGGCTCTACGGGCTCCGCGCGGCCGATGTCGCCGCCCAGCTCGACGCCGGGATGGACGCCCTGGTCAACATCGACGTCCAGGGCGCGGCCACCCTCCGCCGCCGCGTGGCCGAGAACCCCTCGCTCGCCGGCGCCATGGTCACCGTCTTCGTCAGCGTCAGCGAACCCGTCGAGCTTCGCCGCCGCCTCTCCGGCCGCGGCACCGACCCGGCCGACGAGATCGAGCGCCGCCTGCGCGTCTCGGCCGAGGAGATGTCCCATGCCGGCGAGTACCAGCACGTCATCGAGAGCGGGACCCGCGAGGCGGACTTCGCCCGGCTCGACGCCATCTACCGCGCCGCGCGCGCCCGCCGCCCGTGAGCCTCGACGCCGAGGGCATCGCCGAGGTGCTCGACGAGATCGCCCGCATCCTCGAGCTCAACGGCGAGAACCCCTTCAAGATCCGCGCCTACCATAACGGCGCCCGCTTCCTCGAGTCGCTCACCGACGACCTCGACGAGCTCATCGCCTCCGGCAAGCTCGGCGAGCAGCCGGGCATCGGCGAGGCCCTCGCCGACAAGATCGCCGCCCTTCGCCGCGACGGCCGCCTCGACTTTCACGAGAAGCTCCGCGCCTCCCTCCCCGCCGGCCTCCTCGACATCCTCACCATCCCCGGCGTCGGTCCCAAGAAGACCCGCGCCCTCTGGAAGGAGCTGGGCGTGACCGACATCCCCGGCCTCCAGGCCGCCTGCCAGGAGGGCCGCGTCGCCGCCCTCAAGGGCTTCGGCGAGAAGACCCAGGCCAAGATCCTCGACGGCATCCGCAACCGCGAGGCCTACGGCAAGCGCCACCTGTGGGCCGCCGTCGAACCCCTCGTCGAGACGCTCCTCAAGGGGCTTCGCCAGCTGCCCCAGGTCCGCATGGCCGAGGCCGCCGGGTCCTTCCGCCGCAACCGCGAGACCGTGGGCGACCTCGACGTCATCGTGGGTTCCGACGAGCCGCGCCCCATCATGGATTGGTTTGTCGCCCGACCCGGCATCACCGAGGTCACCGCCCACGGCGAGACCAAGTCCAGCGTCCGCGTCGAGGGCGGCCTCCAGGTCGACCTCCGCGTCGTACCGCCCGCCCAGTTCTACTTCGCCCTCCACCACTTCACCGGGTCCAAGGACCACAACGTCGCCATGCGCCAGCGCGCCCTCTCCCGGGGCCTCAGCATGAGCGAGTGGGGCCTCGCCCCCCGCGACCCCGACGCCAAGCCGCCGCAGGCCGCCTCGGAGCAGGAGGTCTTCGCCGCCCTCGGCCTCGCCTGGGTGCCGCCCGAGCTTCGCGAGGGCCACGGCGAGATCGACGCCGCCGAGGCCGGCGCCCTGCCGGACCTCGTCACCCTCGCCGACCTCCGCGGGGCCTTCCACAACCACACCACCGAGTCCGACGGCAAGTCGACCCTCGAGCAGATGGCCGCCGCCGCCGACGCGCTCGGATGGGAATACCTCTCCATCAACGACCACTCCCGCACCAGCGCCTACGCCGGCGGCCTCGAGGTCGAGCGCCTCCTCCGCCAGGTCGACGCCATCGCCGCCCTCAACGCCTCCGGCAAGTTCAAGGCCCGCATCCTCTCCGGCAGCGAGGTCGACATCCTCCGCGACGGATCGCTCGACTATCCGGATGACATCCTGGCCAAGCTCGACGTCGTCGTCGTCTCCGTCCACGCCGGCTTCACCCTCGACGAGGACGAGCAGACCGCCCGCCTCGTGCGCGCCCTTGAGCACCCGCGCGCCCACATCCTCGGCCACGCCACCGGCCGCCTCCTCCTCCAGCGGGAGCCCTACAAGGTCAACCTCGCCAAGGTCATCGACGCCGCCGCCGCCAACGGCAAGAGCATCGAGCTCAACGCCTACCCGCGCCGCCTCGACCTCGACTGGACCCACTGGCGCCGCGCCGCCGAGAAGGGTGTCCTCTGCTCCATCAACCCCGACGCCCACCTCGCCGACCACCTCGCCTACGTCCGCCACGGCGTCAACGTCGCCCGCAAGGGCTGGCTGACCAGGGAGCAGGTCCTCAACACCCGACCCCTCCGCGAGGTCCTCCGCTGGCTCGGCCGCCGCTGAGCCTTGCCCCCTCGGCGCCCTCCGGCCACCCTTTCCCCATGATCCACGACAAGCGCCGCCTGCTCCTCATCGCCGGCCCCTGCTCCCTCGAGTCCGAGTCCAATGTGCGCGCCGTCGCCAAGGAGCTTCGCGCCCTCGCCGACCGCGAGCCCGACCTCAACCTCGTCTTCAAGGGCAGCTACGACAAGGCCAACCGCACCTCGCTCCAGGGCGACCGCGGCCCCGGCCTCGAGGCCGGCCTCGCCCTCCTCGAGATCGCCCGCAAGGACTACCGCTTCCCCATCCTCACCGACGTCCACGGCCCCGACCAATGCGCCGCCGTCGGCAAGGTCGCCGATGTCCTTCAGATCCCCGCCTTCATGTGCCGGCAGACCGACCTGCTCGTCGCCGCCGCCCGCACCGGCAAGGTCGTCAACGTCAAGAAGGGCCAGTTCCTCTCGCCCTTCGAGATGCGCTTCGTCGTCGACAAGCTCGCCGGCGCCGGCGCCGCTGAGATCTGGCAGACCGACCGCGGCACCACCTTCGGCTACCAGAACCTCGTCGTCGACATGCGCGCCTTCCCCATCATGGCCGCCAACGGCTGGCCCACGATCATGGACGCCACCCACGCCGTCCAGCTGCCCGGCGCCGCCGGCGGCTCCTCCGGGGGCCAGCGCGAGTTCGTCCCCGTCCTCGCCCGCGCCGCCCTTGCCGCCGGCGCCGACGGCCTCTTCATGGAGACGCACCCGGATCCCGCCAAGGCCATCTCCGACGGCCCCAGCCAGGTTCCCCTGGACCAGTTCGCCGAGCTCGTTCAGTCCTGCCTCCGCATCTGGCGCGCCGCCCGCGCCTGACCTCAGGCCAGCAGGCGGTCCAGCGACCCGGGATCGACCTTCCCCCGCGCGTCGAACGGCAGCGCCTCCACGAACAGGTAGCGCCGCGGCCGCGCCGCCGGCTCCAGCGCCGCCTCCATCGCCGAGCGCAGCGTCGCCTCCGCCTCCGGCGCCGCCACGACCACCGCCACGACCAGCCGCCCCCACGTCGCATCGGGCAACCCGAGCACATGCGCCGCCCGCGCCAGGCCGCTCGCCACGAGCGCCGCCTCGACCCGCGCCGGATCCACCTTCTCGCCGCCCGTCGCGATCATCCGATCCACCCGGCCTGTCACCCGAACCCTCCCCTCGGGGGTCACCTCGCCCAGGTCGGCTGTGTCAAACGGCGCGGCCATCGGCGACGCCGGCCAATGGCCCCGGCACAAGCCAGGGGCGTCCACCAGGATGCGCCCCTCCCTTGTCGAGAACCTCACCCCGGGCAACGGCCGCCCTCGCGGCGCCGCGTCCCTCGCGAAATCCTCCGGCCACGCCAAGGCAACCGCCGCAGCCGTCTCCGTCATCCCATACGTCAGCGCGACCGGCAGCCGCCGCTCCCCGATCGCGGCGAGCAGGGGCGCCGGCACGGCCGATCCGCCGAGGAGGACGACATCAAACTGCCTCAGCCACGCCTCGCCTTCCGCACGCGCCAGCAGGCGGTCGAGCTGCGCGGGCACGACCGACGCCACCTTCGTTCCGCCCGACGGCAACGCGACCCGCGGCAGCGGCGACTCGGGCGCAAACCGGCCGTCCAGCACCTCGAACACCCCGCCGGTTTCCCGGGCGCGGATCGCCGGCATCAACCCGCTCACGTGCCAGGGCGGGGTCAGCGAAACGCCGTGGATCACCGGCGACAGGCCGCGCGCGCGCATCGCCTCCGCAAACGCCAAGGCCGACCCGCGCAGGCTGGCCTTGTCATGGATGGCAAACCGCACCTTGCCGCCCGTGCCGCCCGTCGGGATCATCATCCGGCCGCGCCAGCCTCCCGGCCAGTCGCAGGGCCCCATCCCGCGCGGCCGAGCCTCCGCGCCCTCGACGCGGCACGATGCCGGCACCTGTCGCAGCGCCTCCTCGAGATCCGCCGCCATCCAGCGCGGATTGCCCAGGAACACCGGCTCCCCCGCGTCCAGCGCCCGCAGCGCCGCCGCCAGGTGCTGGCCGTGGTCGCGATGCAGGATCAGCGCGCCGCTCATGCCGCCCGCGCCCACAGCGCCTCCCAATCGATCTCCGGCCTGCCGCGGACGCGAGGTCCCGGGGAGTGACCTTCCCAGGCGGGGTCCGAGCCCAGCGTGCCGAAGCCCGCCGCGCGGCCTCCGGCGATTCCCGCCGCGAAGGCCAGCCCAGCCTGGAAGCCGATGGCCGTTTCAAACGACGACGACACCACGACGCGCCCCTCATCCGCCATCCCAGCCAGCGTCCGCCGCAGCGCGCCCCAGTCGCCACCCATCGCCGGCTTCACCACCACAACGCCCTTCCAGCCAACCGCCTCGGGTGTGCGGCGCGTCCCGCTGAGGAACGATTCGTCGAGCGCGACCTTCTCCGCACCCAGCGAGGCGTACCCCGGGTCGCCCGGCGCCAAGGGTTGCTCGACAAACTCCACCCGCGCCTCGCCCCGCGCCCAATCAAGGAGCTCCCGCGCCCCGCGCAGGTCGAGACGTCCGTTGGCGTCCACGCGCAGCGAGACCGACTTGGGCGTCGCCGCCAGGATCGCCCTCAGCCGCGGAAGGTCCGCGCCCGGCCCCGCCTTCGCCTTGAGGCAGGCATAGCCCTTTTCGGCCAGAACCGCGGCCCGCGCCGCGCCCTCCTCCTCGCCCAAAAGGCCGGCGCAGGACAACTCGCCGGCGAAGCCCGCCACGGCATCCCACTCCGCCATCATCGACAGCGCCGCGCCGAGGCAGGGCAGGGCGGCGGCGGCGACCGCCCGGCGAAGATTCCCCAGATCACCCTTGGCCGAACTCAGGGTCGCCGCGGCCTCCTCGAGGCTTTCCGTCGGAAAGCCCGGCCAGGGAGCGACCTCGCCGAACCCGACCCGACCCCGCGCGTCGACCGACCGGATCAGCAGGCGTCGGATATCGCCGGCCGCGCCCGAACGCAGCGCCGGCAACCGGCGGCGCACCTCGCGAAACTGGAACGAACCATCGGACACAGAGCCCAACCTTCCCCAAACCCACCTCGCTGGCAAGGTCAGGGCTGCTTTTCCAACGTCCCTCGGCCAAGGGATAAAGAGATGAAACGATGAAGGGATTGGACGATCCCCCACTCGCCTCCCCGTGATTTCTCTCCTTCCCATCACGTCTTACCCTCCGCCCCCTCCGCCACCTGCCTTTCCTCCTCCCGAGCCCCCTAGCCCCTGTGCAGCCGAGCCCCTGATCTGCGTGCCCCTCGTGGCGCCCCAGCGCCACCGTATCTCCTTGCCGACCAGCCCCCCTCTCCCTAACACCCCTTGGGGAAACACTGACAACATGGCTGTTTCCCCCAAGAAGAGGTCCAACATCGGCGTCGACGCTGAATTCTACCTCCGCGCCGACGATTTTTTCCGCCGCCACGTCGGCACCGGGTTGACCTATGACGATGTCTCCCTGGCCACGCTGCACTCCGATATCCTTCCGCGCCAGACCCGCCTCGACACCGCCCTCTCCGACCGGCTCAGCCTCTCCCTGCCCGTCGTCTCGTCCGACATGGACACCGTCACCGAGCACCAGATGGCCATCGCCATGGCCCTCAACGGCGGCCTCGGGCTCCTCCATTACAACATGTCCGAGCCTGACCAGCTCCGCGAGGTCCAGCGCGTCAAGAACCACATCCACGGGATGATCGCCGACCCGGCGACCGTCACCCCCGACCTCCGCATCGGCGACGTCCTCGCCCGCATCGAGCGCGACGGCCTTTCCTTCAGCACCTTCCCCGTCGTCGACCGCGAGGGTCGCCTCCTCGGGCTCCTTCCCGGCAACGCCGTCAAGGACCGCCACCGCGCGCGCGCCGTCAAGGACGCCATGATTCCCGCCGCCCAGGTCCTCTCCGTCTCCGAGAAGGACCTCGGCAAGGATCCCATCGCCACCGCCGACCGCATCTTCTCCGACCGCGTCGGGCTCAACAAGCTCCTCGTGGTCGACGGCAAGGGCCGCCTGCGCGGCCTCTTCACCCTCTCCGACATCGAGCGCATCGCCGAGGAATCCCGCGCCAGCCTCCGCCCCACGCGCGACGCCCATTTCCGCCTCCGCGTCGGCGCCGCCGTCTCCGTCCCGCGCGACCCCGAGGGCGCCATCGACGCCAAGCGCCTCCTCGCCCACGTCGGCTCCCTCGTCGACGCCGGGCTCGACGCCTGCGCCGTCTCCACCGCCCATGGTTTCTCCCGCGGCGTCGGCGAGGGCGTGCGCGTCCTCCGCAAGGCCTTCCCCGACCTCACCCTCATCGCCGGCAACGTCACCAGCGGCGACGGCGTCGCCTTCCTCGCCGAGGCCGGAGCCGACACCGTCAAGGTCGGCCAGGGCCCCGGCTCCATCTGCACCACGCGCATCGTCGCCGGCGTCGGCATCCCCCAGCTCACCGCCCTCTACGTCTGCTCCGTCGCCGCCCGCCAGACCGGCGTCCGCCTCCTCGCCGACGGCGGCATCACCAAGAGCGGCGACATCGTCAAGGCCCTTACCCTCGCCGACGGCGTCATCCTCGGCGGCCTCCTCGCCGGCTGCCGCGAGGCCCCCGGCAAGATCCTCGAGATCAACGGCAAGACCTACAAGGAGTACCGCGGCATGGGCTCGCTCGAGGCCATGCGCAAGGGCTCGGCCGCCCGCTACGGCCACGCCGCCCCCGGCGGCAAGCTGGCCAAGGTCGCCCCCGAGGGCATCGAGGCCCTCAAGGAGGTCTCCGGCACCGTCGACAAGGTCCTCGGCACCCTCTGCGGCGGCGTCCAAAGCGGCCTCGGCTACCTCGGCGCCAAGGATCTCGCCGCCCACCGGAACCTTGCCCGCTTCATCAGGGTTTCACCTGCAGGCCAGCGCGAATCCGCGCCTCACGACGTGATTGAGATCAAGGCCTCCGCCCAATAACCTTACCCATGGCCTTTCTTCGCTTCCTCCTCCAGGTCCTCCTGGGCTTCGTCCTCGGCTTCGCCACCGCCGTCTTCCTGCTGCCCGATATCAACATCAACATTGGCGTCGAGCCCTCCGGCAAGCAGGTCGCGCAAGCCCAGCGGCCCGCATCCCCCGCGGCCAAGGCCGGCTCCGGTGCCGGTGCGGACAATTCCGCCGACTCCGACACCACCCTTTTCGGCCGCCGAGGCGGGTCCGCCGGCGCCGTCGTCCGAATCGACGGTGGCCAGTCAGCCGCCGAGGCAACGCCTCGCCAGGAAACCGGCTCAGTCGCCGTCGACTCCCCCGGCGGCGAGGCGCCACGCCCCGCCGAGCCCACGCCCACCGCGCCGACCCCCACCGCGCCCGTGGCCGTCGCGCCGGTCGACACCACCCCGGTCGACTTCGGCGAGCTCTGCATCAAGCCCGCCGCCTGGCCGCCCATCATCACCCTGACCAAGGACACCAACGCCGAGGTCCGCCAAGGCGAGGAGGTCATCGCCGAAATCCCGCTCGTCGTGGGAGACAAGCTCCAGGTCAGCAAGGTCTTCGGCGACGGCACCGTCGAGGTTCGCGCCAAGGGAGCCAAGTTCGTCATCCATCACACCGTCACGGATCTCGAGCCCCAGGCCCGCGCCCGCCTCAACGAGATCTCCGGCAAGGTCCGCGCCCCCGCGCCTCAGCCCGTCGTCCAGCGCCCCGCGCCCGCCCCGTCAATGCCCACCGCCCGACCCGCGCCCAAGAAGGAAGAAGAGGAGCCGCCCGCCCAGCGCAACAACGACGACCTCGATCGCAAGATGCGCTCCCTCTTCGGCACCCCCGAGCGCCGCTAAGCTGCAAAAGGGGTCAGGCCCGACGTCGGATTGCCGAACCGACGTCGGGCCTGACCCTTTTTTGTCTCTACCGTGCCCACGTGCCCCCGACACCTGTCCCGGGTAGGGAGGATGCGGTGTACCCTTCGGGAGAATCCCCCTCAACCGGCCTTGGGTAGGGCCGCGGCCACGTCCGTGATCTTCCGTGGGAGAACTCGCCCACGTTCGCTCCCCATCGCTCCCTGCTTCTCCCGGGCGCCCCGACCAGCGCTCAGCCCCGAACCCTCAGCTTCTCCAACTTGCAGCCGGGGATACCAAGGATGCATTCACCGACCTTCAGCTGGGCGAGTTCTCCAGCCAGGCGGCTGATCGGCGTCGCCATGGGCTGCCCGTAGAGATTCAGCGGCGCGGGCTTGTCGGTGTCGTTGCCGGACGCCTCGCCTGTCGTGTGCAACAACTGCCGGGCCATGCGCCTTAGGCACCGCTTGAAGAAATGGTAGAAGCCGATGTGACTCTGGAAGGTCGCGAGCGTCGCCTCGTCCAGCGAGCTGGGCGACTGGCAGGTCGCGACCACGGAAAATCCGAGGCGGCCTGCGTTGCGGATCATCAGCTCGAGAGTGGGCATCGCCCCCGTCGCCTGGGGGATGTCCAGCACCAGCACCCGCTTACGTCCAGGCGACAGCGGATGCTTGCTCAGCTCCCCGTGGAGCGCCTGCAGGAGCAACTCGCACCGCGCGTCGCGTTGGATCCTGGGACAATCGAAGGTGACCAGACAGGATGATTTAAGCAGCTCGCCGGCCGATGCCGGAGCATCCGCGGACCCGAGCACAAGGCGCCGCAGGGG
>JBKDBK010000021.1:0-2787 GCA_046315175.1 Opitutia bacterium | reverse complement strand
GGCCTTGGGCTTGTCCTTATCCTTGTCCTTGTCCGGGGCGTCGGAGGGAAGGCCGAGGAGGCGGATGGAGAACTTGTCGAAGTCGATCCGGGCCTGGGGATCCTGGGTCAGGGGCTGGCCGCGCAGCCGCGCCTGGATCTCCTCCAGCCGGAGCGCGCCGGCAAGGGGAGCCGCGGCAAGGTTGTAGATCTCGTTCTCCCAGAGATTGCCCCGCTCGATCGTCAGCAGACCGGGCGCGATGGCGCCGAAGCTGTAGTTGGGCGAGCTGTAGGTGCCGACGGCGGCGCTGACCGAGTAGGGCGAGCCCGCGACCGGGCTGGCGGGATTGGCCTCGGTGCTGAAGGCCAGGCTTCCGGTGAATCCGGAGGTGGCCGCGGTGTCGCCGTTGCGGTAACCGGTCCAGGTGACGGTGAACGCCGGGTTGGGATAGCCGTAGGACCGGGTGGCGGCGTCGACCACCCCGACAAGCTGGGCCTTCTGCACCGTGAAGGTGCCGGGGAGCGTGCCGACGGTGTAATTGTCGGCCGTCAGCCCCGTGATGTCCGCCGTGATCGCGCCGGCGTAGGTGCCGGCCCCGGTCAGGTTGGTGACGGTGGTCGAGAGCGTCGGGGTGCCACCGTTGACAACCGAGGCGGTGTCGCCCTGGCGCAGCCCAACCCAAGAGAAGGTGAGCGCGGGATTGGCGTCGCCGTAGACCTTGGTCTGATTGTCGGCCCGCGCCGTGAGCGGGGCGCGGGTGATGGTCAGGATCGAGTCGGTGAAGGTCGTGAAGGAGTAATTGGCCGAGGCCAGCGTGCCCACGGCGACGGTGATGGGGTAGTCGCCGATGCCCGAGGTGGCCAGCGCCGTGGTGGAGAGCGACGCCGAGCCGGTCACGCCCGAGGTGGCCAGCGTCTGCCCGAGGACAAAGCCGGTGAGCGTGGCGGTCAGGGTGGGATTGGAGAGGCCGTACTCCCGGGTCTTGGGATCGGCGGCGACGGTCAGAGGGGCCTTGGTGATGTTGAGGGTGCCGTTCGCGCCGGTGAAGGTGTAGTTGTCGGCGGAGAGCCCAGTGACATCAACCGTGACCGTGTAGGCGCCGACACCCGACGACTGCGTCGCGGTGGTGGCGAGGACCGGGGCGCCGACCAGGCCCGCGGTGGCGGACGTCTGGCCATTCTTGAGACCGGTGTACTCGGGCGTCAGCGTCGGAAGCACGGCGCCGTAGACCTTGCTCAGGGGAGTCCCGAGCACGCCGACCGTGACGGCGGCCTTGTCGACGATCAGGTCAGCCGCGGGGATCGAGGAGGAGGGATCGAAGAAGTAGGGATCGAAGGAGTAGTTGCTCCCGACGGCGGCGGCGAAGGTGCCGACCGTGGCGGTGACCTCGCCCGCATAGGTGCCGGCTCCCGTCAGCGCATCGACGGCCCTCGCGGAGGTCACGACCGGGGCGCCCGTGAACCCGCTGGAGGCCACATCGGCCTTGGTCTGGCCGTTCTTCAGGCCGACGATGTCCCACGCGCCGTCGACCTGCGACTGCGTCCAGGCGTCGCCGTAGCCGCGCTGGATCTGGCTGGCCTTGAGGGTGACCGGGGCCGGGGTGACGGTCAGCTGACCCGTCCCGGCGGGCGGGGTCGGCAGCGAGAAGGAGTAGTTGTCGGCCAGGAGGGTGCCCAGGGAGGTGGCCGAAACGGTGTAGGGTGATCCGGAGACATTGAGCAGCTTCACCTCGGCGTTGGTGTAGGTGTACACGGCGTCGCCGGAGAGCGCCCCGGCGGTGCGCAGGCCGGCCTGGGTCTCGCTGTTCTTGAAGCCGGTCAGGGTCAAGGTGACGCCCGCGAAATCGTCGCCGTAGACCGTGCTCTTGTCGTCGACCTTCAGCGTGAGCGGGGCCTTCTCAATGGTGATCGTGCCGTTGACACCCGTGAACGCGTAGTTGGCGGACGAGAGGCCGGCGACGTCCACGAGCACATCATAGGACCCCACGCCCGTGGTGGGACCCGCGGTCGTGCTCAGGCCGGGAAGGCCGGTCGCACCGATGTCGCCAAGGGTGGTCTCGCCCAGCTTGAAGCCCGACAGGGTGTACTCGAGCGCGGGGTTCGGGTCGCCGTAGAAGCGGGTCTTGTCCGAGGCCGTGACGGACAGGAGCGCCTGCGTGACGGTCAGCGCGCCGGCGCCGGCGGGCGGCGTGGGCAGGACGAAGGAGTAGTTGTCGGCATCCAAGGTGCCGAGGCCGGTGACCGACACCGTGTGGGGCGAGGCAGCCACGCCCAGCAACTTGGCCTGGGCGTTGGTGTAGCTGTACACGGCGTCGCCGGAGAGCGCCCCGGCCGTCCGCAGGCCCGCCTGGGTCTCGCCGTTTTGGAAGCCGGTCATCGTGAGGGTGAAGCCCGTGAAATCGTCGCCGTAGACCTTGGTGGCGTCGTCCACCTTCAGGGTGAGGAGGGCCTTGGTGATGGTCAGGGTGCCGTCGATGAGCTCGAAGTCGTAGTTGCCCGCGGCCAGGGTGCCGAGCGCGGCGGTGATGTCATATGTCCCGACGGGCGAGAGCGCGTCCGCCGCAGTGGTGAGGGTGGGCGCGCCGGTCACGCCGGAGGTGGCCAGCGTCTGGCTGTTCTTGTATCCGGTCACCGAGTAGTCGAACACGGGGTTGGCGGCCCCGTAGGCGCGCGAGACGTCGGTGGCGGTCACCTGCCGCGTCGCCTTGGTCACCTCGAGCGTGCCATTGGTGCAGTTGGCCGGCAGGTTCACGGTGTAGTTGGTCGCGGTCAGCGTGCCGGTGGAGATGCTGATGGCGTAGTCTCCAAC
>JBKDBK010000020.1:7500-48485 GCA_046315175.1 Opitutia bacterium | reverse complement strand
AGGCCATCACCGTGAAGGTACGTTCCTGGGCGGTCAGTCCAGCGACGCCAAGGAGCAGGGCGAGGACCAGGGAGGTCAGTCGGGGCATAGGGCAGGGGACACTACGCAAGGGGGTCGCCTCCGCCATCCCTTTTCGGGGGTTTTGGGTGGTTTTACCCATTCGTTTCAGGGGTCTGAGCCCTTTTCATCAAAACTAGGTAAAAGCCCCCAGGCTTATTCACAATCTCCAGCAGCCGAGCCCCTTCCGCCGTCACACGATTTTTGCATTACTGGGGACTTTTGGGGTTTCTTTTCTGGGTAGTTCCCTATCCTGCGGGAAACCCCCGCCTTCTCCCTTTCATGAGAACTTCCCGCGCCTTCCTCATCGCCGCCGGTCTCGGTCTCGCCGCGACCTCGCCCTCGGCCCAAGCGCAGGTTTTGCTTACAGGCACGACGTACACCCAGAACTTCGACGCGATGGGCACGACCCAGGCAGCCACTATCGCGTCCGGATGGAAGATGACCGCGGCAGGAGACAGCACCGTGTCTTGGGCTGATGCCACCAACGTCACTGCTACCACGCAGCAGGCGAGTTCGGGATCTCCCAGCTCTGGAGGTCGCTATAATTGGGGATCCAGTGCTACTGAGCGTGCGCTTGGTTTCATGACTTCAGGCGGTTACGCCAGCCCCAACTCCATTCTCGCTGCGTTTGAAAATGACACGGGTTCGGTGATTGAGTCCGTGACTTTGGCTTTCGATTACGAGCGTTATCGCATCAACACCGCGGCCGCTTCCGTCACTTTCTTCTATTCGACTGACGGTTCGACATGGACTGCCGCCACTGCAGGTGACAGCGGTGCCTTCGCCACAGGAGCCAGTGCTTACAATTTCACCACCGGCACGGTTGTCAGCAAGAGCGGTATCTCCCTCACGGGTCTCAACTTATCGTCCGATTCCACTCTTTATTTTCGGTGGAATTTCAACACATCGGGTTCCAATTCGCAGGGTATCGGTCTCGATAACTTCTCCCTCACCGCGACCCTCCAAGCCCTGAGCTTCGGCAACTACTGGGCCCCTGTCGCCGGTGGCGGCGGCAACGGCACCTGGACTTCCACCTCGGCCAACTGGTCCGCCTCCGCCTCGCCCGTCGCGGCCGGCACCGCCTCCCAGTCCACCACCGAGGCCCTCGTCTTCGGCGACGCCGCGGGCACCGTCACCGTCTCCGGCACCGTCACTGTCGCCGCTGGCCTCGGCTTCGTCACCGACGGCTACTCGCTGACCGGCGGCACCGTCTCGCTCACCGGCGCTGACGCCGCCACCAACTCGATCTCCGTCGGCTCCGCAGCCGGCGCGACCATCAACTCCGCCCTCACCGCCGCCAACGGCTTCACCAAAACCGGCTCCGGCAACCTCACCCTCGGCGGGTCCAACACCCTCGGCGCCGTGACGGTCTCCCAGGGCGGGCTTGTCCTCGCCTCCTCCGGCGCCCTTGGCAACACCGCCTCCGGCACCTCGGTCGCCTCCGGCGCCACCCTCGACCTCAACGGACAGACCATCGGCGCCGAGGCCATCTCCCTCTCCGGCGTCCTCTCCAACGGCTCCCTCGCGACCGCCGCCAGCCTCTCCGGCGCCGTGACCCTCAGCGGCACCGCCGGCATTTCCACCACCAGCGGGCTGACCCTGACCGGCGGCACTCTCGGCACCGGTTCGCTTACCAAGACCGGGGCGGGCGTACTCACTCTCTCCACCGCCAACGCTACCCACGCCGGCGTCACCACCATCTCCGCCGGTACCCTGGCCCTCTCCGGCATCACCCACGGCTCCGACATCGACGTGGCCTCCGGCTCCACCCTCTCCGGCAACGGCACCGTCACCGGCGGCGTCACCCTCGCCTCCGGCGCCGTCCTCAGCACCGTCACCGCCTCCTCCGCCTCGCTCGCGCTCGGCTCCCTCACCGCCAACGGCGGCACGATCGCCCTGGACCTCGCCGACACGCTCGCGATCACCGGAGCCCTCACGCTTGGCGGGAATGTCAGCCTCACGCTCTCCAATCTGGGCGCCTCCCCCGTCGCCGGCATCTACAACCTCCTCTCCTTCGGCTCCCTCTCCTCCGGCGCCTTCGACATCACCTTGGACACCAGCGCGCCCGCCGGCTACAGCTTCAACGGCACCCTCGGCGAGACCGGCTACTCCCTCGCCATTACCCTGCTCGCGCGCAACCTGACCTACACCGGCGGCGGCGCCTGGAACACCACCGCCACCTCCTGGACCGACGGCTCCGCAACCAACCTCGCCTTCTCCAGCGGGGACAACGTCACCTTCGACAATTCCACCGAGGGCGGGGAGATTGTCGTCGGTTCAGGCGTGACCTTCGGCACCCTGACCTTCACCGCCGCCTCGGCAAACTACGGTTTCAGCGGCGAGGGGCTCGCCGGCTCCGGCAAGATTCTCGTCAACGGCGGCGCCACCGTCGCCTTCAACAGCGCCAACACCTTCACCAGCGAGATTGAGGTCCGCCTCGGCGCGCTTGTCGTCGGCGATGCCGCCGGCCTGGGGTCGACCACGGGCGGCACCTCCGTCGGGGCTGATGGCGAGCTTGTCCTCGCCAACGAGGTCGCCGTCGGCGCCGAGGCCCTCTCCCTCGCCGGCCGTCTCGTCGGCACGGGAGGCGCCACGTCCTACGCGGGCGCCGTGACCCTCACCGGCGACGCCACCCTCGACACCACCGTCGACTGGGCTGCCCTGACCGTCAGCGGCGCGATCTCCGGCGCCAGCCGCACCCTCACCGTCGCTGGCGATGGCGCCATCGCGCTCTCCGGTGGCCTCTCGGTCGCCACCCTTTCCAAGTCGGGCGCCGGCACGCTCACGCTCTCCGCCGCCTCCACCATCAGCTCCGGCACCACCCTCTCGGCCGGCGTGATCAACGCCAATCATGCGTCGGCCCTCGGCGCCTCCGCCCTCACCATCAACGGCGGCTCGCTGGGCAACACCACCGGCTCGGGCGTCACCCTCGCCAACGCCGTCACCGTCGGCGGCGACTTCGGCCTCGGCACCTCCTCGTCCACCGGCTCCCTCACCCTCTCCGGCGCCGTCGACCTCGGCGCCGCCAGCCGCACCGTCACCGTCGCCGACTCGGGAGCCACCCTCTCCGGCGCCGTCACCAACGGCTCGCTCACCAAGTCGGGAACCGGAACGCTGACCCTCTCCGGCGCCAATACCCTCTCGGCCCTGACCGTCGGCGCCGGCACCCTCCGCGTGGGTTCCTCCGGCGCCTTGGGCGGGAACGCGGTGACCGTCGCCTCCGGCGCCACCCTCGAGCTCAACGGCCAATCCGCCACCCTCACCGCCCTGTCCGGCTCCGGCACCGTTTCCAACGGCGCCGCCACCAACTCGACGCTCACGCTCAATCTCGCTTCAGCCGCTACGGTCTCGACGGCTTTTGCCGACGGTACGGGTGGTGGAAAACTCGGTATCACAAAATCGGGTAATGGCGCCCTCACTCTTGCTTCCGCCAGCACCAACTCCGGCGCCGTCTCGATCAACGCCGGCTCGGTCATCGCCAACGCGTCCGACGCCCTCGGTTCCGGTGTGGTGACACTCGCAGGCGGCACCTCGCTCGTGGCGGGTGATGGCACAACGCTTGCTAATAGCATTAGTGTTCCCGCTCTAGGTTCGGTCGAAACCTTCAATTCGCTGGCCTCTGGCTTACCCACTGGTTGGACGGTTCGTACCGGCGCCAACGCTTCGGCTCTGGGGACGGCGGTTACACCGGTGACTGCTGCTACTGAGTGGGGGAGTAGTTCCAGTAATTTCCGTAATGTCGCCTCCCATGGATCCGGCCTCGCGTCGACCGCCAGCATCGCCGATCAAGCGGCCGCGACCGATCGGGCCCTCGGGGTCCGACAGACTGGAAGCTTCGGCGACCCCGGTGCCGCTTTCGTCTACCAGTTCAGCACCTTGGGTCAGTCCCTGCAGGGGCTCTCCGTCGACCTCCAGATGCTAAGCGTGCAGACCCGCAGCACTACTTGGACTATCCAAGTCGCCGCCGGCGCCACGCCCTCGACCTGGACCACGCTCGGCACCTACTCCGACCCCGGTAGCTTCGGTTCCACCACGGTATCCTATGATGCCGCGGCCCTCTCCGGCATCGCCGACCAAGCGACCGCTTGGTTCCGTGTCGTTGCCCTCGGGGCGTCCACCGGCAGCGGCCCCCGCGACACCTTGGCCCTCGACAACTTCTCGGTCAATTACGCTGGTTCCAATGTCGTCCTCGGCGTTGCCGACATCGATTCCAACGCCACCTTCACCGGCGCCGTCTCCCTCCTCGGCTCGGCCGACCTGACCGCCGCCTCCGGCTCCACCGCGACCTTCTCGGGTAACATCTCCGGCGCCGGCGCCCTCGCCACGATCGGCTCCGGTCGCGTCATCCTCTCCGGCTCGAACACCTTCTCGGGCGGAATCACCCTCATGGAGGGTGATCTCGAGGCCGGCTCCACCGGCGCCTTGGGTTCAGGCGAGGTCCGTGTTCAAGGCGGCACGCTGGATCTCGGCGGTCTTGCCGTCGCCGGCTCCATCACCATCGACGGCGGATTGCTGGCCAACGCCTCGGGTCTCACCTCGTCCGCGACCCTGGTCGTCAACACCGGCTCCTCCCTGGCCTTCACCACCGTCGACACGCTCGGCCTGGCCAACATCACCCTCTCGGGCGGCACGCTCGACCTCAACAGCCTCAACCCCGACAACGTCATCACCTTCCTCTCGGGCTCCTTCCTCAACGGCTCCAACTGGACCGGCACGATCGCCCCGACCGGCACCGGCGATGTCACCTCGCAACTGGCCGGGCTTTCCGGCATCGGCGGCGGCGTCCTTCTCGGTTCCGGCCAATCCGCCAACCTTGCCGGCCTCTCGCTCAACATCAGCTCCAACGGCGCCACCCTCACCGGCCTCGGCACCTACACCGGCACCCTCACCCTCACCGGCGGCACCCAGAGCTTCGCCGGCCTGGGCGACCTCGGCTTCGACCTCAACGTCAACGACGGCGCCACCGCGCAGTTCGGCAGCTCCGGTGGTCTGCTCTGCGGCTCCACCACCCATTTCCGTTCGGGCGCGGCCATCCTCGGCACCAACTACACCGGCACGGTCAACGTCATCGGCACCAATGTCTCCATCACCGGGACGAACATGACCTCCAGCGCCACGCTCAACGTGTCGACCGGCAATTCCATCACCCTCACCGAGGTCATCACCAACGCCATCACCCTCTCCGGCGGCTCCATCTCCGGCCTCAACCTCATCGGCGGCCAGCTCACCCTTGGCGGCACCCTGAGCTCCAACGGCACCATCGGCGCCTTCGGTAGCTCCGTTGTCATCGCCGCGGGCGGGCAACTCGGCGGCGACGCGATCATCCTCGGGGACCTCAGCCAGCAGTCGGGTTCCATCCTCGGGCCGGGCAACTCCCCGGGCAAGGTCCAGGTCGTGGGCGACGTCACCCTGGCCGGAGGCGCCATCTACGAGCTCGAGGCCATCCGCGTCGGCTCAATTGCCGGCCCGGCCGGCGCCGGCTCCGACTACGACACCACCGAGGTCTTCGGCGACCTCATCCTGAGCAACCTCAGCGACACCGAGCGTTACATCATCCGCCTCGTCTCCATCGACGCTAGCAGCGACAACGTCATGGCCGAGGATTTCGTGCCCACCATCGACTTCGACCTCGTCCTCTTCACCGTGGCCGGCGTCGTCGACCTCGGCGGCAAGACCCTCTCCGACCTCTTCACCATCGAGACCAACTCCCTCGGCAAGTCCTTCCTCGCCGACGACGGCATCACGCCCATCGACGCCAGCCGGTTCAGCGTGTCGCTCCAGGACAACAACCTGGTTCTCAGCTACTCGGCCATCCCCGAGCCCTCGACCTACGGCCTCCTCATCGGCGGCCTCGCCCTCGCCGCCGCCGCCGTTCGCCGCCGCCGCAAGCCCGCCCCCACGGTCTAACCCGCGCCCTGTAGCGATGCCCCTGGTAGGGAGGCCTGTCCCCAGGCCTCCCTACCCATTGCCTGTAGCCATAAAGCCAATCCGCCAGTCTAGCCATTAAGGCCGAACCCCCCCGGTCCCCCTTCCCCCCCTTCCCCCGTTCCCCCATTCCCCAATCTATTTACACCCCAAACCGCCCAACTTTGCCGCTATTCTGACACCGCTGCCGCGTATTCAACTATCGCCTAAAATTAATGTAAAAATCCCCGCAATCCGGGTCACCTCGCCGTCACAAATTCTTAACGCGGGGCTTTCACTTAGGGCTTTGCACCTATCCCATCTCCGCCAGATTTTCTCCCTAACCCCACACCTTCATGCGCCTCCCCATCGCACTTTTCCTCGCCGCCGGATCCGCCCTCACGCTGGCACCTTCGGCCCATGCGCAGGTCTCGCTCACCACCACCACCTATTCGCAGAATTTTGATTCGTTGGCCACTAGTGGTACCACCAACGCCAACACAACCTTGCCCACAGGCTGGTCTTTCCTCGAGGGAGGCACCAACGCCAACACAACCTACGCAGCCAGCACCGGATCCGAAACTGGCGGCAATACCTACAGTTTCGGCGCCTCGGGCAACTCCGATCGCGCCTTGGGGGTTCAGCAGAGCGGCAGCCTGACCTCCATCATCGGCTTCAAGTTCACCAACAACACCGGTTCGACCATCACGTCGCTTGATGTCGCTTACGTGGGGGAGCAGTGGCGTCGGGCGGCCGCGGCCGACACGCTCGCCTTCTCCTACCAGCTGGCGGACGTCGCCCTCAACGCCGGGTCGACATGGACCTCGGTCAGCGCTCTCAACTTCGTGACTTCGGTCACGGGAACCGGCACCAATCTTGACGGGAATGCTACCGCCAACCGGGCCTCGCTCTCCTCGTCGCTCACCAGCCTGAACATTGCCAACGGATCCACCGTGACCTTCCGGTGGGTCGACGCGTCCGGTTCGAGCTCGGCCGGCATGGGCATCGACAATTTCTCCCTCACCGCGACCCTCTATTCGCCTCCTCCCGTTGTCGGCACCGGGCTCTTCTGGGCGGGAACTTCGGGCTCCGGCGGCGCGGGCACCTGGACCTCCTCCTCGACCACCTTCGCGACCGACGCCACCTTCGCCACCACCAACCTCGGCATCGGCTCAGGCACCGTCGTCTTCGCCGGCGCGACCGCCGGCACCGTCACCATCGACGGCGGCGTGTCCGTCGCCTCCGGTCTAAGGTTTTCCACCACGGGATACTCGCTCGCGGCCTCGACCCTCGACCTGGCGGGCGTCAACGCCGCCGCCAACACCATCACGGTCGATGCGGATGTCACCGCCACCATCGGCACCCAGGTCACCGGTGCCGCGGGCCTGACCAAGGCCGGAGCCGGCTCACTCGTCCTGACCGGCGCCAATTCCTACACCGGAGGCACCGTTGTGTCCGCCGGCAGGCTCACCGCCACCGCCGCCTCGCTGTCCGGCAACGTCGCCAACAGCGGCAACGTCACCTTCAACCAGTCAACCGACGCCACTTACTCGGGCGCCATCACCGGCACGGGCTCCCTCACCAAGGAGGGCGCGGGCAACCTCACCCTTTCCGGCGCCAACGCCCACACCGGCGGCACGACCGTCAGCGCCGGCACCCTCACCGTCTCCACCTCCTCGATTTCCGGCGCCATCGCCAACAACGCCGCTCTCGCCTTCAGCCAGTCGACCGACGCCGCGTTCGCGGGCGCCATCACGGGCACCGGATCCCTCTCCAAGTCGGGCGCGGGCAACCTGACCCTCGCTGGAGCCAACAGCTATTCCGGGGGCACCACGGTTTCCCAGGGCACCCTTACCGTCTCCACCGTCACCCTCCCCGGATCGGTCACCAACAACGCCGCCCTCGTCTTCAACCAGGCCGCCGCGGGCACCTATGCCGGAGCCATCACCGGCACCGGCACCCTGACCAAGTCCGGCGCGGGCAACCTCACCCTCACCGGCGCCAATGCCCACACCGGCGGCACGACCGTCAGCGCCGGCACCCTGACCGTCTCCAGCGCCTCGATTTCCGGTGCCATTGTCAACAACGCCGCCCTCGTCTTCAACCAGGCCGACGCTGGCACCTACGCCGGCGCCCTCAGCGGCACCGGCAACCTGACCAAGTCCGGGGCCGGCGCCCTCACGCTTTCCGGCGACAGCTCCGGCTTCTCGGGAGCGACCTCCCTCAGGGCCGGCACCACCACCGCCACCTACGGGAACGCCCTCGGCTCCGGCGCCGTCACCGTCGACGGCGGCGCGCTTTCCCTGGCGGCGGGGGTGACGCTGGCCAACGCCCTCACCGTCGGTTTCGGATCCTCGCTCACCCCCAATGTCCTGATTGCCGGCTGGGACTTCCAGACCACCGCCAACGGCGGCACCCAGATCCTCGCTGCGCCCAATACCCCCAAGGTGCTGGTTGCCAACTTTGGCGCCGGCACCCTTTACCTCGACGGCACCAATGGCTCGTCCAGCTGGGTCAGCAGCACTGTAAGCGCCGACAAGCAGCTCGACGCCTTTGGCGGAACCAACTCGGTGAACGCGGGCGATGGATTCTCGACCACCACCGGAGCGGGGTCTCTTTCGCTGGTCAATCAGTCCGCCAACGGCAAGTCCATCGTGATGGCGATCAACATGGCCGGTCATGCCGGGCTGTCCGTGAGCTATGCCGCGCAGCGGACCGCCTCCGGCTTCGCCAATCACACCTGGGAGTACAGCCTGGATGGCTCGACCTGGTCTCCTTACCAAGTCGCCTCCTCCCTCGCGACCAGCTTCGCGACCGTCTCCCTGGACCAGCTCTCCGCGCTCAATGGCGATGCCACCGCCTGGCTTCGCCTCACGGTGTCCGGAGCAAGTTCGGAGACCGGCAACAATCGCATCGACAACTTGCAGGTTCGCGGCTCGGCCGTCGGTCCCGCCGGTGGCTCCGGCACCCTCGGCCTCTCCGAGGCCGGCTCGGCCACCTTCTCCGGCAATGTCACCATCCACGGCGCCGCGACCCTTACCGCCGTCGCCGGCGCCACCGCCACCTTCTCGGGTATCCTGTCCGGCGGCGGTTCCGTGGCCAAGACTGGCGCGGGCACCGTGGTCCTGGGATCCGCCAACACCTTCGAGGGTGGCGTGACCGTGTCCGCGGGCACCCTCCTCATCGGCGATGTCGGCGCCCTCGGCACCGGCGCCGTCACCGTTTCCGGCGGCGTGCTCGACCTCGCGAACCTCGCCCCGACCAACGTCATTGTCGTTTCGGGCGGCTCCCTGCTCAATGCCTCGGCCTGGGCCGCCCTCGGTGCCATCCAGCTCTCCGGAAATGTCGATTCCTCCGTGATCAACAACCTGGGCGCCGACATCACCGAGGTCACCGTCGCCGCGGGCGCCACCGTCAACCTCAGCGGCGTCAACAAGGACATCGTCTTCGAGGGTGGCACGCTCAACAATCTCGCCGCCTTCACCGGCAACCTCAAGGTGAGGGGCACCCTCGACGTCAGCGCCGGATACAACGCCAACACCGAGATCGAGGTCGGCGCCGGCGGCACCCTCAACTTCGGCTCCCTCCAGAGCTCGCGCACCGTCAAGTACACCGGCGGGGCGATCCAAGGCGCTGGCTTCACCGGCACGGTCGACGTCGAGGGCTCCGTCTCCCTCAGCTCGGCCATCGGCGCCGGCAATGTCCGCCTCGGCAACGGCGCCTCCGCCACCATCCAGGCCGGCTTCGACCGCGACCTCCGCCTCGAGTCCGGAGCCACGCTCAGCGGCCTCAATAACTATTCGGGCGAGCTCACCGTCGCCGCCGACACCTTCAGCACCACCGGCATCACCACCGCCGCCACCCTCGCGGTCGAGAGCGGCTCGACCCTCAAGGGTTCCGGCACCATCGGCGGGCTCACCCAGGTGGCCGGCTCCATCCTCGCCCCCGGCAACTCGCCCGGCATGCTCACCGTCACCGGCACCCACGCCCTCGCGGGCGGCGCCTCCATGGAGGTTGAGTTCCTCAACCCCGCCGGCGCCGCCGGCGTGGGCTACGACGCCGTGACGGCTGGCACGCTGGATCTCTCCGGCCTGTCCACCGCCAATCGCTACATCCTCAACCTGGTCTCGCTCGTCTCGGTCTCCCCCGATGCGCAGGGCGCCCTCGCCGGCTTCGACGCCTCCGCGACGTATCTCTTCGACCTCCTCGACTACGCGACCCTCACCCTGCCTCAGTCCTACGCGGGCAGCATCTCCGACCTCTTTGTGATCAATGTCGCCTCCTTCACCCCTCAGGTCGGCCTGGTATCCTCGGGCTCCTTCCAGGTGGTGAACAATGTCACGACCGGCATGTTGCAGCTCGAGTATTCCCCCATCCCCGAGCCCTCGACCTACGGCCTCCTCCTGGGTGGCCTCGCCCTCGCCGCCAGCGCCCTTCGCCGCCGCCGCAAGCAGTCCGCCTAAGGTAGGGACGCCTGCCCCTAGGCGTCTGCCTTACCACCTTCGATCCCTCGGACGTCTCGGTGAGACGTCCCTACCCAATGCACCCTGCCTCCCCTGCCTCGGGTAGGGACGCCTACCCCTAGGCGTCCATGTCAGCCCCCTCAATGCATCGGTGACCGGTGACCAGTGCTAGACTCGCTACGCTCGAAGCCTCTCCCAGTAGGCTACGCCTGCGACCCCAGCAGCGCAGCTGCGACACCAGCGGGCAAAGCCCGCGACACCAGCAAGCCTCCGGCTTGCGACTCCAGCGATTGCAGATCGCGACTCCCGCAGGCACCGCCTGCGTCTCTACCCTCCCAACCCGCCGCGCTTGCCGCCGAGCAGGGCCGCGCCAATCAGCGCCGTGGAGAGGAAGACCATCGACCACACGCCGAGCGCGGCCGCCAGCTCCGTGCCGTTGCCGAGCGTCGTCAGCAGGGCGAAGGTCGCCTTGGTGATCGGGTAATGCTCAGCCTGCTGGGCGAGGATGAGGCTGTCGCTCACCTCCAGCATCGCGAAGGCGAAGGCGAGGATGCAGCCCGCCGCGAGGTGGGCCGCCAGCAACGGCAGCGAAATTCGCCGGAAGGTCGACCACGCGCTGGCGCCGAGCGACCTCGCGGCCTGCTCGAGCACGGGGTCGCTCTGCTGGAGGCCGGCCACCGAGGAGCGCATCACGTAAGGCAGGCGCCGCATGGCGTAGGCGAGGGCGAGCAGGAGGAAGGGGCTGCCGTTGTCGCCGATCAGCCCGTGGAAGGGCTTGCCCTCCTGCGACAGCGCCAGGTAGCCGAAGGCGAGGACGAGCCCAGGCACCGCCAGGGGCATCATCGTGAGGGTGTCGAGCAGGTGGCGGGCGCGCAGGTCCGACCTCACCACCACCCAGGCCGAGGCCAGGCCCACCAGCAACGCGAGGACCGTGGCCGCGCCCGCGTAGGCGAGGCTGTTCTGGATGGAGGGCACGACGAGGGCGCTGCCCAAGGCCTCCTGCCAGTGAGCCAGGGTCAGCTCGGCGGGCAGGGCGGTGCCGTGCCAATGCGAGGCGAACGACAGCAGGAGCACCCCGAGGTGAGGGAGCGTCGCCACCGCCGTGATGCCGAGGAAGAAGGCGCTGCAGGCCCAGCCGCCGAGGCCGCCGAGGCGCGCCGGGTTGGCCTGCATCCGCGGCCGGGGGGCGCTGCCTGCCCGGCGCCCGCCGAAGAGGAGCTTCGAGAGCAGGAAGACCGTCGCCGCGACGATGAGCACGACGGCGGTAAGGGCGTAGGGCAGGGGATTCCGGTCGAGCCCCTTGATGCCGTCCAGGATCTGCACCGAGGCCACCCGCGTGTAGTCGAAGACGAGGGGCACGCCGAGGTCGGTGAACGCCCAGATGAAGACCAGCGAGCCGCCGGCGAACATGCCGGGTAGGATGAGGGGCAGGGTGATGCGCAGGAACCGGCGCCACGGGCGGCACCCGAGGTTCTCCGCCGCCTGCTCGAGCGCCGGGTCGAGCTGGGCGAGCGAGGCCGAGAGGTTGAGGTAGAGGATGGGGTAGAGGCAGAGGGCGTTCATCAGCGCGATGCCGGCAAAGCGCCCGCGCGCGAGCCAGTCGACCGGGCCCGAGTCGGGGACGAGGCCGAGCGAGCCGAGGATGGCGTTGAGCGAGCCCTCGACGCCCAGGATGTGCTTGATGCCGACCGCCCCGACGAAGGGCGGCAGGATCATCGGGGCCAGCACGGCCAGGGCGAGGACGCGCCGCAGGGGGAAGTCGTGCCGGTGGTTGATCACCGCGAGCGGCAGGGCGATGCCGAGGGCGAGGACGGTCGTGCAGAGGCCGAGCAGGAGCGAGTTGGTCAGCCCCTCCCGGTAGACCGGGTCGGCGAGGATCATCCCGAGGTATTCCAAGGTCGGCCGGCCGGTCTGCAGGTCGAGGAAGGCCTCCTGCAGGACGCTGTAGGCGGGGTAGAGGAACCCCACGGCCATGCTCAGCGAGACGGCGACAAGGAGGAACCAGGCGGTGCGGCGGTCCATGGTCGTTCAGCGGGTCTCGGCGGGGGTGCGGCGCGCGATCTCGGCGGCGCGGAGGTAGTTGGCGCGGAAGCCCTCGGCCAGCTCGCGCATGCGGCGGGCCACGACGAGGGGGTCGGCGTTGTCGAGCAAGGGGTCGCCGGCGCCGCCCGGGCGGTAGGCCAGGGCCGACATGTCGGTCAGCGCGGCGAGGGCCTCGGGCGGCATGCCCGCCTCGATGATGGCCAGCCAGGCCTCGCGGAGCTCGTCATGGGTGTCGATGCACATCGCGCGCACGATGCGTCGCAGCGAGTTGAAGCTCTTCGCGGTGAGCTCGGGGCGGTAGATCAGGTGCTCGCCCGCGCCGTAGACATCGGCCCAGCCCCCGGGCTCGCCCTGCTTGGGAAGCCCGAGGTCGCGCCGGACGGGCGGGCGGTGCAGCTCGCGCCAAAGGGGTCCGCCCGCGCTGCCCGCCTGGGCGTGCCAGAGGCGCTGCCCGGCGGGGCTCAGGACGAACTCCACGAATTCCTGCGCGAGCTCCGGCTCGGGGGCGCCCTTCAGCACCGCGATGGGGTCGGCGCTCACCGTCGTGCCGCGCGCCGGAGCGAACCAGATGATGCGGGTCGAGCCCGGGCGGTTGAGGTGCTCCTCGTAGGAGCGGCCGTAGTAGTCGATCGACATGCCGGCGACGGCGTTGCCGTGGGCCACGTCCTGGGGGATCTTCCCCGCGTTGTCGGTGAAGTAGCGCGCGTTGGCCGCCATCCTCTGGAGCAGGACGAGGCCGTCGCGCCAGCCCAGGGCCATCCGCTCCGCCTCGGGCAGGCCGGCCCTCGCGGGGTCGGCCAGGCTCCGCTGGATCTCGGCCTGCACAATCAGCTCGAAGGAGCGGGCGACCGAGCCGCTCTTCGTGGGGTCGGCCAGGGCGAGCTTGCCGGCGAGCGCGGGGTGGCCGAGGTCGCGCCAGCCGCGGGCCGGCTGCAGGCCGAGGTTTTCCCAGGCGACGGGGTTGAGGCAGATGCCGAACTGGGAGAGGCAAGAGGCGACCCAGGTGCGGTCGGCCGCGACGAAGTTCTCGCCCGTGAAGGCGGGGGGGATGGCGGCGTCCGGGCCGAACCAGGAGGGCTGGCTCTCGAACACGCGCAGGGGGACGAGCCGCCCGTGGCGGGCCTGGCTGGCGAAGTCGGGCACGCCGCCGCCGAACATGATGTCCATGCCCACGCCCGCGCGCCCCTCCTCGGCGGCCGCCTTGTACCCGGCATCGAGCACCATGCGGATCTCGGAGGTTCCGCCCGGGGAGCGCCAGTCGACGTACACGGCCTCGCCGCGGGCGGACTTGACGTGGCGGGCGAAGGCCTCGCCGAACTCCTTGCGGATGGACTCGCCGTGGGGGGTGAGGACGACCAGCCGGCGGGCGCCGGCGTCGTGCGCCTGCACCGTGTCCTCGCGCAGGGCGATGGGCAGGGCCACGAGCAGGGCCAGCAGGCCGCCCACGACGAGGATGGGACGCGAGGAGGTCATGCCGGCAGGACGATGGCGTTCTCCGCCTGGGCGACGAGGCCGACCGCCGCGCCGATCGGCGCGGGGCCCTCGGGGTTGAGGCGAAGGACGTGCAGCTCGCCGAGGTCCGTCCGCACCGTCAGCTGCGCGCGCTGGCCGAGGTAGACCTGGTCGGCGATGACGCCGCGGATGGCGCCCGGCGCGTCGGCCGCGGCCAGCGTCCAGCCCTCGGGTCGGACGGACACCTGGACGGGCTCGCCCGCGGCCGGCCTCCAGCCGGCCGCCCCGAAGGTCGCGCGGAGGGCGCCGGCGGGCGTCGCGATCTCGGCGCCGGCCGCGCCCACGGAGGTCGCCTTGCCGGCCAGCAGGTTGGTCTCGCCGATGAACTTGGCCACATGGGCGTTGTCGGGCCGCCGGTAGATCTCCTCGGGCGTGCCGACCTGGGCCAGCTTGCCTTGGTGGAGGACGGCCATCCGGTCCGCCATCGCGAGCGCCTCCTCCTGGTCGTGCGTCACGTAGATCGCGGTCAGCCCGTTCTCCTTCACGATGCGGCGGATCTCGCGGCGCATCTCGACCCTCAGCTGGGCGTCGAGGTTGGAGAGCGGCTCGTCGAGCAGGAGCACGCGGGGGCGCACGACAAGGGCGCGGGCCAGGGCCACGCGCTGCTGCTGCCCGCCGGAGAGCTGGTCGATCCCGCGGTCGGCGAGCTCGCCCATGCGCACGCCCGCGAGGGCCTCGGCGGTCCGCCGCGCCACCTCGCCCCGGGGCACCTTGCGCTCCTCGAGGCCGAAGGCGACGTTCTGCCCGACCGTCAGGTGCGGCCACAGCGCGTAGCTCTGGAAGACCATCGCGGCCTCGCGCAGGTGGGGCGGCAGCCTGGTCACGTCGCGCTCGCCGAAGCGGATCTGGCCCGAGCTCGGGGTCTCGAGGCCGGCGATGCAGCGCAGCAGGGTCGTCTTGCCGCAGCCCGAGGCTCCGAGCAGGAAGAAGAGCTCGCCGGGCCGGATGGCGAGGTCGATGCCGTCCAGGGCCACGTGGGCCTTGGGCTTGGCCGGGAACGCCTTGGTGACGGAGGAGATGGTGAGGGATTCCATGGTCAGGGGGTTGCGCGCGGCGCGGCCGCGCGGGGGTCAGAGGGTGCCCGGGGTCAGCCAGCGGGCGGAGACGACCTTGAAGCGGCGGCCCAGGGCTCGGTTGACGACCCGCAGGCTCGGGTCGCTCGGCCGGACCTCGGGGGCGTTGCGCGCGTCGACGTACTCGGGGAGCCGCTGGACGACGAGCTCGAGCACGGCGCTGGCCGGGCGCAAGGACGCCTCGGCCAGCGTGGCGCCGTCGCCGTGGGCGCGGATGACGAAGGTGTCGGACCTCGAGGCGAGCGCGGGGCCCAGCGCCTGGAGCAGGTCGCCCTGGAAGAGGCAGCCCGGCGCGCCGAATCCGGTGTGCGAGCGGTTGTCGTTGGTGTCGGGGTTGAGCGACTCGACGTTCCGCATGTACGAGCCCGGCGGCATGCCCGAGCGCTTCCCGCCCGCCACGAGGTGGTTCCAGTTGTGCGAGACGGCGGCGACGATGGCGGCGGCGCCGGTCGGCGCGTTGGCCAGCCCGGAGGCGCCCAGCGTCCGGTCGGCCCGCGCGATGGCGGATTCCAGCGCGCCCGAGTGGAACATCCACCGGTTGGCCGCGGCCTGCGCGGGGTAGGCGGGGTTGGGCGCCTCGTTGGCGATGATGTTGGTGATGTACAGCGAGCGGGTCTCGCTCAGGCCCGAGCTGATGTGGGCGCCGGCCCGCTTGGTCGGCCCAAGGAAGCGGTTGACGAACTCGGCCAGCCCGAGGAAGGGCGTGCCCGGGTTGAGCGTGGCCGGGAAGCCCCGGAAGCGCCGCGGCCCGGCCGCGCCCGGCGGGGTCGCGGGCGGATACTCCTGGTCGCGCTCGGTCCGGACATGGAACCGGGAGCGGGCGCGGACCTCCTCGACGATGCCCTGGGCCAGCGCGAGCACCTGCGCGTCGTTCATCGCCACGAAGCCGTTCCAGTAGCTGCTGTCGCGGAGGTTGCGGGCGGCCGCCTGCTGGGCATCGGTGCCGACGAACCGGGGGAACCGGACGTTGCCCGGACCCGAGGCGCCCAGGCCGACCTGGCGGACCGAGGTGAGGAGCGAGACCCAGGCCTCGACCGAGAGCGAGTTCACGTTGAGCGCGCCGTCGTTGAGCAGGTAGGCGGCCATGCGGCGGTGCCCGTCGGGCGCGTTCGCGCCATCCGGCAGGTGGAAGCCCGCCGCGGCGAAGGCCTCGGCGGCGCGCGGCTGGCCGGTTGGCTGCACCAGGCGCATGCGCGGGTTGGCGAGGGGCTGGGCGCCGGCGGCGAAGGCGTCGAGGACCTGCTGGGTCGACTGGAGGCGCACGCTGTTGTAGTCGCCCGAGCGGCTGGGTCGCAGGCGGGGCGCGGCGCCGGAGAAGTAGAAGGCGTCCCAGAGGGCGTTGTTCATCAGCCACGCCATATCCGGGAAAGTGTGTCCGCCCTTGTAGGCCCCGGTGCTGTGCGTCCAGCTCTTGTCCACCGGCGTGACCAGGGGCGGGAAGGAGTTGCCGACCGTGCGGTAGGGGAACCAGTCCCAGACGTTGACGTTGGCATGCATGAACTGCCCGAGGGACAGCGGCGCGGTGGTCGGGATCTCGATGTGGACGGCGCGGTTGACGCCCTGGGCGCCGTGGGAGAAGCCGCCCAGCGCCGCCCTGCCGTCGGGCTGGCCGGCGTCGATCTGCAGCAGGTTGCTCCAGGAGGTGGCGGCGCCGTTGAGGCCGATCTCGTCGCCGCCCACCACCTGCGTCCGCAGGCTGGGTGCGCCGATCGAGGGCATGGTCCCGCCGCCCGTCAGCTGGCTTGGCGCGGTGGACGTCTGGGCGAGCGGGTTGCTGTAGAGCCAGACCGGGTTGGGCGCGGGCGTGGGCGCGGCCTGGGCCGTGGCCCAGGGCAGGACGCCGCGGTCGTAGCTCGTGCTGCGCGCGGTGTCGGCCACGCGCATCCGCGTGTCGAACGCGCCGATGACCGCCCCGGGCGTGCCGGTGGACGAGAAGTCGCGGATGTTGAGCATCGGGCCGATGGTCACGGGCTGCGCCTGCGTGCCGGGGTCGCCGAAGAAGTCCTTGCCGTTGCTCGTGCCGAACGAGCCGATGTTCACCATCAGCCCGTAGCTGGCGCGGGAGTTGGACCGGCGGGTGCCGATGACCTCGTTGCGGCCGAGGTCGACCCCGAGCCGGTCGCCCGCCAGCGACTGCCGCCAGCCCGAGCTCAGGTAGAGCCAGTGGTGCCAGTACATGTCGCGATAGCCGATCCACGTCGTGATCATGTCCCCGTTGGGCACGGTCGGGTCGGCCCCGGGCGCGAGGAAGCGCGAGAGCACCGGCGTGGTCGAGCCGTTGGGCGTGCCCGCGCTGGTCAGGCCGTTGGTGAAGAAGTCGGCGTGGAAGCCCCCCGTGATGTAGAAGCCGCGCTCCATCCGGAGCACCGGCACAGGCGACACGCCGCCCGAGACGAGGGTGTTCGCCGGCACCGCCTGGCGGGCGGAGAAAACGGCCATCTCGCCCGGCTCGAGGATGGTCTCGGGAATGATGGCCGTGAAGTTCTCGGCGTTGGAGTTGTCGTCGGCCTTGACCGAGAAGACGTTGTCCGCGCGCACGCCCCGGGTCTCGAAGCTCTTGTTCATCGGGTCGTTGCCCACGTGCGTCCTGACGTAGAACGAGACGCCCCAGAGGTCGGTGAACGAGATGCGCGCCCCGGCCCCGGCGGAGCGCGCGTCGGGCTCGGCCACGCCGGCCGGCTTGAGCCGCAGCCGCACGTTGTAAGGGTTGTGCAGGACGACGACCGGCGTGCAGAAGAGCTTCAGCGTGTAGTCCGCGCCGGCCGCCACGCGCTTGATGGAGAAGATGAGGGCGAGCCGGTGGACGGTCGGCATGTAGGCGCCGCGGACGGCCCGGGGCATGTAGCGGAACTCCTTCATCCCGTTGAGCACGCCCATCGGGTCGGGCGTGCCGCCGTAGGTGTCGAGGGCGTCGCCGGGCGCGCCGCCGTTGGACCAGTAGGCGTTGTCCAGGTCGTAGCGGCTGTACTCGTTGTCACCGACCGGGGCGGGCTTGTAGCCGCCGCGGAGGAACTGGTCGGTGTTGGGGTAGAAGCCGCGCGCGTCGAGCGTCGCCGTGTTGGACGCCCAGCCGACCTCCTTGTACAGGCGATAGTAGTCGCGCACCAGGTGCCAGAGCGGCCCCATCAGCCGGCGGGGCCGGTTGTAGGTCGGGTCGAGCGTCACGTTGGGCAGGCCGGCGAGGTGCGACTTCAGGGCGTTGGTCGCCTCGTCCTCGCGGATGAAGACCGGCGACCACGCCTTGTAGCGCGCGCCGGTGGTCGTGATGTTCCGCTCCGGGTTGTCGGGGTTGCTTTCCCAGATCGGGACCCACATGCGCGGGCGCGGGTCGGCCGAGCCCATCACGCCGTCGGCGCGCGCGGGGAACCCGGGGTACCAGGACCGGCGGCCCTGCAGGGCGCTGTTGGCCGGGTTGGTCCAGGTGGTGTAGAGCTCGGTGGCGTGGCCGACGCCCGAGGGCTCGCCGAGGCCGTTGCCGAACTCCGATCGGTCGAACTCGCGGTCGTCCATCTCGAAGGCGAGCGAGAGGTCGCGCCGAAGGCCGCCGCGGTAGCCGTCGGCCAGCACGCCCGCCGACCAGTAGGTGTGGTCGTGGAACATGGCCCGGTTGGACGGCAGGCGGGCGTCGGGGTCCGCCAGGGTGTAGCCGGGCACGTTGGGCGCGGACTGCGCGTCCGACAGGACCAAGGCGAGCAGGGCGGCGGGCGAGGCGACGTCGACCGACTTGAGCCCGGTCAGCAGGTGGGTGCCCTGGCGCGAGGGCGCCCGCAGCGCGTCCACCGCGTCGAGGTTGCCCGGCGCGGAGCCGGCCAGGTTGCGCGGCTCGGGAAGGTTGACGCGGGCCTTCACGCCCTCGTCGCCGACCCAGTAGGCGAAGCCGCCGGCGACCTGGCCTCGCAGGGCGGCGGGGAAGGGCACGCGGGGCAGGGCGATGCGCAGGTCGATGTCGTCCGTTGTTCCCGGCGTGTTGTCCGGCCCGGGGTCGAGCCCCGCGCTGCCGTTGCCGACCAGGATCGCCATGGGCTCGCCGGAGAAGTCCGCGGGGTAGTCGTCCTGCCAGGGCGCCCAGTGCGCGGCGGGGTAATCGGCGGAGCCGGAGAGGCTGGTCGACTGGGCCAGGTAGGGCGTGGTGTCGAGCGAGGGGTTCGCGCCGCCTTTCCCGCTGATCAGCCAGGCGGGGGGCTGGTCCGGCTGGTCCGTGCGCCAGACCCCGGTCCAGCGGCTGCGGCCCTGGGAGAGGCGCTCCGCCGCCGGCGTCCCGAGCACCCAGGGCGAAGGCAGCGAGGCGGTGGGCCGGATGCCGGCGAGCTCTCCGGTCGCGGTCGATCGCTGGTCGGGGCCGGCTTCCTGCTGCAGGTGGCCGAGGGCGATGCGTCCCGCCATGACCGCGTTGAGGCGGGCGCGCGTGAGCTGAAGGCCGTTCTCCGCCAGCCGGGTCTCGATGGTGAGGAAGCCGGCGAGCGAGAGGATGATGAGGACGAGCAGCGACATCACCGTGAGCGCCAGGACGAGGGCGAAGCCCCCGCGCCGCCCCGCGCTCTCGCCCGTCGCCCTCATCTCAGCGGCTGGCGGCGCCGTTGGGGCCGCGGTTCGCGCCGGAAGGCGTCCCGTTTCCGCCGGGGGCTCCTCCGGGGTTGCCGGGCGGGGACAAGAGGACGGCGGGCTCGATGCGCTCCTCGATGCCGCGAAGGGTGACGATGCCGGGTTGGCCGGGCGCGGGGAGGATGAACCAAAGCGTGCGGATGTCGTCCAGCTGGAGCCAGCGCAGGCCGCCCGCCACCCGCCACTCGTCGCCGTCGGGGAGGAAGAACTGACCCTGCCCGTAGTCCTCCGACTTCACCGGAGGGCGCAGCAGCGCCTGCTTGCTCGGCGCAATGACCTCGCGCAGCCCGGGGAAGCTCAGCGCCAGCGGGGTGGGGCAGAGGTTGAAGAAACGGAGCGTCCCCCCCGCCCCCTCCGTGCCCGTGTCCGGCACCAGCGAGAGGCCGTGTTTGCCTGCCGACCCGTGGAGGATGGCGAGGAAGGTGCCCCCTTCCGGCGGCACCGCCGCGCTCGCCAGCGGGAGGTAGGCGACCTTGCCCTCCGCGTCGGTCACCTTCCGATGGAAGGTCAGGCGGCTCTCCGGACAGCGCGTCCGGACCGCGTGCGTCAGCGCATGGGAGTAAAGGGCCAGGGCCCGGGCCTCGGGCTTCGATTCCTTGGCCTCCTTGGAGGCGGGAGACTCGAGGAGGTAGACCTCCATGCTCGGCTCGTCGAAGCTCATTGCCCGGAACTCGACCTGGGGGGTCGGCGACGCGGTGGCGGCGAGGATGCTGAGCAGCGGGAGCAGCACGGTCATATGCAAAAAACCCAGCCATAATCAGCCACCCCAAAGTTATGAAAACCGAAGGTTTTTTCGGCTCGTTTCCCATCCGTCACCTTGCCCTTGCCGCCGCGCCCTCCCCAGGGGTCCCGGGGTGGGTTATTCACAGCCCCTTGGGTATATTTGCGGCTGTCCTCTCCGCCTCTGCTTGGCACCATTCGCCCCTCCCATGGCCGAGCGACCCTCCCAGAAGCGCCGTCTCCCCGACCCCAACGTCCCGGTCGAGGGCCGGGTGCCCCCGCACAACCTCGACGCCGAGCGCGGCCTGATGGCGAGCATCTTGATCGACGGCGGCGACACCCTCCAGGTCTGCCTCCAGGAGCGCATCTCGGCGGAGCATTTCTTCAGCCCGGCCCACCAGGACATCTTCCGGGCCGCCGTGACCCTCTCCCAGCGCAACGTCGGCATCGACGAGATCACCCTCGCCGAGGAGCTCCGCGCCGGCGGCCGCCTCGAGTCGGTCGGCGGCCCCGCCTACATCAACGAGCTCTCCAGCCTCGTCGCCACCACCGCCAACGCGCGCCACTGGATGGTCATCGTGCGCGAGAAGTATTTCCTCCGCCAGCTCATCGCGACCTCGACCGCCACGGTCGAGAAGGCGCACGCCCACGCCGAGGGCATCGACCGCCTCCTCGAGGACGTCGAGCAGGCCTTCTTCCGCATCAGCGAGTCGCGCATCGCCGACAGCGTCCAGCCGGTCGACAAGTCGGTGGGCGAGGCGATGGAGCTCGTCGCCCGGATCATGAGCGACCGCAACGCCGCCCAGGGCCTGCGCACCGGCTTTGACAAGCTCGACGAGCTCACCTTTGGCTTCCAGCCCGGCCAGATGGTCGTCGTCGCCGCCCGGCCCGGCATGGGCAAGACCTCCATCGCCCTCAACTTCATCGAGGCCGCCCTCTTCCCCAAGGGCGGCACCCCGCCCGCCCGCATCCTGCTCTTCTCGCTCGAGATGCCCTCGCGCGAGCTCGCCCTCCGCCTCCTCTGCTCCCGGGCCCGCGTCAACCTGACCAAGCTCCGCAGCGCCTATCCCGACCCCCAGGCCCAGCGCGACCTCGCCGAGGCCGCCATGGAGTTCAAGGGTCGCCCCCTGCTCATTGACGACAACGGCGGCCAGAACATCCTCGAGATCCGCGCCAAGTGCCGCCGGGCCCACGCCCGCCAGCCGCTCGGCATGATCGTCATCGACTACATCCAGCTGATCAACGGGCTCGACCCCTCCCTGCCGCGCGAGCAGCAGATCGCCGAGGTCTCGCGCAGCATCAAGGCCATGGCCAAGGAGTTCGGCGTCCCCGTCGTCGCCCTCGCCCAGCTCAACCGAAAGTCGGAGGACGAGGGGCGCCAGCCCCGGATGTCCGACCTGCGCGAGTCCGGCTCCATCGAGCAGGACGCCGACATCGTCCTGCTCATCTCCCGCGCCTCCGCCGCCGACCGCAAGTCCCTCGAGGCCGACCAGGAGGTGCCCGGCTCCAACGGCATGCTCTCCCGCGAGCTAATCGTTGCCAAGAACCGCAACGGGCCTACGGATGACATCCTCCTCCTCTTCAATCCCAGCCTGACCCGCTTCGAGACCCCCGCCGCCGGCCACGCGCACCCTCCTCAATGACCCTGAACGCCCCCCGCCTCGCCCGCCTGCTCCTGGCCGCGTCGCTCCTGCCGGTCTGCGCCCTCGCCGCCGACCCGACCGTCCGGAAAATCCAGGTCGAGCTCGACGGCCCGGGGGCGGTGGCCGACGCCTACGTCCTCGGCCATGTCTCCCTCCGCGAGGGCCAGCCCTTCAACCGCGAGGCGGCGGCCGACAGCGTCCGCATGCTCTACGCCACCGGCCGCTTCTCCCAGGCCGAGGTCCTTCCCTCCCTCGACGCCCCCGCCGGCAAGGTCGACGTGCGCATCCGCGTCCAGCTCCGCCCGCTCGTCGAGTCCGTCGCCCTCACCGGGCTCAACGGCCTCGTCGACGAGGAGGACCTTCTCGCGGACCTCGGCATCAAGGCCGGCGACCCGCTCGATGCCGTGGCCCTCAACCAGGGCCGGGTCAAGGCGCTCGAGCGACTACGCAAGAGCCGGCCCTTCGCCGGCCTGGAAATCCGTCCCGAGCCCGCCCCCGACGGGCGCGTCCGGCTCGTCGCCGCCGCCCTCCTCACCCCCGAGCTCCGCGTGGGCGACGTCCGCATCCTCGGCGCCGAGCAGCTCGACGCCGACGCCGTCCTGGCCGAAGCCGGGGTCACGTCCGCCACCTGGCGCTGGTGGAAGCTCTCCGGCCTCACCGGCGGCGGCCGGCTCTCGGCCGACGACTACCGCGAGGACTGCGAGCGCATCGTCGCCCACTACCGCGCCCGCGGCTTCCTCGACGCCGAGATGGAGACGACCGACGCCGCCCTCGGCTGCGTCGTCCGGGATGTCCGGGGCGACGAGGGCTGGGTCGACGTCGTCTTCCGCCTCAAGGAAGGACGGCGCTACGCCGTCGGCACCCTGTCCGTCTCCGGCAACGACCTCGGCAAGGCCGAGGGCTCGCCCTTCTCCTCCTCCGCCCTGCTCGACCTCGTCGGCCGCGCCTCCGCCCGCGCCGCCCTCATCTCCGAGGCCACCGACCGCCTCGCCCCGGGCGGCTGGTATAGCGCCGCCGCGGTTGACGTGGCGGTCGAGAAGGTCCGCGAGGCCTACGGCCGCCGCGGCCACCTCGACGTCCAGATCGGCGTCGTGCGCAGCCCCAACCTGGCGACCGGGGCCATCGACCTGCGCCTCGAGATCCGCGAGGGCAATCCCAGCACCGTCCGCCAGGTCGTCATCGAGGGCAACACCAAGACCCGCGCCTCGGTCGTCGCCCGCGAGATGACCCTCCAGCCCGGCGACGTCTTCGACCTCGAGGCGGCCCGCCGCTCCGAGTCCCGCCTCCGCAACACCCGCTTCTTCGAGAGCGTGCGCGTCGCGCCCGTGCCCACCGCCGTCCCCGAGCAGCGCGACCTGCTCGTCGCCCTCAAGGAGGGCCCGACCGGCATGGTCTCCTTCGGCGCCGGCTTCAGCTCGGTTGAGCAGCTCGTCGGCTTCGTCGAGTACTCGGAGGGCAACTTCGACGCCTTCAATCCCGACGGCTGGTTCCGCGGCGGCGGCCAGAAGTTCCGGCTCCGCGTCTCCGCGGGCAACCTCTCCAACTCCATCGAGCACAGCTTCGAGGAGCCCGCCCTCTGGGAGCGCGACCTCGCCGTCGGCTACAACATCTACCAGCGCTTCTCCGGCTTCCAGTCGAGCTACTTCGACCTCCTGACGCGCGGCTTCGACGTCTACGCCCGCCGCAACATCCTCGGCGTCCAGGCCCGCCTTTCCGCCGGCGTCCGGTCCGTCGACCTGCGCGACCCCAAGATCGACCTCCTGCCGCCCTCCATCCTTGAGGCCGCAACCCCGGGCGCCACCTCCATCCCCGAGGTCGCCCTCTCGCTCACCCGCGACACCCGCGACGACTTCACCTTCCCCACCCGCGGCTTCCGCGCCGCCCTCACCAACACCTACGCCGGCGGCGGCCTCGGTGGCGACGTCGACTACCTCAAGACCGATCTCCGCCTCGGCCGCTGGTTCCTCGTCTCCCGCGAGGCCACCCAGACCCTCTCGCTGGTCGCCCGCCTCGGCACCTACCAGGATTTTGAGAAGCTTCCGTTCTACGAGCGCCAGCAGCTCGGCGGCGCCTACGACCTCCGCGGCTTCAAGTACAACTACGTCGGCTCCCCCGAGGTCTTCGAGGCGCCCTCTACTCCCCCTGGGTCCACCCTCTTCCAGCCGGTCGGCGGGCTGACCTACGGCTTCGTCACCGCCGAGTACACCATCAAGGCTTCCGACACCCTCCGCTGGGCGGCCTTCACCGACTGGGGTTTCGTCAACAAGGACTCCAATGACTTCAATCCCGGGCAGATCAACGGCGACGCCGGGGTCGGCCTCCGCATCCTCCTCGGCGGGGCCGTCCTCCGCCTCGACTTCGGCTTCCCCCTCTCCACCACGGTCAAGAACGGGGTGGACGTCAACGACGACGGGATGCAGCTGAACTTCAGCTTCGGCACATTCTTCTGAGGCCCGTTCCAGGCCCGGAAAGCCCCTCCGCCCGCCGCTTGGGGGTTGCCAACCCCCCTCGGGGCGGCTTCCCTTGCCCTCCCGTCCCATGAAGACCCTCACCGCATTCCTCGCCCTCGCCGCCGCTGTCGCGACCGCCAACCCCCCCAAGGTCGGCACCGTCGACTACGCCGAGATCAACAAGAAGTACAACAAGGCCATCGAGCAGCAGGCCAGCATCCAGAAGTCCATCGATAACGCCAAGATTGCCGTCCAGGAGAAGGTCGACGAGGTCCAGAAGCTCCAGGCCGACCTCCAGGAGACCCAGAAGCGCGCCCAGTCCCCCCTGCTCAACGAGGCCGGCAAGCAGCAGGTCGTGACCGAGCTCCGCGCCAAGGAGGAAACCTTCCGCCAGCGCTACGGCGCCCTCCAGCAGCTCGACCAGGAGGCCCGCAACACCATCCAGGGCCGCGTCCAGGAAATGCAGCGCGGCATCGAGGCCGACCTCCGCCCCGCCGTCGAGAAGATCGCCAAGTCCAAGGGGCTCGACCTCGTCCTCGCCAAGGGCACGACCCTTTACGCCGCCGCCTCGCTCGACATCACCGAGGCCGTCCTCGCCGAGCTCAACGCCAACTACAAGCCCGCGGCCCCCGCCGCCCCCGCCGCCGCCCCCGCCGCCGCACCGGCCAAGGACGCCAAGGCCGACGGGAGGAAGTGAGCCCCGCGCCCCGGTCCTTCCGGGGCGCGCCTCTTGGGCATCATGCGACTCGACCTCACGCCCGACCAGCTCGCCGCCCTCACCGAGGCGCAAGCGGTCGAGGGTGACGTCGCCGCGCGCTCCCGCCCGCTCGCCGGCATCGCCGCCCTGGCCGACGCCGGCCCCGGCGAACTCTCCTTCCTCGGCAATCCCCGCTACGCCGCCGAGGTCCCCGCCTCGCGCGCCGGCGCCATCCTCGTGCCCGCCGACCACCCCGGCGCGCCCGCCGCCGGCCAGGTCTTCCTCCGCGTGGCCAATCCCACCCACGCCCTCGCCCTCGTCTGCTCCACCCTCGAGGCCCGCCTCTGGCCCCGCCCGCCCGCCGGCATCCACCCCTCGGCCGTCGTCGAGCCCTCCGCCCGAGTCGACCCCTCGGCCCATGTCGGCCCCGGCTGCACCCTTCTCGCCGGCGCCTCGGTCGGCCCCCGCGCCGTCCTCGAGGCCCAGTGTCACCTCGGCGCCGGCGCCTCGGTCGGCGAGGACAGCTGGCTGAAGCCCCGCGTGACGGTCGGCGACTACTGCGCCGTCGGCGCCCGCTGCCGCCTCCAGACCGGCGCCGTGGTCGGCTCCGACGGCTTCGGCTACGAGCCCGTCGGCGGCCGCATCGAGCGCCTGCCCCAGGTCGGCGTCGTCATCCTCGAGGACGACGTCGAGATCGGCGCCAACACCACGCTCGACCGCGCCCGCTTCAGCCGGACCGTGGTCGGCCGCGGCACCAAGGTCGACAACCTCGTCCAGGTCGCGCACAACGTCCTCATCGGCCGCCACTGCCTCATCACCGCCCAGGTCGGCATCGCCGGCTCCACCGTGCTCGGCGACGGCTGCGTGCTCGGCGGCCAGGCCGGGGTGGCCGGCCACCTCCGCCTCGGCGACGGCGTCCGCCTCGGCGCCCAGGCCGGCCTCTTCGAGGACGTGCCCGCCGGCGGGTTCATGAACGGCTCGCCCGCCATGCCCTTCGGCCTCGAGCGCCGCGTGGCCGTGCTCTCCCGCCGCCTGCCCGACCTCTTCAAAAAGGTTGATTCGCTCGCCGCCGCCTTGGACTCTCTGCGGAAGGACGCGCCATGAATCTCCCTCCGCTCAAGATCTTCGCCGGCAACGCCAACCCGGCGCTGGCCAAGGAGATCTGCGACGGCCTCGGCGTGCCCCTCGGCGCGGCCACCGTCCGCCGCTTCCCCGACGGCGAGACCTTCGTCCAGATCAACGAGAACATCCGCGGCTGCGACGTCTTCGTCATCCAGCCCACCTGCTCCCCGGCCAACGAGTGCATCATGGAGCTCCTCATCATGGTCGACGCGCTCCGCCGGGCCTCCGCCAACCGCATCACCGCGGTCATCCCCTTCTTCGGCTACGCCCGCCAGGACCGCAAGGACAAGCCCCGCGTGCCCATCACGGCCAAGCTCGTCGCCAACCTGCTCACCGCCGCGGGCGTCAACCGCGTCCTCGCGGTCGACCTCCACGCCCAGCAGATCCAGGGCTTCTTCGACATCCCCGTCGACCACCTCTTCGCCTCCCCGGTCTTCTTCGCGCACATCCGCAACAAGCCCTGGGTCCGCCAGTGCACCGTCTTCTCGCCCGACGTCGGCGGCCTCAAGTACGCCGCCGCCATGGCGGAGAACCTCGACCTTCCCTTCGGCTTCGTGGCCAAGCGCCGCACGAGCGACACCACCGTCCAGGCCACCAGCCTCGTCGGCGAGGTCGACGGGCGCGACATCCTCCTCGTCGACGACATGACCGAGACCGCCGGCACCCTCGTGGCCGCCGCCGAGCTCCTCAAGAAGAACGGCGCCCGCTCCGTCCGCGCCCTCGTCTCCCACTGCATGCTCCAGGAGGCCGCCTACCCCCGCCTCCGCGGCGGCCCCATCGACGAGCTCATCACGACCAACTCCGTCCCGGTCGACACCAAGGGCCTCCCCATCACCGTCCTCTCCATCGCGCCCCTGCTGTCCGACGCCATCAAGCGCATCCACGGCAACAGCAGCGTGACCGATCTCTTCAAGGTAAAGGGGTACTGAGCGCCCCCTAGGGGGCGCGGGAGCACGGGAGGGAGAACCCTTCGGGTGACCTCTTTAGGGAGGATGCGGAGGATTCGGTGGAGGCGTAGGATGAGAGGGGGCCGCAGGGTTCCCTTCATCCCTTCACTCTTTTAATCCGCTTCCGTTAGTCGCACGCCAGCGAGTCCACTCGCTTGTCGGCATCCTCCCCATCCTCGGCATCCTGTTTCCTGAATCTTCCGTGCCCCTGTGCCCCCGTGCAGCTGTGCACTTGGGTCGCGCCGGCCGCGCCAGCGGTCTAGCGACCCCTTGTATCCAAAAACTTCAGCACCACCTCGGCCTGGTCGCCGGTCGAGGACTTGGGGTCGATCCAGACGCACTTGCCGTTCTCGAAAAGGAAGGCGGTGCGCGAGGCGAAGCCGAAGGTCGATCCGACCCGGAACGCGGCGATGGCCTTCTTATCCTTGTCCGCCAGGAGGCGGAAGGGGAGGTTGTACTTCTCGCGGAAGGCCTTCTGGCCCTTCTCGTCGTCGGAGCTGACCCCGAGCACGGTCACGCCGCGCTTCTGCAGCTCGCCCCAGCTGTCGCGCAGCGAGCATCCTTGCTTGGTGCAGCCCGGTGTGTCGGCCTTGGGGTAGAAGTAGACGAGGAGCAGCCCTTTGGCGCCCGACTCCGCCACGTCAACCGGCTTGCCATCCTGGTCGTTGACCGTGACGGCCGGGACGGGGTCGCCGACCTTGAGGGGGGCGGCCTCGGCGGAGCCGAAACCGGAGAATAGGGAGAGCATCATGGCGGAGAGGAGGGAGAGTCGCATGGGGACGTCCTTCTTAAAGGACAAGCATCCGCCCGGGAGGCAAACGGCGCCTGCTAAAGCAGGGGGCGCGTTGGATGCGAAGAGCAGGGTAGCGAAGGATTCGAAGGAGGCGAAGGAGGCGTAGGATGGAGACAGGGATTCGAAGGAGGCGAGGGATACGAAGGAGGCGGAGGATGGAGACGGGGAGGCGGAGGGGAAACAAGGGCGCCGGTTCGAGGGGGCAGGGGCCCCTTCGTCACCCGCTTTCAAGCCTGGCTTGCCTATCCCTTGTCTTTACCTCCGCCCCCTCTGTAACCTCCACCACCTTTTTCCTGCCCCTCCTCCGCCCCCTTCGTATCCTTCGAATCCTCCGCATCCCCCTGACTCGTTTTTCATGCTCCCCTCCCCAGCCTCCCTCATCCCCCACCGCCCCCCGTTCCTGTTCATTGATGAGGTCCTGGAGCTCGACGATCAGCATGCGCTCTGCGCCCGCACCTTCCGGGCCGACGAGCCCTTCTATGCCGGCCATTACCCCGGCAACCCCCTCACCCCCGGGGTCCTCCTCTGCGAGGCCGTCTTCCAGGCCGGCGCCGTCTTCCTGACCCACCGGCTGAAGTCCCAGGGCGGCTCGGCGGCCGACAGCACCCCCGTGCTCTGCCGGATCGAGGAGGCCAAGTTCAAGGGCATGGTCCTGCCCGGCGACCGCGTGACCATCGAGGTCCGGCCCACCGAGACCCTCCAGCAGTTCCATTTCATGGCCGGGACGGTGCGCAAGGACGGCAAGGCGGTGCTGACGCTCCGCTACGCGCTCGCCCTCATCCCGAAAACCGCCTGAAATCCCCCCATGTCCTTCCTCGGCATCGCCGGCCGCACCTACCTTGTCCTGGGCGTCGCCAACCGCAAGTCGGTCGCCTGGCATGTCGCCCAGACCCTCGAGCAGGAGGGCGCCAAGGTCGTCTACTCCGTCCGCTCCGAGGCCCGCCGCGCCTCGCTCGACAAGCTCCTCGCCGGCAAGCCGACCCATGTCTGCGACCTCGAGCGCGAGGACGAGACCAAGGCCCTCGCCGCCGCGGTCGGCCGCGAGCATGGGCCGATCGACGGCGTCCTGCACAGCGTCGCCTTCGCCAACTACTCCAAGGGGCTCGTCCCCTTCCATGAGACCGAGCGCGCCGACTTCCTCCAGGCCACCGCCGTCTCCGCCTTCTCGCTCGTCGAGCTCGCCCGCGCCCTCAAGCCCCACCTCCGGCGCGACGCCTCCGTCGTCTCCATCGGCATCTCCTCCCAGGTCACCGCCGCCAGCTACGGCTACATGTCCCCCATCAAGGCCGCCCTCGAGTCGGCCTCCCGCTTCCTCGCCAAGTCGTTCTCGTCCGACACCGAGGTGCGCTTCAACAGCGTCAACGCCGGCCCGCTCAAGACCAGCGCCTCCGCCGGCATCCCCGGCTACCTCGACAACTACCTGTTCGCCGAGAAGCTGACCCTCCGCCGGCGCGCCCTCGCCACCCAGGAGGTGGCCGACACCGCCGTCTGGCTCCTCTCGCCCCGCTCCTCCGGCGTCAACGCCCAGGGCATCGTGGTCGACGCCGGCATGGGCTGGAACTACTTCGACGAGGCCGTGGTCAAGGCCGCCACCCGCCTCGGCTGATGCGCTTCGCCCGCACCGCCCTCTCCGGGCTCGTCGCCGAGCTGCCCCCCGAGGTCGTCACCTCGGCCGACATCGAGCGCCGCCTCGCGCCCCTCTACCGCCGCCTCCGCCTGCCCGAGGGCCGCCTCGAGCTGATGACCGGCATCCAGGAGCGCCGCTTCTGGCCCTCGCCCATCCGCCCCTCCGAGGCCTCCGCCGCCGCCGGACGCAAGGCCATGGCCGCCGCCGGCGTGGGACCGGCCGACATCGACCTGCTCGTCCACTGCTCCGTCTGCCGCGACCGCCTCGAGCCCGCCACCGCCGCCTACGTCCACGGCCTCCTCGGCCTCGGCCCCCAGGCCCAGATCCTCGACATCTCCAACGCCTGCCTCGGCT
Source organism: Opitutia bacterium (assembly GCA_046315175.1). Taxonomy (GTDB): domain Bacteria; phylum Verrucomicrobiota; class Verrucomicrobiia; order Opitutales; family UBA953; genus UBA8828. Next base: position 18,475 of record JBKDBK010000020.1, on the reverse strand, counting down.
TCGCCAACGCCCTCGTCCTCGCCGCCGGCCTCGTCGAGTCCGGCCAGATCCGCCGCGCCCTCCTCTGCGCGGGCGAGGACGGCCGCCCCCTCCTCGAGCGCACCCTCCGCACCCTCAACGAGGACCTCGCCCTCGACCGCGACGGCATCAAGCCCTACTTCGCCAACCTGACCATCGGCGCCGGCGCCGCCGCCGCCGTCCTCTCGCGCGACGACCTCGCGGCCCCCGGCGGCTTCCGCCTCCTCGCCGCCGCCGCCGCGACCGACTCCGCCGCCAACCGCCTCTGCGAGGGCGACAGCGCCTCGTCCGAGCTCGACATGCGCACCGACTCCGAGGCCCTCCTCCACGCCGGCGTCGCCCTCGCCCAGTCCTGCTGGGACCGCTTCCGCGCCGCCTCCGGCTGGGACGCCGCCACGCCCGACCGCGTCGTCACCCACCAGGTCGGCCGCCGCCACGCCGCCCTCCTCTTCGAGCGGCTCGGCCTCGACCCCGCCAAGGACTGCCCCAGCCTCGCCCGCCTCGGCAACGTCGGCTCCGTCTCCCTCCCCGCCACCCTCGCGCTCGCCCGCCAGGAGGGCAGGGTGGCCCCCGGCCACAAGGTCGCCCTCCTCGGCATCGGCAGCGGCCTCAGCTCCCTCATGCTCGCCGCCGAGGCGCTCTGAGCATGGACCGCATCCCCGAGCCGCTCCGCGCCCTCTGGCCGCACGAGCCCCGCTGGCACGAGACCGACGCCGGCCGCATGCATTATGTGGATATCGGGCCGCGCGACGCCGCCCCCGTCCTCCTCGTCCACGGCAACCCCTCCTGGGGCTTCCTCTGGCGCGATATCGCCGCCGAGCTCGCCCGCCGCGGCCGGCGCGTCGTCGTGCCCGACCACGTCGGGATGGGCCTCTCCGGCCGCCCCGACCGCTTCCTCCGCCTCGAGGACCGCATCCGCCACCTCGGCTCGCTTGTCGACGCGCTCGTCCTGCGCGACATCGACCTCGGCGTCCACGACTGGGGCGGCGCCATCGGCCTCGGCCTCGCCGGCCGCCAGCCCGCGCGCTTCCGCCGCCTCCTCGCCACCAACACCGCCGCCTGGCCCTCCGCCCGCATCCCGCTGCGCATCGCCCTCTGCCGCGCCCCGGCCGTGGGCCGCTTCCTCGTGCAGCAGCTCGACGGCTTCGCCTGGCCCGCCACCTGGATGTCCACCGAGCGCGCCCTTCCCTCCGCCGTGAAGGCCGGATTCCTCGCGCCCTACGGCGACGCCGCGCGCCGCCGCGCCGTCGCCGACTTCGTGGCCGACATCCCGATGGAGCCAGGCCATCCCTCGCGCGCCGCGCTCGAGGCCGTCTCGCGCGGGCTCGACGCCCTCGCCTCCCATCCGTCGATGATCCTCTGGGGCGCGCTCGACTTCTGCTTCACCCCCCGCTTCGCCGACGAGCTTTCCCTTCGCTGGCCTCGCGCCACCAAGGTCCTCCTCCCCCGCGCCGGCCACTACCTGCTCGAGGACGGAGGCCCCGAGGCCGTCGCGAAAGCCGCCGATTTCCTGGCCTAAACCGGCCTCGTTCCCAGCCCCGTACGCTTTGTGACAAAGGCCGTTGCACTGGCTGTGGATAACCTGTGAACGACGCTGGGAGGACTTAGCGAAAAGATGGCATAAGCCGTTGGAATATAGTGATTTGTGAATAGTAAAAAAGATTCCCAGAGACCCTATTTTCCCTTGCCACCCTCTTGACGAAATTCAGCATCTTTTGAACCCCGCCCTCCGCGGTTTAAACATCAAAAACCCCCATTTTTCCATGAGCGAATCCGAAAGCACCAAGGGCACCGGCAAGCACGCCGGCAAGGCCTCCTACGACGCGTCCGACATCAAGCGCCTCAAGGGCCTCAAGGCCGTGCGCGAGCGTCCCGGCATGTACATCGGCGACACCAACGAGACCGGCCTCCACCACTGTGTCTACGAGATCGTCGACAACTCCATCGACGAGGCCCTCGCCGGCTTCTGCAAGCACATCAAGGTCGAGGTCCACCGCGACGGCTCGCTCTCCGTCGAGGACGACGGCCGCGGCATCCCCGTCGCCATGCACCCGGAGGAGAAGGTCCCGACCCTCGAGCTCGTGCTGACCAACCTCCACGCCGGCGGCAAGTTCGACAAGGGGGCCTACCAGGTCTCGGGCGGCCTCAACGGCGTCGGCGCCAAGTGCGTCAACGCCCTCTCCATCCGCTTTGTCGCCGAGGTCAGCCGCGAGGGCGAGGTCCACCAGATGAAGTTCTCCCAGGGCGAGGTCACCCAGAAAATCAAGGTCATCGGCAAGACCAAGCGCACCGGCACCCGCATCTCCTTCCTGCCCGACCCGGAGATCTTCACCGTCACCACCTTCAAGTACGAGACCCTCGTCCGCCGCCTGCGCGAGCTGGCCTTCCTCGTCCCCGGCATCACCATCGAGGTGGCCGACGAGCGCGACGGCCGGGCCGACAAGTTCCAGTTCAAGGACGGCATCGCCGAGTACGTCTCGTTCCTCAACGCCAACGAGGAGACGATGCACGACAAGCCCATCCTCATCTCCGCCGAGGTCGACTTCACCGACCCCTCCAGCCCCCGCGTCATGGCCGACGACGAGAAGCCCAAGCCCGGCCAGCGCCGCATGATGCTCGACGTCGCCCTGCAGTACAACGACCGCTACGACGAGACCGTCTTCTGCTACACCAACCTCATCTCCAACCCCGAGGGCGGCACCCACCTCTCCGGCTTCCGCTCCGCCCTGACCCGCGTCATCAACGCCTACGCCAAGGCCAACAACCTCATCAAGGACAAGGACGCCAAGCTGACCGGCGACGACATGCGCGAGGGCCTCGTCGCCGTCGTCTCGGTCAAGCACCCCGACCCCAAGTTCCAGTCCCAGAACAAGACCCGCCTGACCAACCCCGAGGTCGAGGGCATCGTCACCTCCGTGGTCGGCGAGCAGCTCAAGTACTACCTCGAGCGCGACCCCAAGACGGGCAAGCGCATCGTCGACAAGTGCCTCAACGCCGCCCGCGCCCGCGAGGCCGCCCGCAAGGCCCGCGAGACCGTCCGCAAGTCCGCCATGTCCTCCGGCGGCCTCCCCGGCAAGCTGGCCGACTGCTCCGAGTCCGACCCCTCCGTCTGCGAGCTCTACATCGTGGAGGGCGACTCCGCCGGCGGCTCCGCCAAGCAGGGCCGCGACCGCCGCTACCAGGCCATCCTGCCCATCAAGGGCAAGATCCTCAACGTCGAGAAGGCGCGGATGGACAAGATCCTCTCCAACGACGAGATCCGCACCATCATCACCGCCTGCGGCACCGGCATCGGCCGCCACGAGGGCGACGGCGCCTTCGACGTCACCCGCTGCCGCTACCACAAGATCATCATCATGACGGACGCGGACGTCGACGGCTCCCACATCCGCACCCTCCTCCTCACCTTCCTCTACCGGCAGATGCCCGGCCTGATCGACGCCGGCTACGTCTACATCGCCCAGCCCCCGCTCTACCGGATCAAGCGCAAGAAGCGCGAGCAGTACGTCGACAACGACGCCGACCTCAACCGCATCCTGCTCGAGCTCGGCGCCGAGGACGTCAACCTCGTCCGCCTCCGCGACAAGCACACCTTCCCCGGCCAGAAGGTCGACCGCATCGTCGAGGCCCTCGCCCGCCTCGAGTCCCTCGGCTCCGGCGTCGCCCGCACCGGCTGCCCCCTCTCCCTCTACCTTGACCAGCAGGAGCGCAAGACCCACGCCCTCCCCCGCTTCCTCGCCAAGATCCGCACCGGCAACGAGGAGGTCTTCGAGTTCCTCGCCGACGAGGACGCCCGCCAGGCCTTCATGAAGGAGCAGGCCTTCGACGACTTCCTCGCCACCCAGGTCGCGCGCGAGGCCAAGGTCAAGGGCGCCACCGTCCAGCAGCGCATCAACCTCTACGAGATCCACGAGAACGAGGCCCTCGCCAAGCTCCTCAAGGAGCTCGACGGCCACGGGCTCGACGTCCAGCAGTTCACCCCGGGCGACGACGCCCGCTACCACCTCCTCGAGGGCGGCTCGGCCGAGGCCGAGCCCGAGCCGGAGGAGGCCGCCAAGGAGGCCCCCAAGGGCAAGGCGGCCAAGGAGAAGGCCCCGGCCAAGAAGCCCCGCAAGGAGGCCGAGCCCGTGCCCCTGCGCAGCATCCTCGAGCTGGTCGGCCAGATCCGCGCCTTCGGGCGCAAGGGCCTGTCCATCCAGCGCTACAAGGGCCTGGGCGAGATGAACCCCAAGCAGCTCTTCGAGACCACGATGGACCCGGCCAAGCGCCGCCTGCTCAAGGTCGACATCCGCGACGCGGCCGACGCCAACCGCGTCTTCGCCATGCTGATGGGCGAGGACGTGCCCGCCCGCCGCGCCTTCATCGAGGACAACGCCCTCAACACCTCCTACCTCGACGTCTGACCCCGCCCCCCTCGACCCGCCAACCCCGCTCCTTCCCATGTATTCCGAGAACGAGAAGCTCACGCCCGCGAGCATCACCGACATCATGCAGACGGCCTACATCGACTACTCGATGTCCGTCATCATCTCGCGCGCCCTCCCCGACGCGCGCGACGGCCTCAAGCCCGTCCAGCGCCGCATCCTCTACGCCATGCTCCGCGAGGGGCTCCTCCACAACCGCGCCTTCGACAAGTGCGCCGGCGTGGTCGGCGAGGTGCTCAAGAACTACCACCCCCACGGCGACAGCTCCGTCTACGACACCCTCGTGCGCCTCGCCCAGAGCTGGGTCATGCGCTACCCGCTCATCCAGCCCCAGGGCAACTTCGGCTCCGTCGACGGCGACCCGCCCGCCGCCTACCGCTACACCGAGTGCCGCCTGAGCGAGCTGGCCGAGGACATCCTGGCCGACATCGACGAGGAGACCGTCGACTTCGCCCCCAACTACAAGGAGTCGACCACCGAGCCCACCGTCGTCCCCAGCGGCCTCCCCCACCTCCTGATGAACGGGTCGACCGGCATCGCCGTCGGCATGACGACCAACATCCCCCCGCACAACCTCGGGGAGCTCGTCGAGGCCGTCTGCCGCATCATCGACAAGCCCGCCACCACCGCGGAGGACCTGACCAAGGTCGTCCTCGGGCCCGACTTCCCCACCGGCGGCGTCATCAACGGCAAGGAGGGCATCCGCCAGTACCTCACCACCGGCCGCGGCATCGTCCGCACCCGCGGCGTGGCCCACACCGAGGAGCTGAAGAACGGCAAGGAGCAGGTCGTCCTCACCGAGATCCCCTACAACGTCAACCGCGCCTCCCTCGTCATCGACATCGCCCGCCTCCTCGGGGAGAAGGTCCTCGACGAGGTCTCCGACCTGCGCGACGAGTCCGACGAGCGGACCCGCATCGTCATCGAGCTCAAGCGCAACGAGAACCCCAAGGTCGTCATCAACAAGCTCTACAAGCACACCGCCTTCGAGAGCTCCTTCGGCGTCATCCTGCTCGCGCTCGACAAGCGCCGCCCGAAGCAGATGAACATCCGCGAGCTGCTCGACTGCTTCATCGAGCACCGGCGCGACGTCGTCACCCGCCGCACCCAGTTCCGCCTGCGCAAGGCCGAGGACCGCGCCCACATCCTCGAGGGCTTCAAGATCGCCCTCAAGAACCTCGACGACTTCGTCAAGATCATCCGCGCCTCCTCCAACCGCGACGAGGCCCGGGTCAAGCTGATGGACAAGTACGGCCTCTCCGAGCGCCAGGCCCTCGCCATCCTCGACCTCCGCCTCTACCAGCTGACCGGCCTCGAGCGCGACAAGATCGAGGAGGAGTACCGCGCCCTCCTCGCCCTGGTCGAGGAGCTCCAGTCCATCCTCGGCAGCGAGGCCAAGCTCCTCGCCCTGATCAAGGAGGAGCTCCGCGAGATGGCCAAGCGCCACCTCACCCCCCGCCTGACCAAGGTCAGCGCCCACGAGGGCGAGCTCTCGATGGAGGACATCGTGGCCAACGAGGGCTGCGTCGTCACCGTCTCCCACGCCGGCTTCATCAAGCGCACCCCCGTCGCCCAGTACCGCCTCCAGAAGCGCGGCGGCAAGGGCACCAAGGGCGCCGAGCTCTCCAAGCCGGTCGAGGGCGAGGACGACTTCGTCGAGCACCTCTTCACCGCCAACACCCACGACCACATCCTGTTCTTCATGAACAACGGCCGGGTCTACGTGGAGAAGGTCTACGACATCGAGGAGGCCGCCCGCGCCGCCCGCGGCAAGTCCATCGCCCGCCTGCTCGAGCTGCAGGACGGCGAGTCGCTCGCCGCCATGGTCTGCGTGTCCAACTTCGAGCCCGGCAAGTTCCTCGTCATGGCCACGCGCAACGGGATCATCAAGAAGACCGAGATCTCCAAGTACGCCAACTACCGCAAGGGCGGCATCATCGGCGTCAACATCGAGCACGGCGACGCCCTCATCTCGGTCAAGCTGACCGGCGGCGACAACGAGGTCGTGATGATCTCCCAGTCGGGCATGAGCATCCGCTTCCACGAGACCGACGTCCGGTCGATGGGCCGCGACACCACCGGCGTCATCGGCATGAACCTGGACAAGGGCGACAGCGTCAAGTCGATGGAGATCGTCGACCCGGCCTGCACCCTGCTCGTGGTCGGCGTCGACGGCATCGGCAAGCGCACGCCCTACGACGACCCCGAGACCAAGGAGCCCGTCTACCGCAAGCAGTCCCGCGGCGGCAAGGGCGTCATCGCCATCAACACCGACGCCGGCGTGGCCGGCGCGCTCAGCGTCCGCGAGGACGACGAGGTCATGCTCCTGACCAAGGGCGGCCAGTCCATCCGCACCAAGGTCTCGGACATCCGCTGCACCGCCGGCCGCAACACCAAGGGCGTCCGCGTCATGCGGCTGAAGGACGGCGAGTCCCTCATCGGCATCTCCAAGGTCGAGAAGGCCGAGGACGAGGAGGGCGACGCGCCCCCCGCCCAGGCCTGACCTTGCCGCGCTGGACGGCGAAAAGGGGCCCCGCGCGGGGTCCCTGCCCGCGTCCGGTCACTCCCGCCCGAGGTCCACGATCGACTCGATGTGCCGGGTCTGGGGGAAGAGGTCGAAGGGGCGCGCCGAGAGCACCTTCCATCCCTTGGCCGCCAGCCACCGGATATCCCTCGCCTGCGTGTCCGGCGCGCAGCTCACGTAGACGATCCGCCGGGGGCCGAAGGCGTCCAGCTGGGCCAGGAACGACTCGTCGCAACCCTTGCGCGGCGGGTCGATGAGCACCGCCGTCTCCGGGCCCTTGACCGGGAGCCGCTCGAAGATGCGCTCCGCCGTCCCCGCCACGAAGCGGCAGTTGAGGATGCGGTTCGCCGCGGCGTTCTCCGCCGCCTTGCGCACCGCGTCCTCCGAGACCTCGACGCCGTGGACCGACTCGAAGTGGCGGGCGGCGGAGAGCGCGAAGAGCCCCGAGCCGCAATAGGCGTCGACGAGGTGCCGCGCGCCCGAGGCCTTGGCCAGGCCGACCGCATGGTCGACGAAGGCGGGCAGGATGAAGGGGTTGTTCTGGAAGAAGTCCCCCGCGACGAAGCGCAGCGTCAGGTCGCCCACCTTCTCCGTCACCGAGGCCCGCGGGTCGGTCGCCACGCCCTCCTGCGTCTCGCGCAGCAGGAGCGTCGCCCCCCGGCGGAACTCGCCCGCGCGCGCCCGCACCTCGGCCCGCGCCTCGCGGAGGGCGGCGTTGACCGCGTCCGTCGCGATGGGGCAGGCGGGCACGTCGACGAGCCTCCGCGCGTTGTGCGCATGGAGGAAGCCGATGGGGAAATCCTCCCGTCCGCCGCGCGGCGGCTGGAAGTGGGGCGTCAGCTTCGTCCGGTAGCCCCACTCGCGCGGCGAGGGGTGGCAGGGGTCGACCGCGACCTCCACGCCGCCCAGGCGGGCGAGGGCCTCGCGCAGCTGCTCCTGCTTCCAGCGCAGCTGCTCGGGATAGGCGAGGTTCTGGTATTGGCAGCCGCCGCAGGAGCCGAAGAGCGGGCAGCGGGGCTCGACCCGGTGGGGCGAGCGGAGGTGGACCCTGACGAGGTCGCCGCGGGAGAAGTTGGCCGCGTTGTGCCAGATCCGGGCGACGACGCGCTCGCCGGGCAGGGCGCCGGACACGAAGACGACCCACCCGTCGACCCGGCCCACCCCCTCGCCGAGGTTGGTCAGCCGGTCGACGGTCAGCGTCACCTCCTGGTGGTAGGCGAACGGCTCGGCCTTGAATCGCGGGGGGGCTTGGCGGGGACGGTCTTCCACGGGGCGACCTTCCCCCCGCCCGCCCCCGGGGTCGAGAGCAAAGGGCGCTCGGCTTCGGCTCGCCCTCGGCGGCGCGGCGCCCCTAAATCGTCCCGTGCCCGACGAGGTCATCCACAGCCGCCAGAACCCCCGCGTCCAGGGGATTGCCAAGCTGCGCGACCGCGCCGTGCGCGACGCGCGCGGCCGCTTCCTCGTCGAGGGTTTCCGCGAGCTCACCCGGGCCCTCGGGAGCAAGCTCGCGCTCGAGGAGGTCTATTTCTGTCCCGCGCTCTTCAAGGATCCCGGCTCCGCCGCGCTCGTCGACCGGGCCCGCGAGGCCGGCGTCGCCTGCTGCGAGCTGGGCGAGGCGGCGTTCGACAAGGTCAGCGGTCGCGAGGGCCCGGACGGGCTCCTCGGCGTGGCCGAGACCTGGGATGTGTCCCTCGCCCGGCTCTCCCTCGGCAAGGACCCTCTCGTGCTCGTCGCCGAGGCGGTCGAGAAGCCGGGCAACCTCGGCGCCCTCCTGCGCACGGCCGATTCCGCCGGCTGCGCCGCCCTCATCGTTTGCGATCCGGTCACCGACCTCTTCAACCCGAACGTCATCCGGGCCTCCCAAGGCGCCGCCTTCTCGGTCCCCGTCGCCGTCGCCTCGTCCGCCGACGCCATCGCCTGGGCCAAGGCCAAGGGCCTGCGCATCCTCGCGACCACGCCCGACGGCGCCAAGCCCCTCTGGGATGTCGACGCCCGCGGCCCGGTGGCCCTCGTCATGGGCTCGGAGAAGGACGGCCTCGCTCCGGCCTGGCTCCAGGCAGCCGACGCGCGCGTGTTCATCCCCCAGGCCGGGCTCTCCGACTCCCTCAACGTCGCCACCGCCGCCGCCGTCTGCCTCTTCGAGGCCGTCCGCCAACGTCGTTGAGCGCCATCCCCATGTCCAATCTCCCCAAGGCCCTGGTCGCCGGTCTCGTTTGCCTTGGTCTCGCCGCGGCCTGTTTCGTCGCCAAGGCGCTCGCCGGCTCGCGCGTCGACGCCGAGGGTATCCTGCGCGAGCCCTTCGCCCTCATCCCGCTCGGCTGGCTCCTGGCCTTCTGCGGCTTGGTCCTGCTCGCGGTCGGGATTCTCCGCCGTCGTTGATGACAGGGAGGGAAATGTCAGTGACCGGTAACAGGTGACCGGTGCGAGAGCTCGCTGCCGCTCGTTTTCGGGATGGGGTTAAAGGGGTGAAGGGATCCGTCTCATCCTGCGTATCCTACGCCTCCTTCGAGTCCTTCGTATCCCCTCTTTAGGAATCAACCCGCAGGGTTCACCCTCCCGTGCCCCCGTGCCCCTGTGCTCCTGTGCCCCTATGCCCCTTGGGCTGATAAGCCCTGGGCTATCAGCCCATCGCCTTCGCGACGAGGTCGTCGAGCTTCTTGCCGTCGACGGCGAAGAGCCGGATGCCCTCGGCGGTCTTCTCCGTGGCCATGGCGTCCTCGTTGTGGTGCCAGCGGAACTCCTTCTCGCCCCAGGCCTTGGCGGCTTCGCCCTCGGCGGCGGCCTTCGCGGCGTCGAGCGCCTTCGGCACGGCGGCGGCGTCCTTGGACAGCTCGTCGAGCAGGTTGGGGGCGATGGTGAGGAGGTCGCAGCCGCAGAGCGCCTTGATCTGGCCGGTGTTGCGGAAGGACGCGCCCATGACCTCGGTCTTGACGCCGTTGCGCTTGTAGTAGGCGTAGATGCGTCGGACGGACTGCACGCCGGGGTCGGCGGCGCCGGCCGAGGCGGCCTCGTTCCAGTTGGCGCCCTGGGACTTCTTGTGCCAGTCGTAGATGCGGCCCACGAAGGGCGAGATGAGCTGCACCTTGGCGTCGGCGCAGGCCACGGCCTGGGCGAACGAGAAGAGCAGGGTGAGGTTGCAGCGGATGCCCTCCTTCTCGAGCTCGGCGGCGGCCTGGATGCCTTCCCAGGTCGAGGCCATCTTCACGAGGATGCGCTCGCGCGGGATGCCGGCCGCCTTGTAGAGGGCGATGAGCTCGCGGGCCTTGGCCACGGTTGCGGCCCTGTCGAAGGACAGGCGCGCGTCGACCTCGGTCGAGACGCGGCCGGGGACGATCTTGAGGATCTCGGTGCCGAAGGCGATCAGGAGGGCGTCGACCGCCGCGGCCACGCCCTTGCTCTTGTTGTCCTGGGCCGCCTTCTGGAGCAGGGCCTGGTACTCGGGCATCTGGACCGCCTTCAGGATGAGGCTCGGGTTGGTCGTCGCGTCGAGGGGCTTGAAGGCCTTCATGGCGGCGAAGTCGCCGGTGTCGGCGACAACCTTGGTGTGCTGGCGGAGCTGCTCGAGGGCGTTCATGGGAGGAGAAACAAGGGTTAAGGGAAAGGGTGCCGGGAGGGGAGGAAATTAAGAATTAAAATTAGGAATTAAAACGACCAAAAATGGCGACCTGCCCGAGCCCCAATCCTTCCAGGTCATGGGTTAGAAACGTTTTCTCCTCTTAATTTTTAATTCTTAATTCTTAATCCGCCCAGAGTCTCGCTCCCCGCCCCCGTCTTTACTTTGAAATCCTTCATCTGAATTCTTCTCCCGCCATGTCCTCCCGTCTCAAGGTCCGCGCCGCCCTCGCCTCCGCCCAGCCCGCCTCGGATGTTGAGGTCGCCGGCTGGGTCCGCACCAAGCGCGACAGCAAGGGGTTCTCCTTCCTTGAGATCAACGACGGCTCGTGCCTGCGCAACCTGCAGGCGGTGGTCGACCATGGGTTGCCGGGCGCGGGCGACCTCCCCGACGTCC
>JBKDBK010000020.1:0-2500 GCA_046315175.1 Opitutia bacterium | reverse complement strand
TTATCCTGGACTGAATACATAGGTCCTGGAAGCAAACCTGGAGAAGTGAAACATCTCAGTATCCAGAGGAAAAGAAAGAGAATCGATTCCCTGAGTAGTGGCGAACGAAACGGGAAGAGCCCAAACCTGGGGGACTTGTCCCCTAGGGGTTGTAGGGCCTCGACGTGGTACCAATGAGGTTAGGTGAAGCGTTTGAATGACGCGCCAGAGAGGGTGAAAGCCCTGTAACCGAAAACCGAGTTGGACCTAGAGGTACCCTGAGTAGCACCGGACACGTGAAACCCGGTGTGAAGTCACGCAGACCACTGCGTAAGGCTAAATATGGTTGTCGACCGATAGTGAAGAGTACCGCGAGGGAAAGGTGAAAAGCACCCCTGTTAGGGGAGTGAAAAGTACCTGAAACCTGTTGCTTACAAGCGGTCGGAGCCCCCTCGTGGGGTGACGGCGTACCTTTTGCATAATGGGTCTGGGAGTTGACGTGAGGAGCCAGCCTAAGGACCCTTCGGTCCGGAGGCGCAGCGAAAGCGAGTCTGAACAGGGCGACCAGTTCCTCGCGTCATACCCGAAGCGGAGGTGATCTACCCATGGCCAGGTTGAAGCCCATCTAACAGTGGGTGGAGGACCGAACCGATGGCACTTGAGAATGCCCCGGATGAGCTGTGGGTAGGAGTGAAAGGCTAATCAAACCCCGTAATAGCTGGTTCTCTCCGAAATATATTTAGGTATAGCGTCCAGCGCTGACCCGTGGGGGTAGAGCACTGAAAAGGCTAGGGGACACACCCGTCTACCAACCCTTATCAAACTCCGAATACCACGGGGCGAAGCTGGGCAGTCAGGCTGTGGGGGATAAGCTTCATAGCCGAGAGGAAAACAGTCCAGACTACCAATTAAGGCCCCAAAGACATCGCTAAGTGGACCAAAGGATGTGAACTTGCACAGACAATAGGGATGTTGGCTTAGAGGCAGCCACCATTTAAACAGTGCGTAACAGCTGACCTATCGAGTGAGTTCGCGCCTAAGATGATCGGGACTAAGCGATGCGCCGAAATTGTAGGCTCGTAAGAGCGGTAGGAGAGCGTTCCAACAGCGGTGAAGCCGGAGCGGTAAGCGACGGTGGAGCGGTTGGAAGTGAGTATCCAGACATAAGTAACGATAAGCATGGTTAAAATCCATGCCGCCGTAAGGATAAGGTTTCCAGGGCAAGGTTCGTCCGCCCTGGGTCAGTCGGGAGCTAAGCCGAGGCCGTAAGGAGTAGGCGATGCACATCAGGTTAATATTCCTGAACCAGATTGGGAGGACGGGAAAGAGGAGGTGACAGACCTTAATGACTTGGCAGCCCGAGGCTACGGCCGAGGGCGCGTCACTGAATCGATCTCCAGGAAAAGCCCCAATCATTAGCCCGTACCGCAAACCGACACAGGTATCCGGGATGAACATTCTAAGGCGCGTGAGTTAAATCTCCTCAAGGAACTCGACCGATTGACCCCGTATCTTCGGTATAAGGGGTGCCCCGCGAGGGGCCGCAGATAAGAGCGTCAACCGACTGTTTAGCAAAAACACAGCTCTCTGCTAAGTCGCAAGACGACGTATAGGGAGTGACGTGTGACCAATGCGGAAAGGTGAAAATTGGAGCTGCAAGGTTCCGATCTAAGCCCCCGTGAATGTCGGCCGTAACTATAACGGTCCTAAGGTAGCGAAATTCCTTGTCGGGTAAGTTCCGACCTGCACGAATCACGTAACGAGTAGGGCATTGTCTCGAGGAGAGGCTCAGTGAAATTGTAGTCGCGGTGAAGATGCCGCGTTCCCGCAGCAGGACGGAAAGACCCTATAGACCTTTACTGTAACCTGTTATTGGCGCTTGAGATTCGGTTCGTAGCATAGCTGGGAGACTTCGAAGTCCGCCTTCAGGGGTGGATGGAGTCGCAACATGAAATACCAGTATCCGTTTCTTAGGCTTCTAACCCAACTTCCATTACCTGGATTGGGGACAGTGATAGGGGGTCAGTTTGACTGGGGCGGTCTCCTCCGAAAGAGTAACGGAGGATTGCGAAGGTCAGCTCAGGCCGGTTGGTAATCGGCCGTCGAGTACATGGATACAAGCTGGCTTAACTGCGAGACCTACAAGTCGAGCAGATACGAAAGTAGGCCCAAGTGATCCGGTGACGCATCGTGGGATGCTCATCGCTTAAAGGATAAAAGGTACCTTAGGGATAACAGGCTGATAACGCCCAAGCGTTCATAGCGACGGCGTTGTTTGGCACCTCGATGTCGGCTCATCACATCCTGGGGCTGGAGAAGGTCCCAAGGGTATGGCTGTTCGCCATTTAAAGTGGTACGGGAGCTGGGTTTAGAACGTCGTGAGCCAGTTCGGTCCCTATCTTCCATGGGTGTAGGAAATTTGAGAGGATCTGACCTTAGTACGAGAGGACCGGGTTGGACGTACCTCTGGTGTACCAGTCGTTCTGCCAAGAGCGCAGCTGGGTAGCTATGTACGGACGGG
>JBKDBK010000019.1:0-3096 GCA_046315175.1 Opitutia bacterium | reverse complement strand
GACATTGCCTGTGCGAAGCGTGCTCTTGACCATATCCCCGCCGTAATTCGACTCTGCAACAACGCAATCGGCATTGAATATCTGACAGGCTTTGCCGACCTGCGTTGCCCATGCGAGAGGGCTTGTCGCTTTGCAGGTCATATCAGCGAGCACGATTGCCTTCTCACCTAAGAGGCCTGCGACGACGATGCCGACATCATCACCACCGCCTGAAGGATCAACGCCGACGACAACGCGAGTCATTTGCGATAGGTCTGCTCTCTGTCCTAGTCGCCATGCCTGATCGAGCGTTTCTCTATTCCAGATCGCGCCCTCGATTGAAGGCATATACTCGCCGCCCCAAATCCACTCTGCGCGAGCGTGACCTTTTGCATAGTCGAGGTCTTTAATCTCGACGAGGGCTGCAGGAAAGGCAGGATTGTCTTTCCATGATGTGCGCCAGACCTCGCTTTTAGGAGGCTTCACAGGGCCTCTAAAAAATTTGTCGATCGGTGCATCAGGCTCTGTAGGATTCCACAGCGCCCACAATTCAGAGCGAGGTGTCCGCATGATTGTAGGCACGAGCACGTCAAGGCTGCGCTGTCTGACTTCAGTTGCTTCTTCAAGGATAGTCAGATCGATGCCTTCCATTGACTTTACGCCTTCAGGCTTATTGCCTTTCCACAGGCCTTTGAACATGATCTTTTGATTGTCTCTGCCTTCAAACGTGCCTTTGTTTTCGACGAAATAGTCATTCAGCAGGCCGTAATGATCGAGACGAGCACGCACTAGCTCAAAGCTCGACTCATCAAGGTTAGCCTGCACCTCGCGCGCAAAGACGACGCGAAGGCCTTTAAGCGACGAGGCATAGAACAAAGCAGCGTTTACAAACTCCCACGACTTTGCTGCGCCGCGCCCGCCGTAGGCTGCTCTAAAGCGACGAGAGCCTAGAGGCTTAGTCGGGTCTGTAAGAAACGCATAAGCAGGAAGCGGTGAAAATTTCATCACTCACTTGTGTAGCCTTCGCTGTGCTTGTGAGGCACAGGCATAACATATTCGATCTTGAGAGGCCCGCCGTCTTTGCCTTCAATGACGTTTGTCTCTTTCCAGCCTGCTTGAGTTTTCATCCAGAAGATCATTGCTGCGGTGTCGCCGCCCCTCGCTTTCTTGAACAGAGCGCCGCCTATTTCTGCGTTTGCTCGCGCCTTCGAGTGATCAAGCTCTGTCCTGTAGTGTTTGCGAAGCGTCTTTGCATCGATGTCGAGAAGATCCGCGATCAGCTCTTGTCGCGTGCCTACAGTCGCATGAATCTGCACCAGCGCTCTACTTGCAGGCGTAGGATAGTGAGTGCGATCAGGAGGAGTCTGCTTCTTCTTTGTCATTGAGGTCTTGCCTTGCGGTGTTTCTCTCTAATTATCACAGGAGCTGCTGCGTTCCAATTAACGCGATGATGGATGCGCTTGTGTTTCTCGCCCATCGCATACTCTTTCACGCAGCTAGGAGCCATCATTACGCTATAAAATGTTTTAATGTGCGTGCCGCCGTCGAGATAAAGATCGGTCATCCCGCCTGCATTGCTTTGCGTTTGTTTTTGAAGCAGCGAGAAGCCTAGCACAGTCAGGAAAGGCAAGCCTGCTCGCTGCTTTGTCGTGTAGGTGTTTACATCTTCATTGATGCGCCCGTCGAATTGAAAGCGCCTGTGCGTGTCGCAAAAAAAGCTGTTCATCGCCTTTCGCTTTGTTCTGATTTGCTTTGCATAAGTGCCAGCGCCGCCGCCTAGATGATCGCCGCCCTGCGCCATTGCTATCGATGCGAACGGCGTTGCCTTGTAGTATTTAAGGAAGGCTGCAAACACATCATCGAGGCGCTTGGTCGCCTTATCTTCATAGCGAGCGTCTTTGTCGAAGCGATAAGAAAAGCGGGTGTAATCGTCATCGAGCTGAATGAAGTATCGAACGCCGATGCGCTCTGCGATGTCGAAGGCTGCATTGCGAGCATAGACGATTGCGCGCCTGTCCTTGAAGTTGTCTGCCTCATCGATGCGCCTAGCGATGTCGAGTTTGCAAAACATTTCGACCTGATCACCATAGCGTGCTCGATACTGATCTGCAGTCTTATCTTCATCATCGATCACGATGACAATGCGGCCTGTGTAGCCGCACTGGCGCAGCTTCTCATAGGTGACGACATTGTCAGGTCGCCCGTGAGTTAGGATCAAAGCGGCAAAGTCATTCATCGTCGAGACCTGATAGCTCTAAAAGCTCTTTCGAGAGCTGCACAAAGCCTTCTTCGATAGCTCTCTGAAAGTCGATGATGACGAGAGCGCTTTGCTCGAACAGCTCTTGCACATCAGCTTCACTGTGAGCGTAAAACTCTGCGATCTTGCTGAAATTAAATACTGTGTGACGCTCGGCCGCATACTTCAGAAAGGCCTTCACCTCATCAGGAAGGCTAGCCTGCTCGATCTTAGCCTGCAGCTGCTCTGTCTTTGTTCGATCATAGAGCTGTGCAGGCGTAGGCTTTTCGCCTGTGATTTCGTAGATAGGTGCCTCGATCTTGCGGCTATAGTTTTCAGGCGTGCCTGCTTCGCCTTCGCCTGCCCCTGCGCCCGGCTCTACACCTGCGAAGATGTCTGACATTTCGCCTAGCTCAAAGCCTGTGAGCGTGAGGTCAAAGCCTTCGCTGTCGAGGTCTTTCAGCTCGATCTTCAGCATTTCATTATCCCAGCCTGCATCGAGCGCGAGGCGATTGTCTGCAATGACATAGGCTCTGCGCTGTGCTTCTGTCAGGTGAGCAGCCTCGATCACAGGCAGAGTTTCTAAACCTAGCTTTTGAGCTGCAAGAACGCGGCCGTGACCTGCAACGATGCCATTCTCGCCGTCTGTAATGATGGGGTTTAGGAATCCAAACTCTTTAATGCTTGCTGCGATCTTATCGACTTGCTGTGCGCTGTGCGTCCTGCTGTTTCGAGCATAAGGCACGAGATCAGAGACGAGCAAAACTTTATAGTCGGGAAAAGGTTTAGTCATGACGCTGTGCATATTCCCTAACGGTGGTAAAATGATAGCCAGACAGAGCAGCAATTCGCCTTATCGAGAACACTCTTTTGCCTGATTT
>JBKDBK010000018.1:0-3538 GCA_046315175.1 Opitutia bacterium | reverse complement strand
CATTATGCAGTGCCTGGCCGCACCCTTCGCGCTGGTGATTGAGTACTTGGCGCTTGGCACGACTCTCACCGGTGCGCAGGCGGGCGCCGCCGCCCTCATTGTCGCTGGCGTCGTCCTTGCCCTCGGCGCGGCGCCCGAGGGCGATCCCTCCGGTCGCCGCTTGGGCATCGCACTCGCGGTGGTGGCTGCTCTCGGCCTAGCCTGCGGCGCGGGCAGCACCCCGATGGCGAAGGCGGCCTGCCTCGCGGTCTCGCATCCCGTGCCCGATGGGGTCAGCCAGGGCTTCATGCGTCTCCTCGGCGGTGTGCCCATTGTCCTGCTCTTCGTGCTCTGGAGCGCCCGCGGGCTGGGCGGTCTCCTCACCAAGGTCAGCCGCCCCTACGAGGCGCGAAAGGCGCCCCTCTGGATGGTGATGAACGGCCTTTCCGGCCCGGCCATCGGTGTCGTCTTTTACCAGCAGGCGCTGATCGACCTTCCCTCGGCGATTGTGCTCAGCGTGGTCGCCACCACGCCCCTTCTCGCCCTGCCGATGCAATGGGCGGTCGAGGGCCGCCGCCCCGGCTGGCGCGCTTGGATAGGCGGAGTTTTGGCCGTGATAGGGGTGGTGGTTTTAAAAAACTTGTAAAAATGCGGGCACGTCACGGTTGCGTAACCTAATTTACACGATTTCGTGATGCCCTAAGGGTTGCTTCGGTCTTGTTCGGGCTGTTCAATGATTTTGCTCTACCGCTATGCGAGTCCGACATTCCCTTTCCGTTGCGACGCTCCTCGCCGCGTCCTCGTTATCCGCCCAGGTCTTCGTGACCAACACGAGCAATCTGGTCGCGTACTATAACTTTGAGTCCACCGGCACGACCGGCATCGCCAACCAGGTCTCGGGATCTCCCGCCTCCCTCAACGGAGCTTACCTCACAGCTGCAAGCGGTGCCTCGGGCGGCGCCGGCTTCGCTGGCGACGCCTCTTTCCAAGGCTATAACGCCGACGGAAGCACAGCCTTCTCCACGGATCGGTCCGACCTGTTGGTGGGTAATGCCCTCAACGTGGCCAAGAGTAGTTCCGGAGGAGCCGGACATTTCACCGTGGCCGGCCTCACCGCCAGCGGCAGCACGGCCGCCAACGGCACGACGGTCACGCTTGGGCCAAATTTCACGATCAGCTCATGGTTCTACCTGGCGCGCGATCCCGACAACACCGCCACCACCGGCGACGCCTCCCGGCACTACGTCTTTGAATCCCGCTATGTTTTCGGGTCGACCACCACCTCGACGTTCGATGTCTCATGGGGTACTGGAAACACCGGCAACAACACCCCCACGTACACCTCTTACGTCGGTGAGGTCGCTGCCGTCTCGCAAGTCCTGGCCGCGGGGCAATGGCACCATACCCAGCACGCCTTCTCGAGCGACGGCACCACCACCACCCTCATCACCTACGTGAACGGCGTCCAAGTCGGCGGTGCCGTGACGGCCAGCACTTCCGCGGTGGCTTTCTCGGGTATCAACTTTGGGTCGAACCGAGGTACGGCGCCGCGCGTCTTCGACGGCATGCTCGACGAGGTGACCGCGTGGAAGTCCACCCTGAGCGCGCACGACGCCTACATCTCCTACAACCTGGGCCTGGCCGGCGTCGCCACCAACGCCTCCATCGCTCTCCGGACCAAGTCCGACAACACCTCCGCCCTCAATGACGCCGCCTCCTGGGGCGGCGCGGCACCCGGCTCCGGCGACCTTCTCCTCTTCAGCAGCACCTTCGCCCAGGCCGGCGCCGTCGCGCTTGGCGGCAACGTCTCGGTCCGCGGTCTCCGCGTCACCACCGGCAGCTCCCTTGTCGACGTCACCGCCGCCACCGGCACCCTTTCCGTCGGCGGCCTCGGTATCGACATGTTCGCCGCCGCCCGCGACCTCCGCGTCGCCTCGCTCACCGCCACCGCCGACCAGATCTGGCAGGTTGCGTCCGGTCGCACGCTGACGGTGACCTCGCTGGCCGGCTCCTCCGCCGTCAACAAGCGCGGAGCGGGCACCCTCTCCGTTGGCGCCACCTCGGGTTTCTCCTCCTCCCTGACTCTCACCGAGGGTGGCCTGGATCTGGGCACCCTCGGTTCCGGCGCCACCCTCATCCTCGCGGGCGGCACCCTCAGCTCGGCCAACCCGCTCACCCTCGCGGGCGGCACGGTGCAGCCCCTGGGCGCCAACCGGGTCGTCGCCAACAGCCTCGTCCTCCAGGCAGGCACGACGTCCTCCCTCATCGGGGCGGGCACCAACGATCTCATCTATTCCGGCTCCGCGACGGGCTCGGGCTCGGCCAACCTCAACTCGACCGTCAACCGGTCCGTCTGGCTGCAGGGCGATTGGAGCGCCTTCACCGGCACGCTCACCTTCACGACCCAGACCGGCGGCACCAATTACCGGCTCGGCGGCGAGGCAGGCACCACCAATTCCAGCGGCACGACCAACGCCTCCGACTTCTCCCAGGCTAAGTTCGTCCTCCAGGGCACGGGCGCCGACCGGGCCCTGGTCTGGAACGGCCTCGCCGGCGCCACCGTGCGCATCGGCGAGCTTTCCGGCGCCGGCGGCCGCATCAATGTCATCGGCTCGTCCCGGGCCGCCAATTGGGAAGTCGGCGCTCTTGGCACCTCCTCGACCTACTCCGGCACCATTGAGGGGACCGGCAACGCCCTCACCAAGGTGGGCGCGGGTACCCTGACGCTCAGCGGCGCCAACACCCACACCGGCGGCACCACGGTCAGCGCCGGCGGGCTCAATGTCACCGGCTCCCTCGCCGGCCCTGTCTCCGTCGCCTCCGGCGCCACCCTTTCCGGCACCGGCACGCTCTCCGGCGCGGTCACCGTCAGCTCGGGCGGCGCGATCTCCCTGGCCAACGGCGCCGCTTCCTCGCTCACCGTCGGCTCGCTGTCGGTCGACTCCGCCAATCTCAGCATTGAGCTTGGAGACCTGCTCAATCTCGGATCCGGCGAGCTTGCGCTTGCCGGCACCAACACCGTCACCCT
The DNA here is from genome assembly GCA_046315175.1 of Opitutia bacterium. Lineage (GTDB taxonomy): Bacteria > Verrucomicrobiota > Verrucomicrobiia > Opitutales > UBA953 > UBA8828. Next base: position 531 of record JBKDBK010000018.1, on the reverse strand, counting down.
CGCTGGCGCCATCGCCGCCGGAACCTACCAGCTGATCAGCTTCGGTTCCCAGTCCGGTCTCGGCAGCCTCAGCCTCGTCACGGCCGGGCGCTTCTCCGCCACGCCCACGCTGGGAGCCAGCGGCTACTCCGTGGTTCTCGCCTCGCCCAACCTTGTCTGGAACGGCGGTTCGGGCGCGTGGGATGGGTCGACCGCCAACTGGCTGCTCAACGGCGAGTCGACCACCCTGCTCGAGGGCGAGGACGTCACCGTCGGCGGCACGGCCGACCAGACCCTCACCGTCGCCGCCGGCATCCTCCCCGGCAACGTCACCTTCTCGCCTTCCGCCGGGACCACCACGCTTGCCGGCGCCGGCTTCGGCGGCATCGGCTCGGTCACCAAGTCGGGTTCCGGCACGCTCGCCCTGCAGTCCGCCGTCACCACCACCGGCGCCATCGCTGTCAACGAAGGGACCCTTCGGCTCGCCTCGGGCGGCTCGCTTGCCTCGGCCGCCGCGCTGACCGTCGCCTCCGGCGCCACCTTCGACCTCGA
>JBKDBK010000017.1:0-29374 GCA_046315175.1 Opitutia bacterium | reverse complement strand
TGAAATCACGGGCGTGGCGGTAGGAGATGGAGATCGCCGCCAGGCCGGAGAGCGCTGCCAGGCAAAGCCCGAAGACCTTGGCCCACTCGCCCAGGATGTAGCGGTCGAGGATGCGCACAAGGCAAGGGTGACCGCGGGTCGTCAAAGGGGGCAAGCCTTGAGAAGGAGATGCGAAGGCAGGGGGCGGAGGTGGCGGAGGTTACGGAGGTGGCGGAGGAATAGACGTGGCAGCGTTGTCGGCAATTGAACCCGCGAGCATCCAGCTCACGGATGCCACGGCCGACACCCGGCTATTCGCCCCTCCTTGGTAGCCTTTGGATCCCTCCACCCCCCTGGGCCAACCACTCTGTCAAGCTTCGCATCCCACAGCCCCACCCTCCGCCACCTCCGCCCCCTCCGAATCCTCCGCCACTCCCAAAAGCCTTTTTCCTTGCCCTGCCCTCCCCCCCTCCCTACCCATTCCCTTCCTCTTTTCCGCCATGACCCAGCACGCCAGCTTCAAGAGTAACGCCGCCACCGGCGCCAAGCGCAACGTCCTGAAGCGCTTCGAGCGCGTCGAGCTCCTCAAGAAGCGCGGCGACTTCAAGGGCAAGCGGGTCACGGGCCTTCGCAAGACCAAGCCGGACGCCTGATCCGGGTCTCCTCGCCCCAAGCGAAGGACCCGCCCGGATCGTCCGGGCGGGTTCTTCCGTTTTAACCCCTCACAACGACCTCCACGATGAAACCCACCCCCGGCAAATACCGTCGCTTCCAGACGGTGACCCTGAAGGACCGCCGCTGGCCGGACGCCGTCCTCGACCGAGCGCCCACCTGGTGCTCCGTCGACCTGAGGGATGGCAACCAGTCCCTCGCCATCCCCATGGGCGTCGAGGAGAAGCTGGAGATGTTCGCGATGCTCTGCCGGATCGGCTTCAAGGAGATCGAGATCGGCTTCCCGTCGGCCTCGGACACCGAGTTCACGTTCACCCGGCGCCTGATCGAGGAGAACCTGATCCCCGCCGATGTCACGGTGCAGGTGCTCGTGCAGGCCCGGGAGCACCTCATTCGCCGGACCTTCGAGTCGCTCAAGGGCGCGCGACGCGCCATCGTCCACCTGTACACCCCGACGAACCCCGCCCAGCGCGAGATCGTCCTCGGGATGTCGAAGGACCAGGTGCGCGACGTCGCCGTCGGCGCCACCCAGCTCATCCGCCAGCTGGCCGAGGCCGCCCCGCAGACCGACTGGCGGCTCGAGTTCAGCCCGGAGACCTTCGTGCTGACCGAGACCGAGTACGCCCTCGAGGTCTGCGAGGCCGTCTCGTCCGCCTGGGGGGCCTCGGCCCAAAAGCCCGTCATCCTCAACCTGCCCCTGACCGTGGAGGCCGGCCCCCCGAACACCCACGCCGACCAGATCGAGTGGTTCTGCGGTCGCCTCAAGGACCGCAAGGCCGCCATCATCTCGCTGCATACGCACAACGACCGCGGCACGGGCGTGGCCGCGACCGAGCTCGGCCTGATGGCCGGCGCGGACCGCGTCGAGGGCACGCTCTTCGGCAACGGCGAGCGCACGGGCAACCTGGACATCGTGACGGTCGCCCTGAACCTCTTCTCCCACGGCATCGACCCCGGGCTCGACCTGTCCGACCTGCCCCGCATCCGCGAGGTCTACGAGCGCACGACCCGCATGACCGTGCCCGAGCGGCACCCCTACGCGGGCGACCTCGTCTTCACCGCCTTCTCGGGCTCGCACCAGGACGCGATCAAGAAGGGGATGGACCGGCGCGCCAAGGGGGGCGCCGGCGCGCTGTGGGACGTGCCCTACCTGACCCTCGACCCGAGGGACATCGGGAGGTCGTACGAGGCGATCATCCGCATCAACTCCCAGAGCGGCAAGGGCGGCGTCGCCTACATCCTCGACAGCAAGTTCGGCTACGACCTGCCCAAGAAGATGCATCCCGAGGTCGGCAACCAGGTCGGCGCCGTGGCCGACAAGCTGGGCAAGGAGCTCTCGCCGGAGGAGATCCTCGCCGAGTTCCGCCGCGGATTCGTCAACCTCGCCTCCCCCCTCCAGCTGCACGCCTTCGACTCCGACCCCCTGGGGAAGGACAAGGTCCTCATCCGGGCCGAGGTTTCCTGGAACGGCGACCGCAGCGTGCTCAAGGGCGAGGGCAACGGCCCCATCAGCGCCTTCGTCCACGCCCTGCTCGCCCAGGGATGGGTCGACTTCACCCTGAGCGACTACCGCTCGCACGCCCTTTCCAGCGGGGAGGAATCCTCGGCCGCCGCCTACGTCTCCATTCAGACCAAGGAGGGACGGATGGTCTGGGGCTGCGGCGTCGACCCCAACATCGAGTTGGCCGGCCTCCGGGCCCTGGTCAGCGCGATCAACCGGGCCTGAGGGCGGCACCCGGGGTAATCACCTCGGGTGAAAGCACCCAGCCAAGCCTGAGAAATAGGGGCGCTCGCCGAGCCACCCCTCCCCCCAAGCATGACGGGATGCGACAAGCACCCGAATCCCAAGTTGCAGAAATACGGAATTTCAGCAATCTGTTGCCCATGCCCGAAATCCTGACGCTCAGCAGCCGCGGCACCTTGACGGTGCCGGCCAAGCTGCGCCGACAGCTCGGGCTGGCTCCCGACCAGGTCCTCGTGGCCGAGGTGACCGCGGACGGCCTCCTGCTCCGTCCGCATCAGATCATCCCGCTCGTGCCCGCGCAGCAGGCGCTCAGCGGGCTGAAGGCGGGGGATATCGCGAAGGCGCGCGCGATCCCCAAGGCACGCATCCAATCCTGGATCCGGCGCGACGAGGCGGACATGGCCGCGCTGCGCAGGAAACGACCCAAGGGAGACAAGTAAGCGCTGGACCGTGCGGGTTTTCCTGGATTCCAGCGTCCTGCTGGCAGCCTGCGGCTCGCGTCGAGGGGCCTCCCGTTCCCTGTTCGCGGGACGAGGTCAGGACAGGCTCGAACTCGTGACCTCGGAGTGGTGCCTCGCCGAGGTGGAACGCAACCTGCCCGTCCTTGGCTCATCCGGCGCCCGGGCCTGGCAAAGACTTGTCCCGCGGCTCAAGGTCATCCGAACCGAGTTCGTCCTGGACCGGCCGCTGGTGCTCACCGCGGCGAAGGACAGGCCGGTCTTGATCAGTGCGCTGGCCGCCCGCTGCGAGATCCTGCTCACCCTCGACCAGGCGGATTTCCGAGGGCGCCTGGGGCCGACGGTCTACGGCATGAGGCTGATGGCGCCGGGCGACTGGCTGCGAGAAAACCTCGGAGAGTAGGAGGGCTCAGCGATTCCAGGGCATACGGGCGAGCAGCAGGCCCATGCCGCAGAAGTCGGTCACGCCGGCGAAGACGAGGCCGCAGCCGACGAACGCGCTGAGTCCGTAGAAGCCGGGATGGACCGAGGCCCCGAGGGCGACGCCGGCGGCGACCATCAGGCCGGCCCCGATGCGGACCTGTCGCTCGATGGAGATCATGGCCCCCTTGAGTTTACGGATGGGAAGCCCGGCGCCGACGCAGGCGTTGGTGCCGCCCGCGACGACCACGGACCTGACTCCCGAGCCCTCGAGTCGCTTGGCGGCGGTGCGGGCGCGCCCGCCGGCGGCGCAGAGCAGGAGGACGACGCCGTCCTCGCGACCGCCCATCAGCGCCTTGACCGCGCCGGGCTTGAGCTGGTCGAGCGGCAGGTTGACGGCCCCCTCGACGTGCCCCGAGCGGTACTCGGCGGGAGAACGGACATCGAGAAGCAGGGCGCCAGCGGCGGCCTCGGCGAGGACGTTGCGGGGATGAAGCTCGTCATGGGAATCGGAGGCGATGGTCGCGCCGGGCGCGCCGCAGGGCTTGGTGGCCGAGCAGGCGGAGGCCCGCGACGCGGGGGCGGCGGAGGGCCGGTTCAGGGCGAGGTCGCGCAGGGAGGCCGCGCCGGAGAGGTTGCGGGCGTCGAAGCCCAGCTCGCGCAGGAGCCGGGTGGCGACGTGCGCGCGAAGCCCGCTGTGGCAGGCGACAACCGTCGGGCGGGTCCGATCCAGCTCGACGGCCCGGGTCCGGAGCTCATTGAGCGGGATGGCGATGGCGTGCGGGGCGCCTGCGAGGGGAAGCTCGGCGCGCTCATCGGCGTCGCGCACGTCGACCACCTGGAAGCCCGCCAGGTTGGCGTCGACCGGAGCGACAGGGGCATGCCCCCCGAGGTCGTTGAGCGCGGCAAAGGCCGCCAGGTGAACGGCGTCCTTGGCCGAGCCGAAGGGCGGGGCGTAGGCGAGGTCGACCTGGGCGAGGTCGGCGACCGTGCCGCGGAAGTGCAGGAGCGAGGCGATGATGTCCAGACGCTTGTCGACGCCGGCGCCTCCGAAGGCCTGGGCGCCGAGGATGCGGCCGGTGCCAGCCTCGTAGACGAGCTTGAAGGTCAGGGACTGGGCACCGGGGTAGTAGCCGGCGTGGTGGTTGGCGGTGATGTGGATGGCCCGGGCGTCGAGACCGCGGGCCTGGGCGGACTTCACGGAGTCGCCGGTGAGGCCGGCGGCGACGCCAAAGACCTTGAGGATGGCGGTGCCCCAGGCCGCGGGCGCGGGGGCGGACTTGCCGGTGACGGCGTGCTCGCCGGCAAGGCGGCCGGTGCGGTTGGCGATGCCGGCGAGGGGGATGCGCCCCCGGCCGCCGGTTGCGCCAAGCGCATACTCCGCCACGTCGCCGACCGCATAGATGTCGGGATCATTCGTCCGCTGAAAGGCGTCGGTCCGAACCCCGCCGCCCAGCCCGATGTCGAGCCCGGCCTCGACCGCCAGCCGGTTGGACGGACGCACGCCGAGGCCGAGGATGACCAGCTCGGCGGGGATGACAGAGCCGTTCTCGAGGCGCACGCCGGAGGCGCGGCCCTTGGCATCGGTCTCTACCGCCGCCAGCCCGGAGCCAAGGTGGACCTTGACGCCGTGGGCGAGCAGCTCGCGGCGCAGGCGCTCGGCCATCTCGGGATCGAGGGGCGTCAGCACCTGCGCATTGCGGTCGGCGAGGCTCACCTCGAGCCCGCGCTCGCGCAGCTGCTCGGCGACCTCGAGGCCGATGAAGCCGCCCCCGACAACGGCGGCGCGGCGGACGCCGGGGAGGTCGGCGAGGATGCGGTCCATGTCCTCGATGTTGCGGAGGGAATGGACGCCAGGGGCGCGGACGCCGGGGAGGTCGGGCACGAGCGGGGCGGCGCCGGGGGCAAGGATGAGCTTGTCGTAGGGCTCGTCGTACTCGATTCCCTTGGCATGGTCGCGGATGCGGACAACCTTGGCCGCGCGGTCGATGGCAAGGGCTTCGTGGCGGACACGGACATCGATGTTGAAGCGCTTGCGGAACATCTCGGGCTTGGCCACGAGAAGCTTGGCCCGGTCCTGGATGGCCCCGCCGATGTGGTAGGGCAGGCCGCAGTTGGCGAAGGACACATAGCCGTCCTTCTCGAGCATGACAATCGAGGCGCGCTCGTTCATGCGTCGGGCGCGGGTGGCGGCGGAGGCGCCGCCGGCGACGCCGCCGATGATGAGGATACGGGGGGAGTTGGGCTGGGACATAGGGGGAGGGAGGAAAGAAAGGGGGCGGAGGTTGCGGAGGGATTAAAGGGATGAAGGGACTTGGATACTTAGGATCTTAGGCACTTAGAGACTTAGGGACTTGATAGGGCGTCAGCGCACCTTCGCGAAGTGGGTGCGGATGCAGCCCAGGATGGAAAGGCAGCCAGGCTGGGCGATGGCGTAGCGGACCTCCCTGCCCCGCCGGTCGGCCTTGACCAGGCCGTGGGCGCGGAGGCGCATCAGATGCTGGCTGACGGTGGCCTGGGGACGGCGCAGGCTCTCGGTCAGCTCGCCGACCGACCTGGGGCCGCGCTCGAGCGACTCGACGAGGCGCAGCCGCTCCGGATGGGCGAGCGTCCGCAGGGCGGCGCCGCAGCGTCGGAGGACTTTGGGATCGATGGCCTGAACCATATATTCAAACTATTGAATGTATTTGGAGACGTGTCAAGCAAGAGGGCCGGCGGTTTCCCGCCGGCCCTCGGTTCAGGCGCCGGGGATCAGTTACCGCCGCAGCAGCCGCCCTTGGACTCGGCCTTGTCGGACGAGCCGCAGGAGCCGCTGTTGCAGCAGCCGGTGCCCTCGCAGTTGCAGGTGCCGCAGCCGCAGAGGCAGCTGCAAAGGGCGTGCATGCGGACAAGGAACAGGGTGGCGGCGATGGCGAAGAGCACCTTGACGTCGACCAGGCTGCCCCAGCCGAAGAAGGCCACGTGGAAGGTCGCGATGTTGAAGACCACCGCGGCGATCAGGATGATGCCCAGGCGGCGGAAGCGGGGGATGAGGAGGGCGACGCCGCCGAGCACCTCGATGACCTTCACCGTGGCCAGGTAGCCGGAGCCTGCCATGGCGACGAGGAAGTTGTACGCAGGGGTGCCCTCGGGAGGCATGGGCACAGGGGCGAACTTGAGCCAGAAGTTCAGTCCGAAGACGATGAACATCAGCCCGAGCAGGGAGGCGACGATGGTGGTGGCGGTTTTCATACGTGTCAGAAGATGCACTAATGTCCAATTCAGGCGAGGTCAAACAGGAGGCCTTCCGCGTCCTTCACTACCTTGAGGTTGTGGAGGCCGGCTGTCTCGGTCGAGGCACCGTCCCCGGGCCCGAGGCGATGTCCATCCAACTCAACCTCACCCCGGATGACCTGGATCCACATCCCGCGGCCGGGACGGAGCTCGTGGATCAGGCTGGCGCCGGCGGGCGCGAGAAGGCGGTAGACATCGGCGTCCTGGCGGAGACGGGCCGACCCCTCGCGTCCATCGCGGGAAAGGATGAGGGCCTTGGGGGCGGCGCGCTGCTCGGTCGCGGGACTCCACTCGGCGTAGAAGGGAGGGAGGCCGGTCTTTTCGGGGAGGATCCAGACCTGAAGGATCTGCATGGGGCGGTCGGGCAGCGGGTTGTATTCGCTGTGACGGACACCGCTGCCGGCGCCCATGACCTGGATCTGCCCGGGGACGACGCGGGCGTGGTTGCCCATGCTTTCGCGGTGCTCGATCGCGCCCTCGACGACATAGCTGAAGATCTCCATGTCCCGGTGACTGTGCATGGGGAAGCCCTGGCCGGGCGCGACGATGTCCTGGTTGATCACCCGGAGCGACCGGAAGCCCATGTGGGCGGGATCGTGGTAATCGGCGAAGCTGAAGCTATGCCAGGTCTTCAGCCAGCCGTGGTCGAAGTGGCCGCGCTCGGCGGAGGGACGGAGGGTGAGCGGCATGCGTGCAAGGGGAATAGGGGAATGGGGGATGGGGTAATGGGGGACCAGTGGAATAGGGGCCAGGAGATTCGAAATTGGAGGAAGGAGAATTACGGCGGGATGCAAGGAGACCGGACGGCGCATCCCGTGATGCATGCTGCCATCCCCCTGGTCCCCCGGCCCCCTATTCCCCTTCTATCGGCTTAGCTCCCTCGCCCGGTCGCGCGCGGCCTCGAGGGCGAGGGCGACGAGGTCGTCGAGATGGGCGCCCTGGAGGACGTCGAGACCGGCGCGCGTGGTGCCGTTGGGGGAGGTCACCTGGTCGCGGAGGCGGGCGGGAGGCTCGCCCGTGGCGTCGGCCAGCGCGAGCGAACCGACAAAGGTCGTGCGGATGAGCCGGCGGGCGAGCTCGGGCTCGAGGCCGAGCGCGATGGCGCCGCGCTCGTAGGCGGCGAGGAACTCGAAGAAGAAGCCGGGGCCGCTGCCGCTGACGGCCGTGACAGCGTCGAGCTGGGACTCGGGCACCTCGACGGAATCGCCGAGGCCGGCGAGCAGGCGGGCGAGCCGATCGCGGTCGGCGTCCTCGAGGGGAGCCAGAGAGGTCCACGCGGATATGCCTTGTCCGATCGCGCCGGGCGTGTTAGGCATGACGCGCACGAGGGCGCGGGCACGGGGGAAGAAGGCGCGGAGGCGGTCGAGGCGGGTGCCGGCTAGGACGGAGACGATAAGCTTGCCTTGGGCGAGCGAGCCGTAGGCGGGGTCGAGAGCGGCGAAGACCTGGGGCTTGCAGGCGACGACCACGGTCTCGACCACCTCGAGCAGGGCTTGGGGCGAGCTGGCGAGACGGATGCCAAGTTCCTGGGAGAGCTGGAGCGAGGATGTGCCGGCGCCGCCGATGCAGGCGAGCTGGGCGGGCTTGGCCGTGCCGGAACGAAGGAGGCCGCGGGCCATGGCGGAGGCCATGCGGCCGGCTCCGATGAAGGCGGTGGTGGGCATGGTCAGAGGGCGCGCACGGCGGCGTCGAGCACCTCGCAGGCGCGGTCGATGTCCGCGCCCTCGTGGGCGGTGGACAGGAAGGCGGTCTCGTAGGGCGAGGGCGCGAGGTAGACCCCGGCGTCGAGGGCGTGTCGGAAGACCTTGCGGTAGAGGTCGCCATGGGAGGCGACGGCCTGGTCGTAATTGCGGACCGGCTGTTCGTTGAAGAAGAGGGAGAACATCGAGCCGACCTGGGGGACTTGGAGGGCGACGCCCTTGGCCTTGGCGGCGCCGAGGAGGGTGTCGCGCACGCGACGTCCGAGCGCGTCGAGGCGCGCGTAGGGATTGTCCCGGCGGAGCTTGCGGACGGCGGCGAGGCCGGCGGCCATGGCGAGGGGGTTGCCGCTGAGGGTGCCGGCTTGGTAGACGGGGCCGAGGGGCGCGAGGCGGTCCATGATGTCGGCCCGGCCACCGAAGGCGCCGACGGGGAGGCCGCCGCCGATGATCTTGCCCATGCAGACGAGGTCGGGGACGACGTCGTGCAGGCCCTGGGTGCCGGCGAGGGAGAGACGGAAGCCGGTCATGACCTCGTCGAAGATGAGGACGGCGCCCTCGCGGGTGCAGAGGGCGCGGAGGCCGGCGAGGAAGCCCGGGTCGGGGAGAATGAGGCCGACGTTGGCGGGATAGGGCTCGAGGATGACGCCGGCGACGGCGCCGGGGTTGGCGGCGAAGGCGGCCTCGACCGAGGCGAGGTTGTTGTACTCGACAACGAGGGTGTCGGCCGCGGTGCCCGGGGTGACGCCGGCGGAGTCGGGATTGCCCTGGGTGAGGGCGCCCGAGCCGGCCTTGACGAGGAGGGAGTCGACGTGGCCGTGGTAGCAGCCGGAGAACTTGATGATCTTGGGACGTCCGGTGAAGCCGCGGGCGAGGCGGATGGCGGACATGGTGGCCTCGGTGCCGCTGTTGGTCATGCGCACCTTGCGGACCGCCGGGAAGCAGGCGAGGAGGAGCTCGGCCATCTCGACCTCGAGGGGGTTGGGGGTGCCGAAGCTGACGCCGTTCTCGAGGGCGGCGGCGAGGGCGGCGCGGATCTCGGGGTCGTTGTGACCGTGGATGGCGGGGCCCCACGTCAGGACGAAGTCGATCAGTTCCTTGCCGTCGGCGGTGGTCAGGCGAGCCTTGTCGGCCTTGACGGTGAAAAACGGGGTTCCTCCGACCGAGCGAAAGGCCCGCACGGGCGAATTGACCCCGCCGGGGATCATCGTCTGGGCGCGGGCAAAGAGGTCTTCGGAGACGCTGGGCATGGACGAGGAAGTGGTAGCCCCTGCCCCATGCCTAGACAAGCGACAACGCAAGATTCCGCGGCTCGGGTGGGGAACACAATCGTGGCTAGCCTGTTGCAGGCAGATGAACTTACCACCCCTGGTCCTCGCCCTCATCGGAGCCAGTCTCGCCGCCCTGCCGCCCGAGACCTACCGGCTCGAGAAGGACTGGTTGGTCGACCCCGCCTCCTTCAAGGCCACCGCACGCGTTAGTGCGGAGGGCGAGACGCTGACGATGGACAATGGGTTGGTGCGACGCGTCATCCGCCTCAAGTCAGGCTGCGCGACTGTCGCCGTCGACGACCTGATGAACGGCCGCTCGCTCCTCCGCGCCACGCGACCCGAGGGCACGGTCACGATCAACGGGCGCGAGCACGCCATCGGCGGCCTGGTCGGCCAGCCCAACCAAGCCTACCTGACGCCCGAGTGGCTCGCCTCGATGCGCGCGGATCCCAAGGCGATGCGCCTGGTCAACGTCGAGCTCGGCCAGCCCAGGGAGCGCATGGCCTGGAAGCGCGTGCGACCGCACGAGGCCGGCGCCGCCTGGCCGCCAAAGGGTGTCTATGCGCGGCTGGATTTCGCGCCCACCGACATCGCGGCGACCGGAGTCGAGCGGAAGAGGCTGTGGGCCGATGACCTCGCCGTCCTGGACAAGGCCTGGGTCATCCGTGCCTCGGCCAAGGACGAGCGCATCAGCTTCACCAACGAGGGCAAGGTCGGCGAGATCTACGCCCCGGGCAATGTCCATTGCTACGCGGAGCGCCCGCTGCCTCCCGGGACGGGACAACTGGAGCTCACGCTCTCGCCCGGCACCGATGCCGGGTCGGGCTGGGGGCCGGGCCTCGCGGTGGTTTTCACCGACGGCACGGTGGCGCGCGTCGCGCTGAGGCCTGGCGACCGCGGTAAGCACGGCCACGCCAGCCTCGGGGTCGGCGGGAGCGAAAACCTGGTCAGCGCCAAGGCCTTCGCCGCGGCGGACGGCGGCCTCGACCTTGCCCGGACCTACCGGCTGCGGGTCACCCTGGGGACCGACGCGTTGGTCTGGGAGCTGGCTGACCACGCCGAGCCCGGCCGCTGGGTGTCCCTCGGACGCACCCCGCGGTCCCCCGGCTGGGGCAAGCCGGCCACGGTGCGCATCGGGAAGACGAGTCGGGAAGGCGGAGCCGGCGACCACGACGGGGAAACCGGGGAGTGGGGGCGTTCGCGCATAATCGCCCTCGCCGTGTACGATCAGGAGCAACCGCTCGCCGGCGCCGCGCCCGCCAAGCCGGCCTTCAGGGTCTCGGTGCACCTCGAGCTCTACGACGGGCTTCCGGCTTGGTCCAAGTGGATCACCGTGCACAACGACTCCGCGGAGACGCTGACCGTCGATCGCTTCAACTCGGAGCTGCTCGCCGTGGTCGAGGCCTCCAACCATGTCGAGCACCGCCCGCCGCTCCCGCTGCCCGAGCCGAATTGCCTCGAGGCCGAGACCGATCAGGCCTTCGGCTCCTTCAACTGGGAGCAGGCGAATCGCCACGCGGTGCGCTGGGAGCCCGACCCAAGCTTCACCAGCCAGGTCAACTACCTGCTCAAGAGCCTCTGCCTCCTCCGCATCGGGCCCTTCCGCGGGCCGGCGCAGCAGGTCGCGCCCGGCGGCACCTTCGAATCCTTCCGGGCCTTTGTCCTCGTGCAAGACAGCACCGAGCAGGAGCGCCGGGGCCTGTCTCGCCGCAAGCTCTACCGCACGCTTGCCCCGTGGGTGACGGAGAACCCGCTGATGCACCACCTGCTGAGCAACGACCCCAAGCGCGTGCGCCAGGCCATCGACGAGGCGGCGGAAGTGGGTTTCGAGATGGTCATCCTCTCCTTCGGCTCGGGCTTCAACGCCGAGAACGAGCAACCAGCCCACCTGGCCTCCTGGCGTGAGGTCGCGGATTACGCGCGCTCGAAGGGCGTCGACCTCGGGACCTATTCCCTGCTCTCCAGCCGACGCGTCGGGGGCGGGAACGACGTGGTCCCGGCGCCCGGCGAGAGCACGACCTTCGGGAACGCGCCCGCCCTGACCAGCGCCTGGGGCGTGGATTATTTCCGCAAGATCCACAAACTCCACGCCGAGACCGGCTTCTCGGTCTTCGAGCACGACGGGTCCTATCCGGGCGACTGGGATGTCACCCCCCGCCCTCCGCTCCAACGCGGGCTCGACGACTCGCAATGGGCGCAGTGGCGGATCATCGACGGTTTCTACCGCTGGTGCCGGGGCGAGGGCATCTACCTCAATGTGCCCGACTACTACTTCCTCGGCGGCTCCAGCAAGTGCGGCATGGGCTACCGGGAGGTCAACTGGTCGCTGCCAAGGGCGCAGCAGGTGATCCACACGCGCCAGAACATCTTCGACGGCACCTGGAGCCGGACCCCGAGCATGGGCTGGATGTTCGTGCCGCTCAGCCAGTACCACGGCGGTGGCGCCGCGGCGACGATCGAGCCGCTCGACACCCACCTGGACCACTATCGGCGCATGATGCTCTCGAACCTGGCCTTCGGGGTGCAGGCCTGCTATCGCGGCCCGCGGCTCTTCGACACGCCGCGCACGCGCGAGATGGTCCGCGAGACGGTGGCTTGGTACAAGCGCCACCGCGCCATCCTCGAGAGCGACCTCGTGCACCTGCGCCGGGCCGACGGGGTGGACTGGGACGGGGCGGTGCACGTCAATCCCAAGCTCCCCGAGCGCGCGATGCTGGTCGCCTTCAACCCCACCGCGAAGCCGATGACGCGCGAGATCCTCGTCCCCCTTCACTACGCGGGCCTGAGCGAGACCTGCGTCGCCCAGCTGGGCGAGGACGGGCCTCGCCAAACCCTGCGCCTCGACGCCCAGCGCCGGGCGCGCGTGCAGGTCACGCTGCCGGCCGAGGGCTTTGTCTGGATGGTCTTCCGGGCGCCCTGATGGCCGAGGGCGGCGCCCTCCTGTCGGAGGGCGCCGGACCGCCGGGCAAGCTCACTTCTTGCCGTCGTCGACAACCTCGAAGTCGCCGTCGACCACCTTGCCGTCGCCCTTCTTGGCGGACTTGGGGGCGTCGGCCGAGGGCTGCTCGGCGGCGCCGCCCTGGGCGGACTGGGCGGCGGCCTGGTAGAGGGCCTGGGCGGCGGGCTCGACAGCCTTGGAGAGGGCCTCGAGGGCGGACTTCAGGGCGTCGGCCTCGGCCTCCCGGTTGGCGAGGGTCTCCTTGGCGGCGGCGACGGCCTTCTCGGTCTCGGCCTTGGAGTCGCCGGGGAACTTGTCGCCGTGGTCCTTGAACTGCTACTCGACCTGGAAGACGAGGGAGTCGAGCTGGTTGCGGGCCTCGGCGCGGTCGCGGGCCTTCTTGTCCTCGTCGGCGTGGAGCTCGGCCTCCTTGCGGAGCTTGTCGACCTCCTCCTTGGAGAGGCCGGAGGAGCCGCTGATGGTGATCTTCTGCTCCTTGCCCGTGCCCTTGTCCTTGGCGGAGACGTGGAGGATGCCGTTGGCGTCGATGTCGAAGGTCACCTCGATCTGGGGCATGCCGCGGGGGGCGGCGGCGATGCCGTCGAGGCGGAAGGTCCCGAGCTGCTTGTTGTCCTTGGCCATGGGGCGCTCGCCCTGGAGGATGACGATGTCGACCTGGGGCTGGTTGTCGGCCGCGGTGGAGAAGACCTGGGACTTCTTGGTCGGGATGGTGGTGTTGCGCTCGATCATCGGGGTGGCGACGCCGCCGTTGGTCTCGATGGAGAGGGTGAGCGGGCTGACGTCGAGCAGGAGCACGTCCTTGACGTCGCCCTTGAGGACGCCGCCCTGGATGGCGGCGCCGATGGCGACGACCTCGTCGGGGTTGACGCCCTTGTGGGGCTCCTTGCCGGCGAGGGACTTGGCGATCTCGACGACCTTGGGCATGCGGGTCATGCCGCCGACGAGGACGAGCTCGTCGACCTGGCTCATGCTGAGGCCGGCGTCCTTGAGGCAGGCCTCGAAGGGCTTGCGGGTGCGCTCGAAGAGGTCGTCGCAGACCTTCTCCATCTGGGCGCGGGAGAGGGTGACGTTGAGGTGCTTGGGCCCGGAGGCGTCGGCCGTGATGAAGGGCAGGTTGATGTCGACCGAGTTGGACGACGAGAGGGCGATCTTGGCCTTCTCGGCCTCCTCCTTGAGGCGCTGGAGGGCCATGGCGTCCTTGGTCAGGTCGATGCCGTGCTCGGCCTTGAAGCCGTCGGCCAGCCACTGGATGAGGCGCTCGTCCCAGTTGTCGCCGCCGAGCTCGGTGTCGCCGTTGGTGGCGCGGACCTCGAAGACGCCGTCGCCGATCTCGAGCATGGAGACGTCGAACGTGCCGCCACCGAGGTCGTAGACGGCGATCTTCTCATCCTTCTTCTGGTCGAGGCCGTAGGCGAGCGAGGCCGCGGTGGGCTCGTTGATGATGCGCAGGACCTCGAGTCCGGCGATGGTGCCGGCGTCCTTGGTCGCCTGGCGCTGGGCGTCGTTGAAGTAGGCCGGGACGGTGATGACGGCCTGGGTGATGGTCTCGCCGAGGTAGGCCTCGGCGTCGGCCTTGAGCTTGGCGAGGACCTTGGCGGCGATTTCCTGGGGCGTGAAGGTGCGGGTCTCGCCGGCGACGGTGCACTCGATGGCGGCGTCGCCGTTCTTGCCCTCGACGACCTTGTAGGGGAGCTTGGCGACGACGGAGCGGAGCTCGGAGAACTTGCGGCCGATGAGGCGCTTGGCGGAGAAGATGGTGTTCTTCGGGTTGGTCACGGCCTGGCGCTTGGCCGCCTGGCCGACCAGGACGTCGCCGTTCTTGGCGAAGGCGACGACGGAGGGCGTCGTGCGCCCGCCCTCGCTGTTGGGGATGACGACGTTTTCCGCGCCGTCGCGAACGGCCATGCACGAGTTGGTCGTGCCGAGGTCGATGCCGAGAATCTTAGCCATGGTGGTAGTGGGTCTTGGGTTGGGTTGTGGTTTGCCCTCCTAGGTGCAGGGCGTGTGCCAAGGGGGGACCCGGGCAAGGTCCCCGTATTATCGATAAATCGGGGCCGAATACCCCCGCCAGGGGTGGGACAAGGGCGGCGGACGGGACAGGTTGGCACAGGGCCGGTGACTGGGTCACCGGCCCGAGGGGCACAGGGGCACGGGGGCACAGGGGCACGGGAATATGGCTCATTAGCTCTCTAGCTCACTAGCTTGCTAGCTCTCCAGCCTGCTAGCTCTCCAGCGGGATAGCGGGTTAGCTAACTAGCTGAATAGCGGTTGGCTTGATGACTGAATGGCTGATCGGCTGAGGGCGGGGGATAGGGTTCGGGGGAATAGGGGATGGGAAGAGGCAAAGCTACTGGTGACCAATGACAGGTGACCGATAGTAGAACACTTCATCGCTTCGTCCTTTTAATCCCCTTCTCAGGCAATGAGCGGAGCGAGTTCTCGCACCGGTCACCTGTCACCGGTCACCGACTTGCTCTCTAGTTTCGCCGGAGCGGGCTGTTCGGATTGGCCGCGGCCTCGACGAGCTGGAGACCGGAAGGGGAGATAGGATGGGCATTGGCGGACCAGTCGATATTGAAGAGTCGGCCGCCGAAGAAGAAAACGTCGGCCGAATAGACGTTGGATGGCTGGCTCCGAGAGGAGAAGCGCAGGGTGCAGAAGAGATGGGCGCCGTCCGAATCGCGCGACCGTCCGGGCCAATCGGCCCGAGAGAGGTCCGCGTCGATCAATTCCTCGGGCGACCAGCCGCTGCGGTTGCGTTGGCGGGAGTAAAGCGCGGTGCGTTTTCCATCGGGCGTCGTCTGCCAGGCGTCAATCACCGCGAGCTGGCCCTCGACCTTTTGCCTGACCTCGGGGCGCATGAGATCGAGGGCGCAGTCGAGGGCGAGGCGGTCGCAGGCGCGGGGATGCCTGCTTCCCGCGTAGAGCATGCGATCCAGCCAGTTTCGCAGGAAACCCATCAGCGCGTCAGCTTCAGCGTGAAATTCCAGCGGGGATGGTTCCACCAAGGGGACTTCCCCTCGTCGAGCTTCATGGGGGAGAAGGTGCGGACGGAGACGGTGCGGCCGTCGGGCTCGAAGGTGAGGAGGCGGATCCAGCCGTCGCCGCCGTTGCCTTTCTCGAAGGAGCCGCCGCCGAGGCCCTGGGCGTTGAAGAGCATCTGATGGACGTCGTGGCCGGCCTTGGCTTTGTCCACCCGGTAGCCGACATGCGCGCCCATCTCGTGGCCGCTGAAGACGAGCTCGACCTGGGGAGCTTCCTTAACGAGAGCGTTCCAGAGACCCTCGCCGTCATGGGTGTCGCCACCTTTGCCCGTGCCGTAGTTGTGGGGGTTGCCTGGGACGCGCGGGCGGGTCTCATTCTGGCCGGAGCGCTCGTTGTTCGGCTTCATGTAGCTGTGCGTGAGCAGGATGCCGAGGTGGTTGGCGTAGGCGGGTCGGGCAAGGACCTCGCGGGCCCAGTCGACAACGGCCTTGCGCGGGCCCCACTCGAGGGCGACGACGAGGAGGGGACGTCCAAAGGGCGGACGATGCTCGAAGACGGCGTTCTCGAGGGTGTGCACGCCGAAGGCATTGGGGGCAGTCTCGACGAGCGTGCCGCCCTGGGCGAGGGGGAGCGTGCGGGGATTCCAATTCAGGGGGAAGACAGTCGGGAATCGGCTGTTGCGATTCTCCGCGGCGCGGGGGCCGTAGTCATGGTTGCCGGTGGCGAAGGCGAGGGGAATCTTGCCGCCGAGGAGGTCGAGAGCGCGCCGCGCGCTGGCCCACTGGGATTCGGAGTTCTGGTCGCCCCCGCCCTGACCTCCCCCGGTGGCGATGTCATTCTGCTCCACGATGTCGCCCTGATGCAGGGCGAATCCGATGCGCCAGGCCTCGCGGTTCTCCGACACCCATCGGCAGACGCGGTCGAAGTTCGGCTGGTTCTTGGCGTACTTGGCGTAGTTCTGGGTATCGGGGAACACGAGGAGGGTCCACCCCTCCTTGATACCCTTGGACGGGTCGGCGGGCAGGGACGGCGGGGGGAGGTCGGTCGCGGCGCCAAGAGCGGAAACGGCGGCGAGCAGGGCGAGGAAGAGGCGGGGCATGGGACTTTGACCTTTTCCCGGGCATTAGGTTCGGCCATTTTGTGGGGGTGTCGCACGAGCTTCCCATCCGACTTCGCCGCCTGCGGGCGACCGCGGGCATCCGCGCGATGCTGGCCGAGACCGACCTGGCTCCCCGGCACCTGATCCAGCCCCTCTTCGTGACCGAGGCGGCCGCGCCGGAGCCCATCCCTTCCCTGCCCGGGCTTGTCCGCACCCCCCTCGCCCAGCTTGGCGCCAAGTGCGCCGAGTTGGCGTCCCTCGGCATCCACGGCGTGGCCCTCTTCCCCAAGGTGGACCCCAGCCGCAAGTCCAACGACGGCGTCGAGGCCCTGAACCCGAACGCGCTCGCCCTCCGCGCCATCCAGGCGGCCAAGGCGGGGTCGCCGGGGACGGTGGTCTTCGCGGACATCGCCCTGGACCCTTACACGACGCACGGCCACGACGGCCTCCTGACGTCCAACGGCCTCGATGTGGACAACGACCGCACAGTCGAAGTGCTGGCCAAGATGGCGGTCCTCACCGCCCGGGCCGGCGCGGACTTCGTGGCGCCGTCCGACATGATGGATGGGCGCGTCGGGGCCATCCGCCGGGCGCTCGACGCCGCCGGCCATGCCGGCACCGGCATCCTCGCCTACTCGGCCAAGTACGCCTCGGCCTACTACGGCCCGTTCCGCGACGCGGTGGGCAGCGCGCGCAAGGCGGGCGAGGCCCCCATCTCCAAGGCAACCTACCAGATGAACCCCGCCAACCGCCGAGAGGCCATCCGCGAGGCCCTGCTGGACGCCGCCGAGGGCGCCGACCTCCTGATGGTCAAGCCGGGCGGCCCCTACCTGGACATCCTCCGCGACCTTCGGGGCGCGACCGACCTGCCCCTCGCCGCCTACCAGGTGTCGGGCGAGTACGCGATGATCGCCGCGGCGGCGGCCCAGGGCTGGCTCGACCTGCGCGCGGCGCGCGACGAGTCGCTCATCGCCCTCCGGCGCGCCGGGGCCGACCTCATCCTGACCTACTTCGCCGAGGCCTTCGCGCGGGATTCAAGATAGAACGCCGGAGGCACGGCGACGGAAGCCCCTGGGGGCGTAGGCAGCCAATCCAAACAGCCTCGTTCTATCAACTTGGCTGTTCGCCCGGCGTATACGCTTCGGCTTGAATCGGTACTATCCCACCTCTCGCTGGCGGGTTACCGTTTGAATACCTTCTTGCTAGTAACCTTGAGCTTCCCGCTGGATTTACAACGGACCAAATTAACATCCGCCCCACAACCTCCAAGGGGGCGGGCATCGGTCACAAAGGTGGTAGCATACGTAGTGTCGGATGTTTTATCGACGTAAGTCAAAAACATGGGGCCAGATGGCAGAATCTGCTCACGAATAGCCACGCGCACCTCGGCCACTTCAGTCGTGCTGCAACCTCCAAAAAGAGCGACGTCCTCAATCATTTCCACGCAGTCCTTTGTCTTTCGAAAGGCGAAAAGAACATCGATCGACCGGGCGGGATTTTCTGCAGCGCTATAAGCGACTAATATGCAGATATCATTAGCCCCAAGCGCAGACGGAAAAATACTTTTAATAGATAACTCATACCTGCTAGATCCGGGAAACCTTCCTCCAGGATACTTCCGTATCATGCCAAGAGTTTCGCTGTCGATGACGGCATCCCTGCCGTTTGCCTGAATCCAAACAAGCGTGCCGAGCAGCATAAGGATCGCCTTCCAGTTACACCACCTTATGCATGCAACGAGCTTCATTTAGGGAAAGGAGAACCAGGTAGCGGATCGTAAGGCGCCCATCTGACTGGACTCAAGTGGGTTGCGCCAACGCTTCCCACATGGTCATCATAACTGTTAGTCTTCGCCTCGAGGACAAGCCGTTTAAAGGCGCCTGAATACCTCACCATCACTTCTTTAGCCCTAGATAGACATTGGCCGTTGTCATCAAAAAAGCCTTTCGGCTCGCTCTGGATTGGGGCGATTAGTCTCGTAAGCCACCTGAACTGCTCGCTCCGGATATGCCGTTGCTCGTGTCCGTAGACCCCCGCCAAGGTCACACCCAGATTCTCGGCCTGAAATATGCTAATCATTATGTTGGCCTTAAACCCAACAGTGCATTTGACCATCCACTTTCGACCATCAACACACTCGCACAAGCATTCGAATACATGGTTCAGGTAATATGTGCCGCTTTCCTCCACCTTTCTACCCGATAGTGGATCTATATGCGGTACAACACTAGGCTCAAGAAGGGGGGATGGAATCTGAATGTCGACAGCAATAGTCCCAAAGGTATCTCCCATTGAATTTGGCTCGTTTTCAGAAAACCCCGCCAAATTCCCCCCACCCTCCAACCCAATCGGATCCCGGCTCACCCATCGTCCTAGCACCGGCGAGTACCACCGATAGCCCATCTGGTACATGCCGGTGAGCTGATCCATCAGCTGCCCGTGGAAACCGACCTTCAGGCCCGTCGGGCTTGTTGCGACGGGTGTGCCATCGGGCAGCATGCATGTCATTTGACCGAACGCATCGTAGCTGCGGCGCTCCAGGACCTCACCGGTCGAACTCAGCACCGACGTCACGCTGCCCATGGCGTCAGTCGTGACATATCTTAGGATTCGGGCCATCGGGGGTGAGGTATGCGGATTGTCTCCGGGGTTTGGATGCTGTCAACGAAGCGTGGCGATGCCTTGGATTATAATCATTCGGGCATGCGCGAGAGCTCGGCGAAGATGCCGGCCCAGGTCTCGGCCGAGGCGTCCCTGCCGGCAATCCGCCGCAGGCGCTCCTTCGCAGCCCCAGCCATGTCCGCCCTCATGTTGGGTTCGAAAGCCATCTGGCTGGCCCGGTAGATGAACTCCCGCTCGTTCGAGCAGAGCCACCCCGTCTTCCCATGGTCGACCATCCGGCGCCATCCACCACGGTCGTCAAGCGGTGCCAGTTTGTTTGGCGATTTGTCACCTCACCCGCTACTTCAGAGTGCTGATGCTATAGATTCGTTGGTCACCTAGCCTACTTATGTATGACTGCGATTTCCTTTGCTGCTTCAGTCCAAAAATCTGAATTTGGATCAACCGCGTGTTTAGATCGAAATAGTGCAAGGGCGGCAGCTCCCTTCTCCGATTTGTGGTGAAGCGTTAGCACTACTGCCCACCAAAGTGCTGCTTCGCGATCGAGGTCTTGGTCGCTGGAAAATGATGCATAGAGTAAATAAGTATACGCACATTCTGAGGGGGACTCTTTAGAGTCATCCCATTTAAAACAGGGCTCAGGTATATTCGCTAATGTGACTTTTGTTCGATAGGTAGAATTATCAGCTGCAGTTTGACGTTTGTAGTGCAGGTCGCTGCGCCAAGTTCTCCAATATGGACTCGCAGAGTACTCGGGTTTTGTCGTCGCTAAGTGCACCAGCCAGTAGATGACTTCGTCCGCCCAAGCCTTGTCTCTTGTGCTCAGGAATTCATTTATTGTCGCACAGTCGAACCCGCGGTCTTCGGCCACGTCATTGACAATCTGAAGTAGCGTCCAGCGACTATCCCCGGTATGGCGTCCGCTTTTCATATCAATGATACCTTTTTCGACATGCATTGAAGACATGTGCCAATCTGAATTTAACGAGATTTGTCCATCAAGAGAAGGCAGCCATGGGTATCTCGTGCCATCAAAAGACTCCCCCCTTTTTCCATCTATCCAGCATGCCAAGAGTTTGTCGCGTTCGATCGGATTACCAGGGAGCGATGAGAAAACACCGGACAGGCTTTTTGCTTCACCATGTGCGTTAAGCCAAAGTTGAATCTCATGATAGGCCGCCATTCTGACACGATGGCGAAGCTGTATCTCGTCAAATTTACCAAACGTAGCTTCAAACGCGTCGTGCGTAGTAGATGGAGCTGAAGTGCAACCTGTCAGCCCTGCAGTGACAAACAAATAGCAGTACAGCCTCATTTTTTCGGCGCGGTTTCTGCGCTGTTAGGTTTTATTACCACCCATTGCATGCTCTTATCTGGCGATTTGAATCCGCCGCCTGTATTTATGAAATCAGAAACGTCATCGCTGTAGAGCGGAATTCCTAGGTCAAAGTGTCCGCGCTTCTCATATGGCACTGAGTCTACGTAGAGCACGGCGGATGCGGTGGATTCACGGTTCTGATACCTGGCGTTCACTTCGCCTGTTGCCGAGATCACTGGTAGTCCAGTTGCACTGGCGATTGCAGACGCATTGCCATTAACTGCGCCATAACAAGAAGCCAAAGTGATTGAGCATGGCCCCTTGGGACAGTATACGCTGTGTTTTGCCAAGGCAGCTTTGATTAGTTTTATGATATCCTCAATATTCCGTTTAGCGTCAGGGCATCCAGATACATCTCTACATCCGTGAAAAACTACAGTTAAAGAACATCCGCTGCTTAGGACTATGTCGACGTCTATTGTTCTGTTTCCAGCTATCACACGACGCCAGTTCCATCTTCTGTGATTACTGCCTTCCTTGATCACTGTATCATCATTGCCTAGCCATACTGGCAGCTGAGTTGGCACTTTATTGCTAAAATCATCGCTTCCAAGTTCTGGGCAGGTTAGCTCTACTCCTGCCTGCCCCCAAGGATCTAGCATGTCGAGAGGCGCGTTCCCGAAGGCATTGTAAAGGTTTACGCCGCCCTCGAACCCAATCGGATCCCTGCTCACCCAACGTCCCAGCACAGGCAAATACCATCTATAGCCCATCTGGTACATGCCGGTGAGCTGATCCAACAGTTGCCCGTGGAAGCCCACCTTCAGGCCCGTCGGGCTTGTCGCGACGGGTGTGCCATCGGGCAGCATGCATGTCATTTTACCGAACGCATCGTAGCTGCGCCGCTCCAGGACCTCGCCGGTCGAACTCAGCACCGACGTCACGCTGCCCATGGCGTCGGTCGTCACATATCTTAGGACTCGGGCCATGACAATTAGCTTTGCGTGATTTCGACGACGAGCTCGCCTACTCCCAGTACGCCGCGTATATACTCAATCTTCGGGACCGTCGGCGCCGATGCAGCACGCTCCTCGAGCACCAGCCAGGCATCGCTCCAGAAGAAGAGCGTGCCGGAGGTCTTCAGCCTGCGGAACATTCCGTCGTATTCGTGAATCTGGATTGTATACCAACCGACGCTGTACATTAATTCCCAGTTCTGAATCATTTTGACTCTAGAATTTGGATCCGAGCTCGCAGGTAATCATTAATGAATATATCGCTGTTAGGTAAATGGCGAAATGTGTCCACAAGTTGCTGTGTGCTTATTCTTTGGTCCATCCAGATTACATAGTCGCGGCATTGCCGCTGATATTCGCGGCGATAATCAATCGCGGCGATTTCTTCAGCCTGGAGATTTGACGGTAGAGAGTGTGACATGCGAATGACTATAAGCATTATCTCCGAATACCTCTCTTCGTTCACTTTTCGCGCATAGTATGAGAACGTCTGCTCGCTCAACTGCACGCCGACATAAATGCCTATCAGTGAACTAGCCAGCGCCACAAGTAGCACGACATGCAGGCGAAGACTCATGGCTGGCTTAACAATCATCGTCGGACGGAATGATGCTCGCAGACGGCTTAGTCTTCAAGACATGAAAATAAATCGATTTAACAGCGACCTTATCGATTCCAGCCGTATACGCCAAATCAGGCAGTAAATCACTTAAAAGTAATTCAAAAGAGACATCTCGTATTGTCCCTGGAACACTAAATGTTGGGTTTAGGTTTTGGGCATAAATCGGGCCTCCGCCTGGCATATGCATGTCCTTGGCTTCAACGACTTTTTGTATCTTTATGTGCTTCTTCTTTCGAAAGCCGCCAAATAGCCATTCACAGCACAAACAGGTGATATCAAATTCCCTCTCCCACTTCACGGTGACAAAGAGAAGCGTACTTGCGGAGCCGAAAGTTTCAAACTTGGGTTTCAGCTGTTTGATCTTCCACTCTGAGGCCGAATGAATTTCTGATAGTCTGCAGAAAAGCCCAAACTTGTCATCCATTGTAGTAGGGTAATTTCCGACAAATTCCATACGATTAACCCCGCCCTCGAACCCAATCGGATCCCGGCTCGCCCAGCGTCCCAGCACCGGTGAATACCACCTATAGCCCATCTGGTACATGCCGGTGAGCTGATCCATCAGCTGCCCGTGGAAGCCGACCTTCAGGCCCGTCGGGCTTGTCGCGACGGGTGTGCCATCGGGCAGCATGCATGTCATTTTACCGAACGCATCGTAGCTGCGCCGCTCCAGGACCTCGCCGGTCGAACTCAGCACCGACATCACGCTGCCCATGGCGTCAGTCATGACATATCTCAGGACTCGGGCCATAATAATCAGCTTTGCGTGACTTCGACGACAAGCTCGCCCACTCCCAGTACGCCGCGTATATACTCAATCTTCGGCACCGTCGGCGCCGTGGTGGCGCGCTCCTCGAGCACCTGCCAGGCGTCGCTCCAGAAGAAGAGCGTGCCGGAGGTCTTTAGCCTGCGGAACATGCCGTCGTACTCGTGGACCTGGACCATATCGCCGCCGACGATGTTCCAGACCAGACGGTTCCAGGCGTCCCACCGCGCGGTGGAGGGGATGGCCGAGGGCGAGTAGGAGAGCGGGAACTTAGTCATGTTGCCCACGGCGTCGTGAGCCACCTTGGCCGAGAGGCCGTCGATGCGGATCAGCGTGTTGGCCGGATTATGAGCGCGGGCCTGATCAACCTCGACCGCCCCGGACTCCTCGCGGAGGTAACGCAGCCAGTTGCCGGCGGGGTCGTATGTGAAGCTTTCCTCCTCGGCCGGGATCCCGGCGATGCCGGTGGCCGCGACGTTGAGCGTGCCCTTTCCACGACTTGTGACCTGCTGAAGCAGGTCGTGGCCATAGGCCTCGTCCTGACCCGAGGGGCCGGCTGCATTCCTGCGGAAGCGCCGGAACGACGAGGGGGTGTAGCCGTACTGGAACACATCGACGGATGCTGAGCCGACCTTCCAGGGCATGGACTCGACCCTGCCGAAACGGTCGATGCCGCCGACGGTGTCACCCGCGTCGCCAGGGAAGCCTGACATGCTCATGGTCAGCCCGGGCTGGGGCATGGAGCGCGAGATGACCGTCGAGGCGCCCATGTAGGTGTAAGTGACAGCCGTGGCAGAGTCCGCAGGCAGCGTGACGGAGGTCACCCGACCCAGCATGTCATCGGCGGAGCCAACAGCTCCGTAGGCATACCCGACAACCGTGCCCGAGGGCAGGGTCGTCGATGTGCGCCGGAGGGTGCCGGTCGAGCCGGCGGCATAGGTGTATAGGACGCGGGGGCTCGAGGGCGTGCAGACGCCGCCGGACTGCTGGATGTCGGCAAGCATGCGCCCGTAGCCGTCGAAGTTGAAGGCGGACTGGTTGGCGACGGACCCGTACTGGTTGTCGCTTGTCACGGCGACGACGCGGCCGAGGGCATCATAGAGCGTCCTGATCTTGCGAATCGCGCCGTCGACGCCGGGTCCGAGGGTCTGCGCATCGTCTCCGATCAATCGGCCAACGTCGTCGTAGTCATACTCATGACGCGTGCCCGCCTGGTCGGTGCGACTGACCACCTGTCCCTGGATGTTGTAGGCGAAGAGCACATTGCCCGGCAGAGGAGGTGCCGTGGGGGCGAGGGCCTGCGGGCTATCGGGGGTGACATGCTCACGCAGAAGAAGCGAGGAGGCGACGCCGCTGTCCTCGAGTGTCGTCCCGTAAACCCAGCGGTAGACCTGGTCACCTGTGACGGCGTTCTTGAGCACATGCAGGCTCATGTTACCGTCGAGGTTGTAGGCCATCTCCACCGTGCGGTCGGATCCGCCCGAGGGCGCGCCTCCGGTCCAGGCCTCGATCTTGCGGACCGGGCGGGATAAGGCGTCTACCTCGGCGCGAGTGACGACCCCTGAGGGATCGATGGAGGCGACGACGTCGCCGGCGGCATCCCGGGTGAACGAGGTAACAAGCACCGCGTCCGAGCGCGCGGGGATGTCGGACGGCAGGACAAGGTCCTCACCCCCGTTGGTGCCATAGGCGGCGACAGCAACCTGTCGGCCAAGCGCATCGGACCAAATCCCAGTGACCGAGACGCGAGCCGCTGGCGCCGTGCCGGAGGGCCAGCCAAGGGGGCCGTTCCCGATGGAGTCGGGCAGGCGCTGGAAGAAGGTGGAGCGCCTGATGGCGCCGTCGTCCCGGTAGACCTGCAGCGATTGCTCGGCGACGACATCGTTGAGGACACTGCCGGCCGCGCCCGTAAGCAAGCCGTCGGCCGGATAGCCAAGGTAGTTCGCGACAACCCTCCCGAGGCTGTCGTAGTGCGTCCTGTTCCAGCTTTTCTCGCCAAGCTCCCTGACCTTGATCTGGCGACCCAGCGCGTCGAACCAGGTGTCGGCGGTCACAGGGTCGGAGGCGACGCCCCCGGAGACACTCCAAAGCGTGGTGCGATAGGTGCGACCGAGGTTGTCGTAGGCCACGTCTGACCTGTAGAGCAGTAATCCGCCCACGGCCTGGTGGATTTCGTAGCAAGTCGGCCGGTCGAGGTTGTCGTAGGACACCGATATGACGGTCCCGTCAGCCGCCGTGGTCGAGACGAGCCGGTCGCGCCAGTCATAGGAGAACACCGTGAGCCTGTCGTCATGCGCCGCGCCCACCGGACGTGTCTCGGAGGTGACGAGCCCGTTGGCGTTATGGGCATAAACGACAGTCGCGACGAGATTCGCCGAGGTGCCGTCGGATAGCCCTGTGCCAACCTGCTCCTGAACGACAAGACCCCTGTAATCGAAGGTGCGACGCTGGATCGTGCCGCCTCCGCTGCGCGCCCAGATCCGCCGTCCGGCGGCGTCATAGCCGAAGTCCTGCTGGGAGAAGTCAGGACCGTTAAGACCGTCGCCGGAATGGGGCACGCGATGGTAGATGCGTGTCCAAACCAGCTGGTCGTGGCGGTCGATGAAGTTATCGACGCGCTTGAGCCATCGGTCCTGGGGGATGGGGCCGGGACCGTAGGAGGTGCCTGTTTCGGGCAACCTGGCCGTGATTACCCTGAGCTGCGCACCCGCAGCGTCGGCCGTCGTCGCGCTGACCGGCGCGAGTGGCGTGAAGACGAGCGCGGCACCCTCCCCTTCCGCATAGCCATCCCAGACGCGCGTCTCCCGGACGGCGGCCAGGCGCTCCGTGAGCCGGGCGCGGCGAACCAACCTCTCCCCGCCGTCCACAAGCGCGGCCGAGAGCGGCATGAGCTGCAGGACGGGCCTCCCCAGGAGGTCATTGGCGATGTCGGTGACGAGATTGCGCCCATTCCCAGGCAACGTGGCCCAACCAGCGGGGGCGCCTGAGACGGTCGCGGTGTTGACGTCGGCGAACTGGCGGACGAGCGCGCCGGTCACGGGATCGTACTCGGACAGGGCGATGACGCCCAGGGCGTCCATCGACCAGGTGGACCGGCCCTGGACGTCGAACGCCTGGCGTGTCACAGGGGCGGCAGCCGTGCCATTCTGCGACGAGGGCACCGCCGGCCTGGTCACGGTGACCATGCTGGGCTGCAGCGCGCCGCTGAAGAAGGCGTAGTTGGTCGTGGTCGTGAGACCTCCGGAACCGGCAACCGGGTACTCCGTGGCGGATGACACGAAGGTCATAGTGCCGGTAGCGGTCGTGCGCACGATGTAATCGCGCTCGCGGACCAGCGTGCGGGTCCCGTTGGTGGGAGAGATGCCTCGGCGCACATACTCCGCTTTGGGATGGCCCGCCTTCTCGCCGTCGGCCGACCCGTACCAGGTGCGCTCGGTCACCAGACCTTGGTCGGCGGCCAGGACGAAGGGCTGCGGGGTGGTTTCGGAGACAGAGGCTACGGCGTACGTTGTCGCGGAGAGCAGCACGTGGAACTGGTCGTCAAAGGTGGTCGCACGCATGCTGCTCGCGGCGTCCGTGGCGGGGCCCGCCGATGTCACGCGCAGGAGGACCTGCTTGGCGTGGTTGGTGTAGACCTTGTCGACCGAGCCGTCCGGATTCGTGACCGTCGTGCGCATGGCCCACGAATTGGGCCCGGACGCGAAACCGCTGGCCTGGTAGGCCATGGTGTAGGTGCCGCGACCTCCCCGGACCTTCTCGGAGGTCACGCGGCGCTGCGAGTCGTAGGTGAAGACGCTGCGGGCGTAGGCCTCGACGTCGGAGAGGGGCGCCGTCAGCGGATCGAGCCCGGCGGCAACCATGCGGTCCCAGCCGGCCGCCGAGAGCACCGTGCGCAGGCCATGGGGGAAGCCTCCGTCGGTGTAATTGACGTAATACCTGTAAGCTGAGCGCCTGAGGACGACCCAAGCCCCGTCCTGCCACTCGGAGACCGTGGCCGTGGACAGATCGCCGGCGAGGCCCCAGGGGGTGGTGCCGGCGTGATAGGTGTAGTCTACCCGGCGGATCGGGGAACCACCGACCGACTGCACGACCGAGCCTAGGCGGTTGCCCGAGGTGTAGGTGTAATCATAGGCGGTGGGCACATCGCCGCTGGTCTGGGCGCGGGTGATGCGCCAGGCCGAGTCGCGGGTGATCGTCATCGTCAATCCGCCAGCCGTGGTGATTGAGAGGAGAGCGCCCCGAGCGGCGAAGACGGGGTGGTACAAGGAGGCGTAGCGCCGGGTCATGCCGCTTTCCTCGTCGAAGAAGGTGACATCTCCGGTACCGGCGATGGAGAGCGCCACATGCGAGCCGAACATCGGCGCGTGTCCGCCGCCGGGAGCGGGTGCGAACCAGAAGCTGCGCTTGGGCGTGAAGACGACGCAACGCAGCGTGCGGCTGCTTCCGGCCGGCGTGACATAGTCGAGGTCGGGCACCAGCCAGCTGTTGCCGTTGACCCCTCGGTCGTTGCGGGACATCAGGTTGCCGTAGGAACGCGCATGGCCCCAGGGGATGCCGTTTCCACCGCCTGAGAGGTCGACCTCGGAGTGGATCACCTGGCCATCGCCGAAGCGCACGGGATCGCCGGTGGCCGAGTCCTGCTCCATGTTGCAGCATTCGCAGCACTCGCAGTCGGGCTTGGCGATCTCAGGGTAGACATCCTCCTCGTCGAGGCCCGAGCTGCTGGAGCTGGACGAGCTCTCAGACGAGCTGCTCGAAGAGGAGCTACTGCTGCTGGATGAGCTGCTTTCGGTCGAGCTGCTCTCCGTGGAGCTGCTTTCCGACGACGACTCGCTATCGGAGGAGCTGCTATCGGAGGACGACTGGCTTTCGGTCGAGGTGGAGGACTCGGAAGACGATGAGTCGCTATCCGATGAGCTGCTGAGCTCGGAACTCGATGACTGACTCTGGGTCGAGGTGCTGTCGGATGAGGATTGGCTCTCGGTGGGGCTGCTCGAGTCCGAGCTCGAGCTCGAATCCGAGTAGCTGTCGGACGAGCTGCTCTCTGTCGACGTGCTTTCGGACGATGAGCTGCTCTCGGTGGGGCTGGAGGATTCGGAGGACGAAGACGACGTGCTGTCCGAGGATGAGCTCGAGTCGAGGGGCATGACATGACTTCTATTGCCTCGACCGATTCGAGCAACAGGATACTCTACAAGAAAACTGTGACACCCGCTTTGTAAATAAACCGTCAAAGAGCATGCCCGACATTCGCAGGATTTTCATACATGGCTTCCCAGGGCTCTACGGAGGAGCCGCGACCGAGCTCCATCACCAGATAGCCTTGTGGCTCGGGTTGGGCATGGAGGTCAACCTGGTGCCCTCGATGGAGGGGTGGACCAACGAGCCGCTCTACCACGAGATGCTCGCGCGCGGCGTCCGGGTGCACCCCGCGAACGACTTCTCGGGCGTCCAGCGCGGCGACCCCGTGCTGGGATTCTGCAGCAGCGAGTTCCTGAACCGCCTACCGCAGATTCGGGAGCGCACCTCGAGGACCGTCTTCGCCAACTGCATGACTTGGCTCTTCCCGAAGGAGAAGGAGGCGATGGGGGCGGGCCTGATCTCCATGTTCATCTACCAGAACAAGGACGTCCTGGAGGACCACCGGGCCAAGCTCACCGCCATCAACCCGCAGGCAGGGTCCCGGTTCATGCATTTCCACCCCTATTTCGACGAGACGCTCTTCCCCATGGTGACCAGCCGGCCCGACGAGTACTTCGGCTGCGGGCGGATTTCCCGCCAGGACGCCGACAAGTACGCCCGGAACACGCTCCACGTCTACGAGTATTTCGTGGCTCCGGTGATGAAGAGGGCCCTGTTTGTGGGCTTCGACCATCGGGCGATGGCCAAGATCGGCAAGCCCTATGCCTGGATCAGGACGGCGAAGGACCACCGGGAGTGCTCCCAGCAGGAGTTTTACAGGCACTGCGAGATCGTGCTCCAGCCCACCGACACCACCGAGAACTGGCCTCGTGTCGGGCTGGAGGCCATGTCCAGCGGCAGCGTCCTCATCGTCGACAACCGCGGCGGGTGGCGACGGATGGTCGACCATGGCAAGACGGGGTGGCTCTGCTCAAACGAGCGCGAGTTCATCTACCGGGCCAGCCAGATGGCTTTCGAGCCCAACATGAGGGCCGACATGGCCGGGGCTGCTAAGGAGCGCCTGCGGATGATTGCAGGTAGGGACGCCTCGGCCGAGACCTGGGCCGGCATCCTCGACGAACTCTCCCGCATGCCCGAATGATTATAACGCGATGATGGCTACGCTCGGTTGACAGCATCCAAACCCCGGAGACAATCCCCTCACCCCACCCCATGGCCCGAGTCCTAAGATATGTGACGACCGACGCCATGGGCAGCGTGACATCAGTGCTGAGTTCGACCGGCGAGGTCCTGGAGCGCCGCAGTTACGATGCGTTCGGTCAAATGACATG
>JBKDBK010000016.1:0-2465 GCA_046315175.1 Opitutia bacterium | reverse complement strand
CCAACGGCCAACTTTTTCATGGATAAACAAATAATAGGTGTATCAGAACAGATACCGGTATATGATATTTCGGAGAATGGTCCAACCAACTGGAGTTGGTATTTAAAACCTGATTGTATTGGTTGCAATAATCCGTTAACGTTCCCGAACGACTTTTTACCGAATAACTTAACACAGTTACCATTTTTAAGAGCCCGTAATGCAGGTAAGTTTGATGTATGCTTGCGTGTATGGAATGATGTG
This sequence comes from Opitutia bacterium, assembly GCA_046315175.1. Lineage (GTDB taxonomy): Bacteria > Verrucomicrobiota > Verrucomicrobiia > Opitutales > UBA953 > UBA8828. The sequence continues at coordinate 2,222 of JBKDBK010000016.1, read as the reverse complement.
GGAGCAGATTCGATATGTAAGAAAGATTATATACAGGTAATAGGCGGGTTAAGTATGTGTGCGAGTGCACAAGACACGATGAGTACAGAACCGGAAGGATATGTATATGATATGGGTGGCCCGAATCAGCCGTACTTTCCAAGCATTATGGGTAACTGTTTTTATACGATAGACCCATGTGCATCAGTAGTAACAGCGTATTTAGAGCGTTTTAGATTACGTAATCAAGACACGATCATATTTAGGAATGGAGGCCCAACGGGCCCAATTTTAAGAAGATTAGGCGGTGGCAACTTACCTGATAGTGTACGTACGTTGGTAGCAACAAGCGGAAGATTGTACTTACAATGGCAGTTAGGAGCCCCACAAAATGCAGCAGTAGGAGATAGTGGAATCGTAATCAGATGGACAAGCACCCCTGCTACATACGGCCCACCTGCAGCAAGTTTTACGAGTGTAGATACGGCCTATTCAGGTCAAAACATTAGATATACGAATACCACTTTAAGTTCAGGCTTAACGCGTTACACATGGGATGCAAACGGAGATGGCGTATACAACGACTTTTTAAGCGGTAACGGAGCCAACTGGACCTTTACAACGTTAGCTCCGATATTAAGAGATATCTGTGTAATCGCAACAAATTGTAAAGGCAGCAGTACGTTTTGCAAGCGCTTGGTGATTATGCCGGTACAGGCACGTCCGTTGGCAGACTTTACAAGCCCACGTCCGGCAGGCTTTACCACAGATACGTTCCGATTACAGGATGCAAGTAAGAATGGCCCGAACCAATGGAGATGGGATATATTACCAAAGAATATCCGCTATGTATTAGGTACAGATTCAAGCTTCCAAAGTCCGGTGTTTATGTTAACTTATCCTGGCAGATACACAGTGAAGTTAGTAGCAAGAAACAACTTTGGCGCAGATTCAATAGTAAAGGTACAATTCTTAGATGTGTTGGCGTATAGTTCACCAAGTACAGATTTACCAATAGCCAGTGCAAGCGATATCGGCATAAGCCGCGTAAGGTTTGCAGATGTAGATACGATAACACCATTAAAGACACCAACCTATACAGCGTTGTTTGATTTAAAACGCGGCACGTTATTCAGAGGCGTAAGCTACACGTTAGAGGTAAGCAGAGAAACGGGAAATAACCCAATGGAAAGAAAAGCGTGGATAGACTATAACTTAGATGGAGACTTTTTGGATGCAGGAGAGTTGATTATGAATGAGAGTAATGGCACCAACCCGGTAGGTACAGTAAGCTTTACGATACCAAACACGATAAATGTAGGCAGGGTATTACGTTTACGTATAGGTGTGAGTGAAGGCGGTACGACTTTAACATCAGATAAGGCACGATCGGGCTGTTTTGAAGATTACAGTATTGTAGTAGGCTTAGATATGACAAAACCTGTAGTGAAGTTAAAAGGCAATGAGTTATACAGAGTACAGCGTAATACGCCATATGTAGATCCATGGGTAATAGCAACGGATAACTTAGAGGGCGATATCAGCAATAGAGCAGAAACAGTAACGAATGTGAACATGAGTCAAGTGGGTGTATACTGGGCGAAGTATTGGGTAAAAGATTTGTATGACAATGTGAGTGATACGATCACGCGCATGATTCAAGTAGAGTTGAATCAAGTAGGCCCTAAGATTACGTTAAACGGACCTGATACGATTCGAATAGAGGTTAAGCGCGGCAGTTACACAGAGCAAGGCGCCACTGCAGTAGACAATCAAAATGTAGATATTACGAACAGGATAGCCATTACAGGCATGGTAAATGTAAATGTATTGGGTATTTACCGCGTAACGTATAGTGTAAATGATGCGTTTGGGTTTACGGATAGCAGAGATAGGGTAGTAATAGTACAGAAGACCTATCCACCGGTATTATGGACACAAAGCGGCACAAGTGTATTGAAACATCAGATTAATGCCCCATACAACAAGAACGGAATATTTGTGAAGGATGATTATTATGTAAATCCTGCAGATATCACAGTAAGCCAAACGGGAGTAATCAATACGGGCATACCGGGCAGTTACAACTTAACGTTTGTGGCTTGTGATCCGTTGGGTAATTGCAGTGCACCGTTGTTTGTGCAAGTAGATGTGCAGGATACGATAGCACCGAATGCAACGTTAAAAGGCGTGAATCCGTTATTGGTAGATGTGTTCAACACGAACTACGAAGATCCGGGTGT
>JBKDBK010000015.1:0-3125 GCA_046315175.1 Opitutia bacterium | reverse complement strand
GAAGGGGAGATACAAGCGGTTTCGGAGAAACCGCCCTACCCGAGGCAGGGGTTGGGGGGGCGGGGAACCTTGGGGGGTGGGGCTTGTTGGAGGGGGATGCGGAATACCCCCTGCCCTGCGTGGATGCTGGCATTGGCCCTTTGGGCGGGAGGGGTGTTGGCGGCTGGCGCCGCGGAAGGGGCGCCGGAGGGACGGCCGGCGGAGGTGCGCTTCAAGGTGGAGAAGCTGGTGGAGGGGATGCCGCAGCCGATGGCGATGCAGTTGGCGCCGGATGGGCGGCTTTGGTTCAACGAGATCGGGGGGAAGCTGAAGGCGTATGATTTCAAGACGAAGGCGGTGGAGGTGATCGGGGAGATCCCGGTGTACACGAAGGGGGAGAATGGGTTTCTGGCGTTCCTGCTGGACCAGAGGTTCGCGGAGACGGGGTGGGTGTATGTGATTTATTCGCCGCTGGGGGAGGCGATGCAGTATCTGGCGCGGTTCACGGTGAGGGACGGGAAGCTGGACCGGGCATCGGAGAAGCTGATCTTGAAGTACGAGGAAAACCGCACGGATTGTTGTCACCACGGCGCGACGCTGGCCTGGGGGAAGGACGGGTGCCTCCTGTGGTCGGCGGGGGACAACACGAACCCGTTCGGGGACTCGCAGGGGTATTCGCCGGCGGACGAGCGGCCGGGGCGGGAGACGTTCAACGGGCAGCTGAGGCCTGGCAACACGATGTCGCTGGCCGGCAAGATCAACCGCATCCGGGTGAAGCCGGACGCGACGTATGAGATTCCGGAGGGGAACCTGTTCCCGCCGGGGACGCCGCGGACGCGGCCGGAGATCTTCGTGATGGGCAACCGCAACCCCTGGCGGATGTCCGTGGACCCGGTGACGGGCTATGTGTACTGGGGCGAGGTGGGCCCGGACGCGAACAACGACGGGCCGAGGGGGTCGCGCGGGTACGACGAGATCAACCAGGCGCGGAAGGCGGGGAATTTCGGCTGGCCCTATTTCGTGGGGCCGAACGCGCCGTATGCGAAGGTGGACTTCGCGACGGGCAAGGTGGGGGCGAAGCACGACCCGGCGAAGCCGCTGAACGAGGCGCCGGGGAACCCGGGACTCCGGGAGCTGCCGCCGGCGCAGGGATCGTTCATCTGGTGGCCCTACGGGAGGTCGGACAAGTGGCCGGAGCTGGGCTCGGGCGGGCGGACGGCGTGCGCGGGACCGGTGTTCCGGTGGAAGCCCGAGTTTGAGCAGACCGGGGGCTTTCCGAGGTATTTTGACAACTGCCTGCTGTTCTGGGACTGGCAGCGCCCGTTCATCAAGTGGGCGCGGCTGGACGGGGATTCGAACCTGGTGAGGATTGAGGCTTTCGCGGACGGCGCGGTGGCGTGCGGCGGGAAGGCGGCGCCGGGCGCGGTGGTGGTGAGGCGGCCGAGCTATGCGTTCTTCGGGCCGGACGGGCACCTGTTCCTGATGGACTACGGGGCGACGTGGGGGGCGAACAAGGACTCGGCGATCTACCGGATCTCGTATGTGCGCGGGGCGCTGCCGCCGACGCTGGCGATGGCGGTGACGCCCGCGCACGGCAAGGCGCCGCTGGAGCTGGCGATGTCGGCCGCCGGGTCGAGGGACCCGGAGGGCGGAAAGTTGTCGCACACCTGGCGGCTGCTGCCGGAGGGACGCAAGCTGGGCGAGGGCGAGTCGCTGAAGGCGCGCCTGGACAAGCCCGGGGTGGTGTCGGTCGAGCTCACCACGCGGAGCGAGGCGGGCGGCGAGGCGCGGCAACTGGCGCAGGTGGTGGTGGGCAACACCCCGCCGGAGGTGAGATTCTCGAAGCCCGCGGCGGTGTTCGCGGACCCGGGGGCCAAGCTGGCCTATGAGGTGGTGGCGAAGGATGCCGAGGAGGGCGAGGCGGGGCTGGCCGCGCGGGCGACGGTGACGGTGCGCATCGGATCGGGCGAGGAGGCGGAGGCGCCGGGGCTGGCCTTGATGCGCCAGACGACCTGCTTCAATTGTCATGCCACGGACGCGCCGCTCATCGGGCCGGCGTTCACCGCGGTGGCGGAGCGCTACCGGGGTCAGAAGGGCGCGGCAGACAAGCTCGTGGAGAAGGTCCGCAAGGGCGGCGCCGGGGTGTGGGGTCCGGTGCCGATGCTGGCGCACCCGCAGCACACGGATGACGAGGTGGCGCTGATGATGAGGTGGGTGCTGGCGCTGGAGCCGGGCAAGTCGGGCACGCGGGTGAACCGCGGGCTGGCGGGCGAGGTGACGGTGCCGGCGGACGGCTCGGCGGTGACCTTGGTGGCGAGCGTGACGGACGGCGGCGCGGCGGCGGGCGCAGAGGGCGCGCTCACCGGGACGGCGACGCTGAGGCTGCGGCCCAGGCAGGTCGAGGCCGAGAGCGCCGAGGTGGTGGATGGGCCCAGGACCCTGGATGGGAATAGCGCGGGTGGCAGGAAATTCCTGGGAGGGGTGAACGACGGCCATGCGGCGACCTTCAGGGAGGTGCCGCTTGGCGACGTGAAGCGGATCCGCATGCGCACGGCGAGCGCCGGCACGGGCGGCAAGGTCGAGGTGAGGCTGGGCGGGAAGGGCGGGAAGCTGCTTGGGACGCTCGGGGTCCCGGTGACCGGGGGATGGGAGAAGTGGCAGGAGGGCGTGGTCGAGTTGCCCGCGGGGCTGGGCGTTTCGGATGTGACGCTGGTCTTTGTGAATCCCGGCAAGGGTGCGCTGATGAATTTGGATTGGGTGAGGTTTGAGGCCCAGGCGGGTAAATAGCTCACTAGCTTGATAGCTAGAACAGGGGCACGGCGGCACAGGGGCACAGGGGCACGGGAAACTAGCTCGTTAGCTCTCTAGCTCGGTAGCTCTCTAGCTGAATAGCTATCTAGCTCGCTAGCTGACTAGCTGAGTAACAGTCGTCAGGGGCGCGGGAGATGCACGGCCGGCTCGTAGAGCCAGCCCTACCCGAGGCAGGGCGTTAGGGGGGAGGGGAGGAGGAGGCGCGGGCTTTGAGGGCTTCGGTGAGGGCGGATTGGGCGGCGGGGGAGTCGAGGGCGGAGGCGGGGTCGCGGGCTTGGTCGGAGGCTTGGGCGATGGCGCTGCGGTGGGCGTATTGGTCGAAGAGGGCCTGCTTC
>JBKDBK010000014.1:0-7827 GCA_046315175.1 Opitutia bacterium | reverse complement strand
TAACGACACGCCTGTCACTTCATTCCGCAAACTCTGATGGACATCCCAACACCTCCCGGCATTCTCACAGACGATGAATACGAACAGATCATGGGAGCGGGTGGGCCCGCCGCCGCGCCGGAATCTGAGCGATCATTCTGGCTGGCGCAGGTCAACCAGTACCGCGCTTTTCGGGTATCGGCCCCCCGCGAGAAGGATCTGGAGGCGCAGCGTCAGCGCCTCAGCCGCCTTGATGCTCTGGCTCTGGACCCAGACGGAGAGGCCAAGCGCCTGCAACTCGACACGATCCTGACCGCGGCGCCGGAGCAGCAGGCCGCAGCCAAGGACGCGCTCTTGATCGACTCCATGCTGGCCGAGCGAGCCAGCCGCCGGGTGACGATTTCCGGGAGTGTGTGGGATGCCAACAAGCCGCCCTCGGTGCTGGCCGTGGACCGTGACGCCGCCCGCGATGCGCTGGCCGTCGAGACATTCGGGGAAACCGCGCCACGAGGATCGGACGCCGCCGTGGCCGGGAAACTCCGGGAGGCGGCGCAGGCCCGCCGGAACCTCGCGTGGCTGGTGGGAGGGAAGGACGGCGCAGACGAGCAGAGCCGAAAGATCAACGAGGCCAGCCTCGCCCGCTGGGCGACCCGCGCCGGACTGGCCGGGGAATCCGCCACCGCAGCATACGCCGCATGGCAGGAGCAGGCGAAGGCATCACCAGCGTGGACCGCCGAGGCCGCCACCCGAGAAATGTGGCCGGTGTTTGCCCAGCAGTATCAGAACGCAAAAGCCAGCGCCGAGCCGCTGCGCAAGAAGGTCACGAGCGTTTTCGAGAAACTGCTGGCGCTTTCGCAGTCAGACAAATCCGCCGCGATGGGGCTCCCGGATTTCTTGGAAGCCGTTGCGCCCATTGAGGACATTGATACTGCCACGCTGCGGCAGGTAGTCCTGCCAATGATTCGCGCCATGGCCGAAACCCGGAAGGATGAGGAAGGCAGGGACTTCTGGGCAAAGATCGAAGACAGTTTTCGCCGGCCAATTGACCGGGCGCTGGGATCCGCATGGGACAGCCTCACCAACCTGCTGCAAGGAAGCGCCACGCAGGAATTTCCCCAGGAAGGGCTGGCCGAGGAACTCGCCGCCGAGCAGATGGCCACCAATCGCCGCAACGTGGCCCGGGCTCTTCTGCGGGAAGTCACCTCAAGCACCATCGACCCAATTCTCACCACCGCGAAGACGAAGGCCGGGAAGATGGCCGAGCAGATGGTTTACGACGTGGCTGGTTCGCTGGGCTTCATGGCCATGGCTGCGATCCCCTACGCCGGCGCAGTGCTGAACGCCGCCGGCTTCGCGGACGACAACCTGGCCAACCTGCTGAACCAATCACCGACACTGAAGCCGGACGACGCCCGCGCCCTCGCATGGGCCGCGGCACCGGTACAGGCCGGGCTCGAAAAGGTGCAGCAGCTGGGGCTGATGGGCAGGCTGCCCGGGTTCAACAGGACGCTGAACAGGCTGGCTGGACCGGGCGGGAATCCGCTGGCGCGGTTTGCCATGTACGGGGCCGTAGCCACCGGCGTGGAGTACACCATCGAAAAGCTACAGGATGCCTCACCCATGTGGGCTCAGGACATTCTGGCCAGCATGAAGGCCGACGTGCCGATCGCCAACTGGGACGGCTTCGAGCGGTTCGACCTGCGCACCCTGCTGGCAGTTGCGCCGCTGGCCCTCATCGGCGCAGGAGTCAACGTGGCCCGGGACGCATCAGCCACCCGCGCCCTGCTTGCCAGCGAGGATGCCATGCGGGCCGTTGGCATGACTGAGGAAGCCATCGACGCCGTCATTCAAGCTCCCACCATCGCCGCCAAGGTTGATGCCGTGCGGGAAGGATACGCGACCCGAGACGCAGCAGCGCAGCCGGACGTGGCGTGGCAGAACACCGTGGCCGGAGCGGTGGCCAATTCCGAGGCGAAGGCAGCAATTCAACTGCAAGACGACTTTGAGGCCGCGGGAATCCGTAAAGCGTGGAAGGTCAAGGACGGCGGGTTCGTCATCATCGACAATGCCGGCCAGCGTTACGATGCCGCCACATCAGAGGAGGCCGCGCAGATTGTCAATCGGCTGGCCAACGACGCTGCGGCATGGGATGAAATTGCGCCCATCTTTGAACTGTCCGAACTGCTTGACCAGCGGGCCGCAGCACCCACACAGGGCAGCGAGACTACCGTGATGGAAAACCGATCGGTTGCCAGCATCCTCGACGAGCAGACCGCCATCATGGAGGACTCGACCATTCCTGGCCGCGAGCGGGTTCGTGCCCGCCGATTCGTGCGGTCCCTGATGGAACGTGTGGACATCTACGAGCAGATGGCCGGGAAGAAGGTTGACCTCACCAAGATCATGGTGGCCGGCATGAGCGAGATGGAAACGCGGAATGGAGTTGCCACCGCGGTGGTGCGGGTGGGCCGCGGCGCATCGCCTTACGTTGTGCTGGAAGAACGGGTCGAGGCCGACGTGACCGCCATGCTCCGCAGCGGAGACATGACCGTGGCTGACGCGGCAGCCATGGTGCGTGACGTGGAAGCTCGCACCGGGGAGCAATTCCTCGCCGGCTACACTGACGGGGCGGATGCCGCCAAGGATGCCCTTGCGGTCAAGGAGGCCATCTCCCTGCTCACTCAAGTCTATGTCACCGGGCGGGGCATCGCCGGGCGCCAGGCTGCCGCAATTCCTCAATTCCTCCGGGATTACCGGAAGGCGACCCGCGCAAAGCTGAAGGCCGCCGAGGCCGCCGGGGCCGCGCCTGCTGTGTTTGCCTACCTCAAGAGTCGGGTCGAATGGATGAAGGCGGTGCTGCGGCAGGCCATTACGCTGAACCGAGCCATCCGGGAGGCCCGGGCCGCCGGTGAGCCGCTGGCCCTAGAGGAATTCCTCCAGAGAGTCACAGGCATTGCGCCGCAGGTCGAAGCCGCCCGGGAGGTTGAGCAGGAGACTGCCGTCGTGTACATCCCGCCGCCAGACGAGGACTTGATGCCATTCAACCTGTGGTCATTCAGCATGCAGGAGGGACTGGCGGCGCATAAGCTGACACCAGAGGAACTGGAGGGCTTCCGGCTTTCGGCGCTGCACAACCTGACGCTCGACAACCTGCGCCATGCCGATCGGTTGGGAACCCTTCCGGTGCCGTCCATTGCGGTCGTGCCTGTTGGCCAAAGTATTGAGGGATTCGGGGAAATCACCCTGATCGGATCCCGCGCCCTAGGCGACCCGGCGCAGGTGCCAGTATTCGACTCCGACGCATACACCGCTCGCTTTCCGCGGGCCGTTTACCGGACGCCGCCATACAAAGAGTGGAGCAGCCTACTGAAGAAGATTCGGCCTTTCGACAGGAAATTCCAAGATGGCCTTGAGGGATACGCCGACCAGTACATGCAGCGCGGAGCAGCCGATGAACTGATGCAGCGGGTGGGCGACAGTTGGACCGCCGCAGCGATGTACCTTGCAGAGGAACACGGAATGCAATTTGAGCCGGTGCAGGTGGCCTACACGCCGACCAATCGGTGGATTGAGGACCGAGAATTCCTTGATGCGGCTGACAACGGAGCCTTGAGCATTGCCACCGACAACGAGGTAGACCGGAAGGCATTCGGGGAAATCCTGCGACGAGTCATCAATCGGTACTACGATGCCATCGCTGCGGGAAAAGACGCTGGCCGAGCCAGACAACTGGTCGAAATCATGCGGGACGCCACGCTCGCCAAGTGGATTGAGGAAGATGGCCAAAGCCGCCCGGATCTGTGGTCGCTCACCCACGACGTGCAGCAGTTGGGAAGCACCGTACTAGACCAAACCGCCACCGAGAAGATTCTGCGCGATGCGCTCTTCGAGGACAACCGGCACGCCGGATTCCAGGCATGGGCTGAACGCACCTTCATGGCTCCGTTCGGGGAGCCGAGGATGGAACTGAATGGGAAGAAGGTTCCGTTCACGCTCGACAATATCGTGGCCAGCATGACCAGCGCCGACCCTCGCGGGAAGGAAGTCATGTTCGGGAAGCCGCTTGGCTACTGGCGTGGGTATTCCGCGCAGCGGTTCACTGACGTGGAGCAGATGCGGACCCGGGCTGCGTCCAACATTATACCGAAGGCCGACACCGCTCCGGCGCATGCGGAGAGCAAGAAGGCCGTGATGGACTGGTCCGCCAAAGTGACGCCATTCTACAAAGGCCAGTACGCCATGGAGGTATTCAACGACGCCATGGCGACCATTGCCAAGTATCTCCGGGGCCGTCGCACCCCAGCCGCTTTTCGCACCGCGCTTGAAACCGAGGGCTTCCGCGCCGTGCCTGACGACGTAGTCACCCAAGGCATTGAGGCCGCCGAGAAATTCGCCAATGCGCCGGTGCCATACTTCGAGGCCAAGCCACAGCGGGCCGTGCGCCTGTCAGAATTTCCCACCGCGGTCGTGTGGGAAGATACCTCCGAGGAGGCCGTGCAGATCCTCGAAAGCCATGGCGTGACGGTCGTGCGTGCGCCGGCCAGCGGGCGGGACGATCCTGCCACGAAGCAGAAGATTCTGTCGGACGCAATTCGCGGGAGCGGTCTGTCCTTCAGCCTTCAGCCCATTTCGCAGATCAGCCCATTCTCAAAGAAGGACGACAAGTTCCGGGTGGGAACCTCCCTGAAAGTTGTCGCAAAGGTTCCGCAGCCCGCTCCAGGAACCAGCAATATCGACTTCGACAATGTTCCGCTGGAGGTTCTGGAAAAGCACATGAGCCAGCTGGACTACGCGCACCTGCCGGCCGACATCCTCGAAGAGCAGGACGCCCGCACCAAGGCCGACAAATTCGTGGCATGGATGCGGGACAACCTGCTGGCGTTGCACGACGCATTTCCGCAGGACGTTCGCGCCCGCGCCACCCAATGGTACGACGGAGCCAACCGCATCGCCAAGCGGCTGGGCAAGAAATGGAAGTACACCCCGCAGCAGGCCGCTGGCGTCATGGCTGTCCTGAGCCCGCAGAAGGATTGGTTCAAGAATGTGGCGCAGGCCGAGCAGGTGTTCGACATCTGGAACACGGAGCGGGACACGGTTTTTACCCAGCAGATCCTCGACACCGCCGGCGAAGATATTGCGCAGGCCGCGGAGGCCGCCCCCAATGAATTGCGGAAGAAAAAGACCAAGCCGGGGAAAAAGGAATCGAAGCTGGCCCGCACCAGGCGGATGAACTACAATCGCCGGCTGCACGAGGAGGCAAAGCAGTTGCGCCGAGACTTGTTTGCGCCGCTGAAAGGGAAGACCATCGCTGATCTGGATTCCGATCCCATCTTGCAGGCGTGGGCCATTCGCATGATGGCGCAGTATAAGTTCGGTGGCGCATACAACGCACTCTCGCCCGAAGGCGATCAGCTTGGATTTGTCTTCACCAAATCCGGCAGCCCTGCGGTGAATGCCTGGGGGAGCTGCAACGAGATTATCAAGTGCGTGAACATTTTGAAGGACGGCAGCCCGGTAAGCATTTCCTCGCAACTGGGCGAGGAACACAAGGTCCGCTCATTCTACAATAACATCATCGCGCCCAATTCTCCTTTCGGCGACACGACGATGGACACGCACGCGGTGGCTGCGGCGCACCTCATGCCGTTCTCAGCCAGCGATCTGGAAGTGCGGCACAATCTGGGCGGGGCGGCGTCCAGCAAGCCGTTGGGTATTTCCGGCATGTACCACCTGTACCTCAAGGCGTACCGGGACGCCGCTGCCCTGCGAGGATTGCAGCCGCGGCAAATGCAGAGCATCACATGGGAGGCCGTCCGACTGCTGTACCCAGCCGCCGAAAAGTCGTCGCAGAATCTGGTTGAGAAGGTGGCGAAAATCTGGCAATCGGGTGAGGATGTCAGCACAATCCGAGAACGCATCCTCTCCCGAGGAATTCCAAGCCCGGTATGGGCTCGAACCGACAATGGTGGCCAATCTGGAAGCGGTCCAGCCGCTCTATCGGAAGAAGGGGATGGTCTTGAGCCTGGAGCAGATTTACGTGCTGGAGGTGGGCCCGCTGCCAGAACGTCTGGACGAGGACGAGGACAAGGAGGCGTAAGTTTCTCCCTCCAGCCCGAGGACATGCTGGACAGCCTCGCCACACAGGTGGGGACCACGATGAACCGCGCACCGCAGGCCCGGCTGGAAATGGTGGGCCGCGCCAGAGACAACCTGACTGCGCTGAAGGATTCCTTCCTGCGGGGCCGCACCGGAGGATTCACCCCGGAACGCAGCGTGGCGAGCCTTCAGTCCGAGCAGGACATGAGGCAGGCGGTACGCGAGCAGGAATTGCTACAGGCCGCCGGAGTCAGCCTGACATCCGCGCAGGACATCCGCATCGGTCGAGCCGACGCCTACCGTGCGGAACTGGCCAACCAGCTGGCAGCCCGGGGAGTCGAGGAAAAGAGCCCGCAGCGGATCCGCCGGGAGGCAAATTTCCGCCAGGCACTGGAGCGGGAGAAGATGCTGGCGCAGACCGACGAGGACTACAGTCGCAGCCTCTCGCAGATCTACCGGGAATTCGGATTCTGGGATGGGACCGTGATGAGCTTCCTGAGCCGGAAGACCAAAGGCACTCGCACCGGCATCCTGATGAGCTACCGGAAGGCACAGCGGTTCGCCGGGAAGGGCGAATTCGTGAACCATGGACCGTGGGACGGCTCCGAGGAACTGCCGCGCATCCTGTTCAGTGGCACCACCCAGCCGGACGTGGCAGCCATGGAACTCTTCAGCGCCCACCCAGAGGTATTCCCCTCCGGCACGACCGCCACCGACGTGACGCCGGACATGCTGTGGGACGCCATTGGCCGGGAGCTTGCCGAGAATGAGAAACTCGCAGGCGTCTGGGACGACTACCAGAAGGCCGTGAAGGCCACCGAGCAGCAGGCCAAGGACTGGGGAGATGCATGGGTCGAGAACTACCGCAGGCAGCTGGCAGAGGCGAGAGCCGACGCCGAGCGGGCCGGCAACGCCTACGTGGCCGAAGCCACCGGGAACAACACTCAGGCAGTCGCCGCAGCGGCACAGGCCCGGCAGGAGGCCGCAGACTGGCGGAAGCGTGCCGACCGCTGGCAGGCCGCCGACTGGAACGACAAGGCCGTCCTCACCCGAGCCATGCGCACACTGGACGCCATCCTCGCCGCATTCCCACCGGACATCCGCGGGAAAGTAGGCGGCTGGCTCTCCCTCGCCCGGCTGGGCTCCGCGGAATCCATGGCCAAGGAGATTGGCCGGCGCATCGACATGCTCGACCGGGAACTGGAGAAGTCACTCCGAGCCGATGCCATTGAGGAAATCCGCGCACTGGTGGACCGCGCCATGCCCACCCGGAAGCCCGGTGAGAAACCGACCGGGAAACTTGGAGCCGAGGCGCACCGCTACTTCGACGCCGTTGCCGCCGTGCTGGACCTGTCAGCCGCCGACGTGGACGCCCGCCGGGTGGCGCTGGAGCAGGAACTGGCAGACGCCGCCACGCCCGAGGAGCAGGCCAACGCGTGGGAGAAGCAGCAGATTCTCGACACGTTCGGGGGACTGGAGGCCATGAAGGATCGCGTTCCACTGCACGACGCCGCCGACCTCGAGGCCGCACTGGCGCAGGCACAGCAGGTTTACCAGACCGGGCGGAACTACTGGCGCACCATCGAAGAGGCCCGCCTTGCCGACGTGGCAGCGAAGGTGGCCGGGGTTTCCGCTGCATTGCCGGCCGCGAAGACATCCGCAATCCTCGCCCAAGGCGATGCCGCCAAGCGGATCAGTGGCATGTTGAAGGGTGGCGTTCTCCGACTCCGGTCTTTCCGGGAGATTCTCACG
>JBKDBK010000013.1:0-16046 GCA_046315175.1 Opitutia bacterium | reverse complement strand
GGGGCACTCGGTGGGGAAGTGCACAGGGGAACAGGGGCTCAGGGGCACGGGAGATACACGAGGGCATCCTGTCAGGGGCTCGGGGACACGGATATCGGCGACACAGGGGCTCAGGGGCACGGGGAGACGAACGAGACATCGGTCACCAGCATCTAACTTCCTCATCCTCCCCCTTCCTCCCTCCGCCACCTTCGCCACCTACGCCTCCTGCGCCTCCCTTCTCCCCTATCCTACGCCACCTCCGCAACCTCCGCCTCCTACGCCTCCTGCGCATCCCTTCTCTCCTTATCCTCCGCCACCTCCGCCACCTCCGCCTCCCTTCTCTCCGCCTCCTCCACCTCCTTCGCATTCTCCACCTCCTCCGCCACCTCCGCCACCTCTCGCTCCCCGCTCCCCGCACCTCGCTCCTCCCATTCCCTTGACCTTTGCCCCCCTCCCCCTTCCTCTAGGGGCACCTTTTTCCGTGTCCGACCCCCTTATCCGCAACTTCTGCATCATCGCCCATGTCGACCATGGGAAGACGACCCTCTCGGACCGCCTCCTTGAGCACACGAAGACGATCGAGATGCGGCAGATGAAGGACCAGCACCTCGACGCGATGGACCTCGAGCGCGAGAAGGGCATCACCATCAAGTGCCACCCCGTGACGATGGCCTACACCGCGGCCGACGGGAAGACCTACCAGCTCAACCTCATCGACACGCCGGGGCACGTCGACTTCTCCTACGAGGTCTCGCGCTCCCTCGCCGCCTGCGAGGGCGCCGTGCTCCTGATCGACGCCTCCCAGGGCGTCGAGGCCCAGACCGTGGCCAACGCCACCCTGGCCCAGCAGCAGAACCTCGAGATCGTACCCGTCATCAACAAGGTCGACCTGCCCTCGGCCCGCGTCGAGGAGGCGCGCCGCCAGGTCGAGGACATCCTCGCCATCCCCGCGGACGACGCCGTGCTGGCCTCGGGCAAGGCCGGCATCGGCATCGGGGACATCCTCGAGGCCGTCATCCGGCGCGTGCCCCCGCCCCGCTGGTCGGACTACCCCCAGGCCCGCGCCCTCATCTTCGACTCCGTGTTCGACTCCTACAAGGGCGTCATCACCTACGTCCGCGTCTTCTCCGGCACCTTCAAGGCCGGCCAGTCCATCCAGCTCCTCGCCAACGGCGTGAAGACCGTCATCAAGGAGGTCGGCCGCTTCAGCCCCAAGATGGTGCCCGCGGGCGAGCTCGGCCCGGGCTCCGTCGGCTACATCGTCACCAACATCCGCGACGTGCACGACGTCAAGATCGGCGACACCCTCACCTTCTCCGAGGCCCCCGCCAAGGAGCCCGTTCCCGGCTTCAAGGAGGTCGTCCCCATGGTCTTCAGCGGCATCTACCCGCTCGACACCGCCGACTACGAGAAGCTCAAGGTCTCCCTCGCCAAGCTGGCGATGAACGACGCCGCCCTGACCTACACCGCGGAGTCCTCCGTGGCCCTCGGCTTCGGCTTCCGCTGCGGCTTCCTCGGCCTCCTCCACATGGAGATCGTCCAGGAGCGCCTCCGCCGCGAGTACGACCTCGACATCATCTCCACCTACCCCTCGGTCGTCTACAAGGTGCACACCGCCGACGGCCAGCTGCACATCGTCGACAACCCGGTGCTGATGCCCGACCCCTCCGCGATCTCCTACATCGAGGAGCCGACCATCCTCGCCCGCATCCACATCCCCGGGACCTCCATCGGCGACATGCTCGCCCTCGTCCAGGAGAAGCGCGGCACCTGCGACCGAACCGAGACCATCGACGACCAGCGCGTCGTGCTCGTCTGCACCCTGCCCCTCAACGAGATCCTGGTCGACTTCAACGACCGCCTAAAGTCCATCACCCGCGGCTACGGCTCGCTCGATTACGAGATGGGCCCCTACGTCCAGTCGGACCTCGTCAAGATGGACATCCTGGTCAACCAGGACCCCGTCGACGCCTTCTCCAGCATCGTCCACCAGAGCAAGGCCGAGGGCCGCGGCCGCCAGCTCTGCGAGAAGCTCAAGGACCTCCTCCCCCGCCAGCTCTTCAAGGTCGCCATCCAGGCCGCCATCGGCTCCAAGGTCATCGCCCGCGAGACCATCGGCTCGGTCGGCAAGGACGTGACCGCCAAGTGCTACGGGGGCGACATCACCCGCAAGCGCAAGCTCCTCGAGAAACAGAAGGAGGGCAAGAAGCGCATGAAGCAGGTCGGCAAGGTCTCCATCCCCCAGGAGGCCTTCATCAAGATCCTCAAGAACGAGGGGTGAGCGGCGGCTAGCGCCGCACCGATGCACGGGGGCACAGGGGCTTAGGGGCACGGATTTAGGCGGCACGGGAAGAGAGGATACGAAGGATTCGAAGGAGGCGCAGGAGGCGTAGGATTAATCCAACCGACTACGGCGTCTCGCACCTCGCACCCCGCTCCTCGGCAATCAACGAGCGATAGCGAGTTCTCCCTCCCGTGCCCCTGTGCACGGCTTCTCCGCCCGTGCCCCTGTGCCCCTGAGCCCCCGTGCACCAGCTTCTCCGCCCCTGCCCCTGTGCACGGCTTCTCCGCCCGTGTCGCGGTCTCTTGCTCCTTGTCCCCCTGTCCCGCCGCCCCCACCATCGCCCGCATGAACGTCCTAGTCGTGGGCGGGGCCGGCTACATCGGGAGCCACTGCGTGCGCCAGCTGCTGGCGGAGGGACACCGCCCTGTGGTCCTCGACAACCTCTCCCAAGGCCACCGCGCGGCGGTGCCGGCGGGCGTTGGGTTGGTGGTCGGCGAGATGGACGACCAAGCGCTCGTCCGGCGCGTCCTGCGCGAGGAGCGGATCGACCTCGTCATGCACTTCGCCGCCCTCATCAACGTGGGCGAGTCCGTCCGCCAGCCCGAGCGCTATCACCGCAACAACGTCGTCGCCACCCTGGGGCTCCTCGCCGCCATGGAGGCTGCGGACGTGCGGCGGTTCGTCTTCTCGTCGACCTGCGCCACCTACGGCGTCCCGGAGCGCATGCCGATGTCCGAGGACCTCCCCCAGCGCCCCATCAACCCCTACGGACAGAACAAGCTCGACGTGGAGAACGCCCTGCGCGGCCTCGCCGCCGAGAACCGGATGCGCTTCGCGGCCTTCCGCTACTTCAACGCCGCCGGCGCGGCCGAGGACGGCGCCATCGGCGAGGACCACGCGCCGGAGACGCACCTCATCCCCCTGGCCATCGCGGCCGCGCTGGGCCGCCGCCCGCCGCTCGAGGTCTACGGCGCCGACTACCCGACGCCCGACGGCACCTGCCTGCGCGACTACGTGCACGTGGACGACCTCGCGCGCGCCCACATCGCCGCCTTCCCCAGGCTGGAGGCTCCAGGCGCCGCCCTCTTCTACAACCTCGGCACGGGCGTCCCCACCTCGGTGAGGGACATCCTCCGGGCCGTCGAGCGCGCCACGGGCAAGGCCGTCCCGCACACCTTCGGCCCCCGCCGCGAGGGCGACCCGCCCGCGCTCTACGCCGACGCCTCCAAGGCCCGCCGGGAGCTGGGCTGGCAACCCAGGCACGCCGACATCGACCCCATCGTGGCCACGGCCGTGCGCTGGCACCTCGCCCACCCCGCCGGCTACGGCGACCGGTGAGTCCTCAGGGCGGCGAGACCTCGAGCTTCAGGCTGTCGATATAGGCCAGGCGCGCGGGGACCGCGGCCTCGATGCGCTTGACGAGGTCGCGCGGCAGCCGGGCCTTGCGGTGGCGCACGGCATACCAGCAGGGAAAGGTCTCGGCCACATCCTCGCGCTGGGGGTTCTCCATCGCATAGCGGGAAATGAAGCCGGGATCCTTGCCTCGAGCCGCGGCCCAGCCGGCCGACTTGGCATGGTCGCCATCGAGCGAGGTGTGGCAAGCCTCGTGGAGGATGACCTCCTCGAGCGTGCCGCTTCGCGCGAGCTTCTCGGCCTGGCCGACATGGATGAGGATGCTGCGGTTGCCGCCGCCGAAGGGCTTCTCGCCGTCATGGATCCAGAGGGCGTCGACATCCCTCCGCAGGCAGTGGGGAATCTGCCCGACAATCCGGGCAAAGCGCTCGGCATGGCGCTTGGACGCGGCGAGGGAAAACTCCCGGTTGACCTGGACCTCGATGGTGCGCCCGCCCTTATACTCGGCCTGGAAGAGCCAGACCGGGGTCTGGCCGAACGCGCCGGTGCGACGGTCGAAGTTCTTGCGATCCCCCTGCCCTGCCTCCCTCAGGCCGGTCAGCGCGGTGGGGTCCTTCGGCGTGAGAATATCCGGCGAGATGTAGGCGGTGCCGTGGAACGGCGGCTCGGCGGCGGCCAAGGGCAGCAAGGTTCCGAGGAAAAGTCCGAGGGCCGCCCAATGAATCATGGCGTGACTCTGCCCCCTCCTCACCGGGTTCCAATGGCAAAAGCGGGTTTAGGCTTCCGACCCCCGTCCGGCGGGGTTGGATGGTGTCCGTGGCCAGGATCCTCGTCGGTCTCTCCGGCGGCGTCGACAGCGCCGTGGCCGCGCTTCTCCTGAAGCGCGAGGGGCACGACGTGCACGGGGCCCACATCCGCACCTGGCGCAACGAGGAGGGCCTGCCCTTCCCCGGCGAGTGCCCCTGGGAAACCGACCAGCGCGACGCCGAGGCGGTGGCCCGGACGATTGGCATCCCCTTCCGCTCCGTCGACCTCATCGACCCGTACCGCAAGGCCGTGGTCGAGTACCTCGTCGAGGGCTACGCCCGCGGCCTGACCCCCAACCCCGACATCGTCTGCAACCGCGAGATGAAGTTCGGGGCCTTCCTCCGCGTGGCCCAGGCCGACGGGTTCGACGCCGTGGGCACGGGCCATTACGTCCGGCGCGTGGAGATGGACGATGGCACGGTGGACATCCGGATGGGCGCCGACCGGGACAAGGACCAGACCTACTTCCTCGCCCTCAACCGCCAGGACCAGATGCGCGCCGCGCGCTTCCCCGTGGGCGAGCTGCGCAAGCCCGAGGTGCGGCGCCTCGCCGCCGAGGCCGGCCTGCCCAACGCCGACCGCAAGGACAGCCAGGGCATCTGCTTCCTCGGCCAGGTGCGCATCCAGGACTTCCTCGAGCGCCACATCCCCGACGCCCCCGGGCCCATCGTCGACCTCGCCGGCAAGGCGCTCGGCGAGCACCGCGGCCTCCACCGCTTCACCCTCGGCCAGCGCAAGGGCATCGGCCTGCCCTCCAACACCGACCACGAGCACTTCGTCGTGGTGGCGAAGGACTTCGCCACGCGCACCCTGCGGGTCGCCTTCGACCGCCCCGGCCTGCCCGGCCTCTACGCCGACCGCGCGACGGTCGACCACCTCAGCTGGATCCGACACCCGGTTGATGGCGGGCGCGAGCTCCTCGCCCGCGTTCGGCACCGCGACCCGGCCGTCCCCGCGCGCTTCACGCCCCTCGGCGGCGGCGCCGCCGAGATCAGGTTCTCCGCCACCCAGCGGGGGCTCGCCCCGGGCCAGGTGGTGGCGCTGTACGACAACGACAGCCTGCTGGGAGGGGGCGTGCTGCGATGAGCGACGGCGTCCCGCGGGCCGAGGAGGTGCGCGCCATGTTCGGCCGCATCGCCTGGCGCTACGACCTGGTCAACCGCATCCTCTCCGCCGGGATGTGCGTCGGCTGGCGCAACGCCCTCGTCCGGGCCGCCGCCGCCCGCCATCCCCGGTCCGTGGCCGACCTCGCCACGGGCAGCGGGGACGTCGCCTTCGCCCTCCGCGCGACCCTGCCGGCGTCCTCCGAGGTCGCGGGCTACGACTTCTGCGAGCCCCTGCTCGAGCTGGCCCGCGCCCGCGCCGCCAAGGAGGGCACCGCGGGCATCCGCTTCCAACAAGGCGACTGCCTCGCCCTGCCCTTGCCCGACGCCTCGGTGGATGCGGCCACCATCGCCTACGGCATCAGGAACCTCGAGGACCGCCCAAGAGGCCTCCGCGACCTCCGGCGCATCCTCCGTCCGGGGGGCGCGGCGCTCATCCTCGAGTTCAGCCAGCCCGACCCCTGGTTCCGCCCCCTGCATTTCGTGCAGGTCAGGCTGGTGGCCCCCGTGCTGGCCGCGCTGTTCACCGGCGACATCTCCGCCTACCGCTACCTGGCGTTCAGCATCGCCGGCTTCCCCGACGCCAAGGGCCTCGACCACGAGCTCCTCGCCGCGGGCTTCTCCAAGGTCCGGCACCGCAAGCTCCTCTTCGGGACCGTGGCCTTGCACGAGGCCGAGGCCTAGGCGGGACGCGGCTTGGGCGGTTTTGGCTTGCCCGGCAGGGGGGCGGGTTTCTTGATGGAAACCTGTCAGTCAACGGGCCCGTGGTGAAATGGATATCACTTCTGACTACGGATCAGACGTTTGGGGTTCGAATCCCTACGGGCCCGCCACTTTTCAAGGACCGCATCCCCGGATGCGGTCCTTTTGACACCCCCGATCGCCGATTCCGCCCGTTTGCCCGGGAACTCACCCGCCCAACAGGAGGTCTGAATTTCCAACCCCACCCCATGCGACGTCTCCTGCCCCTCCTCGCCTGCCCGCTCGCCTTCGGCGCCGAGCCCGCCAAGCCGAACCCCGTCATTCCCGGCACCAATTGGCAGGTGCACGACATGAACCGCCCCAAGCCCGCCAAGGTCGAGGCGGGCAAGGCGAGCTGCCAAGCCGCGCCCGCGCCCAAGGGGGCGGTGATTCTCTTCGACGGCAAGGGGACCGACGCCTGGGTGCCGCGCGGCGGCAAGAAGCCCCAGGTCTGGCCGGTGAAGGATGGCGTGATGATCGCGACGGCCAACGACATCAAGACGAAGGACTCGTTCGGCTCCGGACGCTACCACGTGGAGTGGCGCATCCCGGCCGGCCGCAAGGTCAGCGGCCAGAGCGGCGGCAACAGCGGCTTCTTCCTCCTCGAGCGCTACGAGGTGCAGATCCTCGAGTCCTTTGAGAATGTCACCTACGCCGACGGCCAGGCCGCCGCGCTCTACGGCCAATACCCCCCCGCCGCCAACGCCTCCCTCCCCCAGGGGGAGTGGCAGAGCTACGACATCGACTTCGAGGCCCCCGTGTTCGCTGAGGACGGCAAGCTGACCAAGCCCGCCGTGGTCACGGTCGTCCACAACGGCGTCACCGTCCACAACCGCCAGGAGCTGATGGGCATCAGCACCCACCGCCGCGTCGCCACCTACGCCAAGCACCCGCCGACCGCCCCGGTCGCCATTCAGTTTCACGGGGACCCCATCGAATTCCGCAATATCTGGCACCTGCCCCGCTGAGGAACCGGGGTTGGCGTTTGCCTGCCGGGCCGGCGCCCGATAGGATGGGGGACGACCGATGTTCCCCCAAGACCTACCCGACCGCTGGCATGCCGGCCAAGGCCTCTGGTCCGATGTCCCTGCGGAGAGCTGGAACGACTGGCATTGGCAGCTCCGCCATCGCCTGACCTCGCTCAAGGACCTCGAGGCGAGGATGACCCTCACCCCCGAGGAGCGGGCCGGCTGCCTCTTCGCGCCCGGCAAGCTGGCCCTGGCCATCACCCCGCACTTCTTCAACCTCATCGACCGGGACGACCCGGCCTGCCCCATCCGACGCCAGGTCATCCCCCGCATCGAGGAATCGGTCCTCTCGCCCGGCGAGACCCCCGACCCGGTCGGCGAGGACGGCGACTCGCCCGTCCCGGGAATCGTCCATCGCTACCCCGACCGCGTCCTCTTCCTGGTCACCGACCGCTGCGCCGCGTACTGCCGCTACTGCACGAGGAGCCGACTGGTGTCCAACGCCCAGCAGTACGACTTCCATCCCGACCTCGAGGCGGGCCTCGGCTACATCGCCGCCCACCCGGAGATCCGCGACGTGCTGCTCTCGGGCGGCGACCCCTTGCTGCTCTCGGATGAGAAGCTGGACAAGCTCCTCGGGCGCCTCAGGGCCATCCCCCACCTGGAGGTCATCCGCATCGGCTCGCGCATCCCGGTCTTCCTGCCCCAGCGCGTCACGCCGGCCTTGGCCGACATCCTTCGCCGCCACGGACCAGTCTGGGTCAACATCCACACCAACCACCCGCGCGAGTGCACGGCCGAGCTGGCCGCGGCCTGCGAGCGCCTCGCCCTCGCCGGCGTCCCCCTCGGCAACCAATCCGTGCTGCTCCAAGGGGTCAACGACGACCCGGAGACGCTCCGATCGCTCGTGCACCGGCTGCTCCGCATGCGCGTGCGTCCCTATTACCTCTACGCCTGCGACCTCATCGAGGGGTCGGGCCACCTCCGGGTGCCTGTCGCCCGCGGCATCGAGCTCATCCGGTCGCTCCGCGGCCACACCACCGGCTTCGCCGTGCCCCAGTACGTCATCGACGCCCCGGGCGGCGGCGGGAAGGTGCCCGTCAACCCCGAGTACGTCGAGGCCGTGCGCGAGGGCTGGGTGCAGCTGCGGAACTACGAGGACCGGCCGTTCCGCTACCCGAGCGGCGAGGCCAGGCCAAGCCCGCTGCCCGCTCAGGAGGCGTAGACGCCCATCCCCCGGAACTTCGCGTAGCGACCGGCGAGGAGCTTCTCGGGCTTGAGCTTGCCGAGCTCGGCGAGGGCGCCGCGCAGGGTCTTGCGGATGCCCGAGGCGGTGGCGGCGGGGTCCTCCTGCGCGCCGCCGAGCGGCTCGCGGACGACGCCGTCGACCACGCCGAGCTTCACCAGGTTGGCGGAGTCGAGCTTGAGCGCCTCGGCGGCCTTGGGGGCGTGGGCGCGGTCCTTGAAGAGGATGGCGGCGCAGCCCTCGGGCGAGATGACGGAGTAATAGGCGTTCTCGAGGATGTAGACGCGGTCGGAGACGGCGATGCCGAGGGCGCCGCCCGAGCCGCCCTCGCCGATGACGAAGGTGACGATGGGGACGCGCAGCTGGCTCATCTCGCGGAGGTTGACCGCGATGGCCTCGGCCACGTGGCGCTCCTCGGAGCCAATGCCGGGGAAGGCGCCGGGGGTGTCGACCAAGGTCACAATGGGCAGGCCGAAGCGCTCGGCGAGGCGCATCAGGCGGAGGGCCTTGCGGTAGCCCTCGGGGTTGGGGCAGCCGAAGTTGCGGCGGAGGTTCTCCTTGGTGTCGCGGCCCTTCTGCTGGCCGATGACCACCACGGGGTTGCCCTCGAAGATGGCCGTGCCCCCGACGGTCGACTCATCGTCCATGAACAGGCGGTCACCGTGCAGCTCCTGGAAGTCGTCAAAGAGCAGCTGGATGTAGTCGAGCGAGTAGGGGCGGCGGGGATGGCGGGCGAGCTGGACGCGCTGCCACGGGGTGAGGTTGCCGTAGATCTCGCGCCGGGTCTTCTCGAGCTTGTCCTCGAGCGAGGCTAGCTCCTTGGATGCGTCGATGCCCGCCCCCTCCGAGGAGGCGCGCAGCTGGGCGATCTTATCCTCGAGCTCCCGGATGGGCTTTTCGAACTCGAGGGTGAAGCGGGGCTTGGCGACCGTGGTCATGGAAAGGGAAAGAAGGGGATACGAAGGAGGCGGACGGGGTGGAGGTGGCGGAGGAAAATCAACTCGGGTCAATCTAGGTGACTTAAGATTAAAATAAAGGCTACAAACCTAGGCAAGGTCTCGGACAGGGTGCATTTTTTGCCCTAAAACAACCGAAAAGGAGGGAGACTTGGGGGATCTCCATCCTTCGAATCCTACGGTTCCTACGCCTCCTTCGAATCCTTACTGACTCAGCCCCCATTACCCAGCACGAGCACGCGGCGGGAGTAAGGTCGGCCGAACTGGGCGACGATGCGGCGGAAGGCGCTTTGGTTACTTTCGGTGAAGGTGGCGCTCCCCGTGGCGGCCTGGAGGGCGCGGAGCTCGCGGGCGCCCTCGGGGGTGAGCACGGTGACGGAGAACTCGACCTGGCGGAGGGCGTAGGGCAAGGGCGCGGCGCGCGCGTCGAGCTGGATGCGGTCGGCGTAGACGCGGGCGCGGTAGATGTACTTGTCGCTTGTCGTGAAGGGAGGTGTTGCGTTGGATGTCGGCATCAGGCCCCAGTAGGCGTGCTGCTGTCCGTAGGTGGTCCCGGAGTTTCCGGCGCGGAAGGTGGTCTCGGTCGACTTCGGATAGATGACCACAGGGCGCAGAGCGTCAGAAGGCATGGACACCAAGCGGGTAACACCTCGAGCAGTCTCCTGGTCCTTGGTCTCGCTCGAGGCGCACCAGAGGGTGACATTGAGGGCGACGGTGTTCTGGGCGCAGAAGTTGGACTCGTCCATGGTCCAACCGCCGTTGGCGGTGCCGTCCATCAGGTTACCGGTGACCCAGCCGGCGCCCGGGCTGTTGTAATTGGGGTAGCGGCGGGCGGTGCCGAACCAGTAGGTCGAGGGCACGCCCGTGGTGACGGCGCTCAGGGCGGTGGTGGGGACGGTCAGGTGGGGGAGCGCCTGCTGGAAGGTGCTCTGGGGGTCGATGAGGGTGCGCTGGATGCAATAGACCTGCTGGATGAGCTCGCCCGGCATGTCGAAGGGCGAGCGCAGGCCCATGCGGTAGGCGACGGCGCAGAGGTCGCCGCGGATGGGCTCGCGGGGAATCGTCGTCGATCCCGGGACGAACTTGGGCCGGTCTGCCGGGGAGGCGAAGAACATCAGCATCGGCTGCAGGTCGGAGGGGACGTTGGGGACGCCGTTGGTGAAGCCGGCCGGGGCGCCGGGGGCGCCGGGGGCGATGATCTCCATCCAGCATCGGCCGTCGGGGCGGATGACGGCCGTGTTCATGTCGCGCTCCAGATTGTCGAGCACGGCGCGCGCCTCCGACTGGGCGGAGAGGTCGGCCACGACGCGGTCGTAGGCCGTCATGGTGTCGACCGAGACCTTCACGACGACGAGGACGATCATCACCATGATGGCCGAGGCCACCAGGAGCTCGACCAAGGTGAAGGCGCGGCGGGAGGCGGCGGGCTGGCTCATCGGTTGATGATGATGGTCTGGGTGAGCACGGGGGTCTCCTCGCGGGCCTTGAAGGTGGCGGGGGGCGTGTAGTCGTGCGGGAAGAACTCCGCGACAATCGGCAGGTAGGCCAAGGCGTAGCCGTCGGGCGTGGCGGGCAGGGCGGTGCCGACGGCCCAGGTGGCGGCGGTGGGCTCGCCGGTGGCGGAGTCGAGGGTGACGCGCTGGCCGACGAGGAGCCGGGAGATGGTGAGCCGGACGCGCATCGGGGCGCCGATGACGTTGCGGGCTTGGGCCAAATCGGGCGGGAAGGTCTCGTTGGCCATCGAGACGACCTCGAGCAGGGCGGGGTTGGCGTTGAGGTTGTAGTTGGCGCTGGATGCGGAGACGACGGTCTCGGCGATGGAGGTCACCATCTTGCGCTCGTAGACGTAGACCCAGACGGCGGTGTCGATCGTGGTCGCCCCCTTGAGGAGGTTGTAGGCGAGGTCGAAGTTGGGCGCGTCGCCCGTGGCGTTGTCGATGCCCGTCCGGCTGGGAAGGTAGAAGCTGGCGGTGTTGTTGTGGCTGAGCCCGCTGGACACGGTCAGCTCGCGCAGCACGGAGCGGGGATTGTCGAGGCCGGTGACGAGGCCCTGGGCGGCGGTGAGCGCCCGGTTGGTCTGCATGATGTCGTCGACCTGCTGGAAGGTGGTGGCGAGGATCCCGATGAGCGAGGCGATGGCGATGCCGATCACGCCCACGGCGAGGATGACCTCGACCAGGGTGAATCCGCGGCGGCGCGGGCGGGGGGCGGGGGCGTCGGGGGTCATTTGACGGAGGTGAGCTCGAACTCGCTGGAGTCGCTGGTGAGGGAGAGATCGCCGCTGCGGCGCAGGACGATGGCGGCGAACTTGTCGGGCGAGGCGAGGAGCACCTGGCTGCCAGTGTTGACGCCGGAGGCAAGGACGAGGACGACGCGGCCGGCGTGGTTGCTCGTACCGTCGGCCCCGAACTCGACATAAAACCACTGCTTGGCTCCATTGGCGGCGGTGTGGACCGCGTTGTCGAAGTTGATGATGGTGGTCGAGATGTTGGGGGCGAAGGTGGGGCGATAGAGCATCATCGGCGACTGGCTGCCCGTCGGGCTGGGCTGGTCGAAGGTGCCGGCGGTCAGGCCGGTGGGGTCGGCCAAGGCCGAGATGCGGCTCAATCGGGTGGCGGAGGAAGTGCCGGAGAGGTTGACCCCGGGGGGCATCGTCACGGCCGGATTGGTGAAGCCGGTCGCAGGGGCGGCGTTGGCGACCGAGGGCACGAAGAAAACCCCGGGCGGGAGCATGATGGAGGGATCGGGCGAGAACCACGCGTACTTGGCGGCGGTGGCCGAGGCGCCGAGGCCGCGGACGCCGATGGCGATGATGACCTCGCGGAGATGGCGGTCGGGGTCGGTGGGGTCGTTCTTGATCAGGACACGGTAGCGGAAGTCGGCCGGCGCCCAGTTGATGGTCAGTCCTGCGGGCCTGGGAAGCGCCGCGCGGTTGGCCATGGCCTGGGCGCGGGCTGACCGGAGGGTCGAGGAAAGCATGCGCTGGCCATTGGCCAGCCCCTCGGGGTTGGTCGGCTGGATGGTCAGGATCATCCCGGCGAGGATGAGGATGACCGAGATGACAATCATCAGCTCCACCAGGGTGAAGCCGCGCCGGGCGCGGGGCTGGAGGGCGGGGAGGCTCACTGGACGGAGATGACGTCGGCGTAGTCGTCGCGCCGGGTGCCGACGGCCGCGGTCGGGACATCGAGGGCGGTGACATCCGTGGCCGAGGTGTAGACGATGACGCGGGCGGGGACGCCCGAGGTGCCGGAGAGATTGCGAATCTCCTCGGGGATGCCGGTGTTGGGCGAGGGGGCGCCGGAGGCCGAAGTGATGCTACCGTTCCCGTTGAAGTCGATCGCCACGCGGATATTGCGGTTGCCCAGACGGTCGACGAGGAAGTTGCCGGTGCCGATGGAGCCGGTGGTGTCGGTGGAGACGGGAAGCTTGGTGAAGTCCTCGTAGTCCTCGCGCGAGAACTCCACGAAGGTCTCGGCGTTGCGATTCCACCTGATGCGGTTGCCCGTGCCGCCGGCGGAGAGGGCGCCGCCGTTGGGATTGCGGCCGGCCAGGCACATGATGAGCGCGGCGCCGCGGTTGGACGCGCCCGCGCCGTCCTCGAGCCTGAAGCAGGTGTCGGCCGTGGGATAGGTGCCGCCGGCGAGGTTCGGGTAAAAGCCGTAGGCCTGCTTGTAACGGACCAGACCCGAGGCCCAGCCGGACAGCGCGGTCTGGGAATTGGCGACCCTGGCGCGCTTCTGGACCCCCATGGCGGCGGGGATGAGGACGGCGGCGAGGACACCGATGATGGCCACAACGGTGAGGAGCTCGATGAGGGTGAAACCGGGGCGGGAGGTCGGTCGCATGAAAGGGTAAATCTGGGGTCGGGTAACCCTTGTGAGAAGTATGGGCCGACCCCCGGGGAAGGAAAGCCGCAAAAAAAGGGGTTAACCCGGGGCTAGCCATCCCATCCTCTTGGCCAGGCGGTCGAAACTGGGGTCGCCGAAACCCAGTCGGCGCTTGGTCTCAGCATCGCGCGCGAGGGGATTGTCGAGCCGGCGGATGGCCCGGGCGTCCTCCCAGTCCAGCTGCCCCCTGAGCCAGGGCCAAACCGGGTCGCTAGGCACGGGGAAGTCGGAGCCGTGCACAATGCGATCCCCCAGCTCGCCGATGAGCCTGGGGATGACCGCGGACCGAATCGGCGACGCCAAGGCGGAGTTGTCGACCAGGAGATTGGGGAATCGGCGCGACAAGCCGACGAGGTCATCAAGGTGGTCGCGCCCCCAGGGCAGGGATCGGCTGGCGCCGTGGGCGGCGATGCAGGTGACCCCTTGCTCGAGGGGGAGTCGGAGGACCTTGGGGCTCTCGAGGTCGGGCCTGAGCACGGGAAGCGTGAGCTCGCCTCCGGTGTGGGCGAGGAAGGCCAGGCGCAGCCGGGCGCAAGCCGACCAGAAGGCGGCGTGCCGCGGGGCGGAGCAATCGGCGGCGTGGCAATTGGGCAAAAGCTTGAGCACCTTGGCCCCAAGCTCGGCGCAGCGCTCGAGCTCGTCGATCGCATCGGGCCGGCTGGGATGGACGGAGACCGCGGGAATCAGCCGTCCGGGCAAACGACGGCAAAAGGCAAGGACGGCGTCGTTGGGCACGCGGAAACCCGCCATCGGCAGCGGACGCCCCGCCTCGTCGTGGGGCAGGTCCTGGGCGAGGATGACGGCGCCGTCGAGACCCGAGCCCTCGACGTGGGCGGCGAGGGCGGCGTCGAAGGCCGCATCAAGCCCGCCGCGCAGATGGGCGGCGTCGACCCCGGCCTCCCTCAGCAGGAAGCGGGCCTGCAGTCGATTCCACGGCGTGCGGAGGACAAAGGAGCGGCCGTCGCCCGAGGAGCCGTCGCCGACCAGGTGGACGTGGCAGTCGAGCCTCATGGGTCAGCGCGGAAGCAGCAGGAAGCAGGCCGCGGCGATCAGGGTGGGGCCCAGGGCCCAGAGGAAAAGCCGGACCGGCGACACCCCGTCGCCGAAGTGCCGGGAAAGGATCGAGAGGCCGGCCGGGTTGGGCGCGTTGGCGATGACGGTCAGGCCGCCGCCGGTGACGGCCCCGGCGAGCACCGCGAACTGCATGGCCCGCGCCGCCTCCGAGCCGTCCCTCAATGCCGGAACCTGAGCGGCAAGGTAGGTGATGGCGGCGTTGTCGTTAAAAGCCGTCAGGATGGTGGCGCCGGCAAAGAGCTCGAGCTCGCCCAGCCGGGTTAGGATCGGAGAAATCCACCAGGACTGGAGGCCGCCATGGAGCACCAGCGAGGCGAGGAAGAAGGCGACGAGCAGGGGGCCGCGAAGCTGGATGGGGGACTGCCACTGGGGGGTGGCCACGGTGAAGGCGAGGAAGACGAGAAGCCCGGCCATGAGGAGCGCGCCATGGTGGCCGACGAGCATGAGGACGGTCCACGCCATGCAGACGAGGTGGAAGCCGACGACCCACGCGGGGACGCGGGCCTCGGATTCCGGACGGAGCGGCGGATCGGCCCGCTTGGCGAGGTCGGCGAACTCGCGACGGAAGAGCAGCCCGTAGGCGAGGGTGGCCAGGAGGATGGACATCACCGCCTTGAGGCCGAAGTGCAGGAACATGTGGGGCGTGGTCCACCCCCAGACGCCGGCGACCATGACCACGGGCGGGGCGGCGAAGTGGGTGAGCGTGCCGCCGATGGAGACATTGACGAAGAGCAGGCCGAGCGTCGCGTACCGCAGGCGCATCGAGGGCTTCAGCTCGTGGAACTGCGCCGAGAGCATCAGGGCCGCGATGGTCATGGCGGCCGGCTCCGTGATGAGGGACCCGAGCAGGGGAGCCACGGTCAGCACCACCGCCCAGCGCATCAGGGGCGTGCCGCCGAGCCGGCGCGCGATGCCGTTGAGCATGCCGGAAGCCGTGCTGAAGATCGGCCGCGAGGAGGCGATCGCCATGATGACGAAGACAAAGAGAGGCTCGAGGTACTTGGGCGAGGCGAGGATGCGCGAGCCGGGGCCGGGAGGCTCGGCGGCGAACTGGGCCGCGCGCGCGTAGTCCGCGGTCTCCATGTAGGCGGTGGCGAAGGCCCAGCCCTTGCCCGGCCAGAGCACGAAGGTGTAGAAGAGCACGAAGGCCCAGATGCCGAACACCGCCTCGATCTCGCCCAGGAAGTGAAGCAAGGAGGCGCGGAAGTCGGCCGACTTGCCGTCCGGGCCGACGGGGGCCTTGCCCTGGCGGACCTTCTCGGCGTGCGCCTCGGCGAGGTGGTGGGCCATCCGGTTGAAGACCGGCGTCAGGCAGGTGTGGATGGTCGCCAGGAGGAAGATGAGCGAGGCGACGGGGAGGAAGGGGTCGGCCGAGGCGGCAGCGCTCAGTTCCTGCCAAAGGGTCTGGTTGGAAGCCATGGCTCCCTTGTTGGCCGAGCGGGTGATGATTGCAACCAAGACTGGCCGCGCGGACGGCCGCTTGTCGGGCCAGACCCCCGGCGCTCAGAAGCCGCCGCCGAGGGCCTTGACCACCTGAAGGTGCGCGACGATGCGGTCGCGGCGGGCCGCGGCGGCGACCGCCACGGCGTCGGCGTGGGCCACGCGGGCCTCGGCCCACTCGCGCGGCCCGATCTCGCCCGCC
>JBKDBK010000012.1:0-4151 GCA_046315175.1 Opitutia bacterium | reverse complement strand
CTCGCGCTGCATGACACCTCGGGCACCACGGCCTATTCCGCCGCGGCCGGGGCCAACCAGCTGGCGATGGACAGGGTTACTTTCTCCATGCCCACGACCATCAGCACGACGTTCCTGCTGGAGCTGGTCGCCGCGGACATCCCCAACCTCAGCGCGTATACGATGCAATCCTCCACGGCCTACTCGCTCATCATCTACAATGCCAGCTCGGCGATCGCCATCAGGCGCATCCAAGGCCTCGCCCAGTTCACCACCAACGATTATTACACCTCGGATGCCGGCTTCGGTGCGTTGAACACGCTCAGGAACAATATTTACTACACAAACAACGGGACCAACTATCCCGCCCTCGACATAGCCTTCGGTTCCTCATCCCCCGTCCCCGAACCCTCCACCTACGGCCTGATCCTCGGCGGCCTGGCCCTCGCCGGCGCAGCCATCCGCCGGCGTTGCAAGGTCTGAGCCAAGGCAACAGCCACCCAACAAGGCCCCGCAACCGCGGGGCCTTTTGCTTGGGTAGGGTCGCGGCTACGTCCGTGACCTCAGCTGCTCAAGGGCATGGACGTCGCCATGCCGGCACCTAGGCGAGCTCACAAGTGGGTGGCCGTTGCCCTGACGGCCGGACCTTCCCTTGAGGCTCTCGGCTGACCGCAGCCCGCGCGCTTGACAGGCGTGGCGTCGTCGCGCCGACTCAACCCATGCGCTCGCCTCCCCTGGCCCTGGCCTTGGCCATTGCCGTGATTGGACCGAGGGCGCCGGGAGCCGACTCGCTGCAACCCTACGCCTCGGAATCGGATGTCCCCCGCGATGTCCCCTCGCTCTGGAAGGACATCGATTTCCGACGCGACCCGCTGGACATGCGGGTGCAACGGGAATGGCGGGAGGACGGGCTGGTCTGCCGCCATGTCACCTTCACCGTGGGCACCTTCAAGGGCACCCCCGCCCGCCTCGCTGCGCTCTACACCTTTCCGGAGGGGGCCAAGGGCGCCCCCGCCTTCGTCTGGGCCCACGGCGGCGGCCAGCGCGCCGAGCGAAAACGCGGGGCCTATTTCGCGCGACGCGGCTACGCCGTGCTTGATATCAACTGGGGCGGAAGCGAGATCGAGCCGGGCATCGGCGAGAACACCGACTGGGGGCGGGTCGACCCGACCCAGGGCAAGCCCTTCTACCCGAGGGCGCTGCGGGGCGTGAAGCTGAACCTCCTTCCCGACCCCCACACCCTCGATCCCGTGGTCAGCCCGCGGAACGGCAACTGGTTCCTGCTGGCCTACGCCGGACGGCGCGCGATCACCTTCCTGGAGAACCAGCCGGAGGTCGACCCGCGGCGCATCGGCTTCACCGGCTATTCCATGGGCGGCAACATCACCTCGTTCGCCGCCATCGATCCGCGGCTCAAGGCCGTGGCCCCCATGGTCGGCGGCACCGGCTTTGTCTCCAGCCCGTTCCCAGGCATAGCCGACCCGGCTCCAGGCTCGCCCTATCGGGGACACCAGGAGCTCTTCGCCGCGACGATGGAGTCGCAGGCGTACTACCCGCATGTCCGCTGCTCGGTGCTGATGCTGTCGGCCACGAACGACTTCCACGGCACGGTCGACCGCGCGTTCGCCTGCATGCGCCTGCTGCCGCACGAGGAGTGGCGCGTCAGCCTCAAACTGCACCTGAACCACGCCCTTGGACCGGAGCAGTGGTTGCTGCTCAACCTCTGGTTCGACCGCCACCTCAAGGGGGAGGGCGTCGAGATTCCCCGCACCGCCAAGTCGAGACTCGCCCTGGACGCCGACGGGAAGTGGGCGACGTTCAGCGTGACGCCGGACCAGCCGGGAAGGCTCAGGTCGCTGCGCATCCTCCACAGCGTCGACCCCAACCCAATCACCCGCTTCTGGAAGGAGGTCCCCGCGACCCGCGAGGGCGACACCTGGACGGCGCGCCTGCCGGCGCGCGAGGGACTGCCGCTGTTCGCCTTCGCCGACTGCGCATACCCGCTCGACGGCATGAGCCGGGCCTTCGAGGGTTCGGGCGACTTCTTCACCCTGGCATCGGAGCAGGGCGTGCACCACCCCGCCGAGTGGCATCCGGAGCGGCTGGGCCAGCTCGGGACGCAGGTCAGCTTCAGCCCGGACTTCAGCCAAGGCTGGGGCGAGTCCCACTCGGGGGGGCTGACCACCTATAAATTCCGCGATCCCGAGATGGCGACCCCGGGCCCGGAAAAGGCGCTGAGGCTCAGGCTGACCCCTTCGGGGAAGCTGCTCGGCGTCCGTCTCCGCCTCTCCAAGGGCCGCTTTGTCACCGGCCACAAGGGACCGGACGCAAGTTATGTCGCCGACAAGCTCCTCGCACCCGGCCAAACCGAGGTTATCTTCGCGCTTCCCGACTTCCTTGAAATGAAGGACGGGGCGAGAAATGCCGCCCAGGACTGGCGCAACGTCTCCATCCTCACGCTCGACATCATCGACCAAGGCCGCCACCTACGGCTCCAGGGAAACCCCATCCTCCAATCCCTCGAGTGGACCGACGCGCCGAAGGAGTCGGGCCGTTAGCTAGCGACCCGTTCCCTTTTGCGGCTCCAGCAACAGGCGACGGGGCTTGCAGGAGGCGGGAAGGTTGACGGTCAGGGTCCAGCGGGCTCCGCCTGGCTCGAGGTCGACCTGCCAGAGCTCGCGGCCGTTGACCGCGGGGTCGAGGGGTTGTCCGTCGAGAGTGAGGCGAAGCTCGGCCGGATCGGCTGTGAGGCCGGCGATGCGCACGGCGACATGCCCCGTGCCACCGACAAGGCGAAGCTCTGCAACATTGCGATTCGCCTCAACCACCACCGCAGGGTAAATTGTGAGAAGTCGGCCGCGGGCCACCTCCACCTGGCGAACGCCGATGACGGCTTCGCGATGGACAAGCTGCCAGCCGGAGGAGGAACCCAGGGCAGCGAGCAGCGAGTCGTCGGGCCCATAGTAGTCCGAGGCGGACTGAGGGATGACCACGTGCTCGACGAGGAACTCGGCGAAGTCCCCGGGCTCGAGCGCGCGGACATCCGGAGGCGGGACAAGGTCAATCGAGGTCGCGGCGGCCTCGCCCGAGCGTGAGCCCCGCTCGACCAGCCAAGGTCGGCAGTCCCGGCCGCCAAGGCGGGCCTTCCATTCGCGGATGACAAAACCCCGGTTGGCCCAGGCGCCGGCCTCGGACGCGCCCTTGGGCTGGATGGCATCATGGAGCGAGACCCAGGGCGTGGAAACGGACATCTCGATGGGGGAGCCGCGATTGATGTCGCCACCCGGCGTCGCGGACCATTCGCGCAGGAGGCCCGCGGCGTCGCCAACTGCCAGTTTCCGGTCACGGCTGTAGTTATAGGTGTCGGCCCCGACCTGGAAGAGCACGAGGCGGGAGAAGTCGGTCCGGCGGGTGACGTCCATCCGCACCCGATAACTGGCCCGGGCGAGGTCAGCCGACCTCGCCAGATGGACATCGGTCCGGTGGGTGATGGCCTCGCCGAGCCGACCGGAGTAAACCCCCAGGCTAAAGGACGGTCCTAGGCAGAGGTAGGCGGCGCGCATGCCGGTCGGCGGGACGCGCCCGCCCTGGGCGTCGAATAGCCGAAGCCAATCACCCCCGCCGACATTGTGGGTCCAGCTCCAGCGAGCGTTGTCCATCGACGTCACCATCAGCGGCCGCACATCGAGCACCATGCAGCGTCCCTGCGCCTGGTCGGGCTCGAAGCAAAAACTCTCGCCCCAGGCACCGAAGGCGGCCTGGTCCCAGCGCTGGTTGGATCCCCAGCCGACAAGGCTCAGCTGGGCGTGGCTGACCGCGGGAAGCATCCCCCAGTGCGCATAGGCCATGGCGAGCTCCAGCTCGACCTCGGCCCCGGCGTCGAGCGGCACCGCGACGAGGCCGTGGAACCAGAGTCCGGCGAGCTCGCCGCCCTCGGGACGGTTGTGCCAGTTCTTGCTCAGCTGGACGGGGATGCCGGTCGGGGTGCCGTCGGGCTGTCGCAGGACGGCGGTGACGCCGGTGATGGCCTGGGACGGCCCATGGCGAAGTCCCGCCCCGGTCTTTGAGAACATCAGGCGGGCGACCGCGGGCGCGCCGGATGGATTGCGCAGGCGGAGCCGGGTGCGCTCAAGGACATCGTTGGCCGCGCCCTTGCCGCGCACGGCATCGAG
>JBKDBK010000011.1:0-8418 GCA_046315175.1 Opitutia bacterium | reverse complement strand
GCGATGCGGAGGGTGCCGTTGCTGACCGTTACGTTGCCGGAGACGGTGTTGGCACCGGTGAGGCTGAGGGTGCCGGCGTTGACAGCGATGTTGCCAGTGAAGGTGTTGATGCCGCTGAGGGTGAGGGTGCCGTTACCCGCCTTGGTGATGCCCACCGTGCCGGCGTTGTTGGAGATCACCCCGGAGAACGCGGTCGAGGTGTTGTCCGACCCGATGGTCAGCACCCGGGCTCCGGCGGTGATGGCAGAGACCGTGCCGGAACCGGACAGGGAGCCGATGGCCACGGCGCCGGTGTTGAGTGAGAGGAGGCCGGTCGCGGTGACAGCGGTGCCCGCGGGGATGGCGGTGTCGCCGTTGATCTGCAGGGTCGCACCGGAGCTGATGACAATTGCGCCGACGAAGTCGTTCGTATTGTTGTCAATCGTGGTGCGGGAGCCGGAAATGGTCAGGGTGCCGACATTACCCGAGATCTTGCCAGTGTAGGTCGTGCGGTCAGGGCTGGATCCGCGGAGGGTGACGGCGCGGTTGAGGGTGAGGGCGCCGGCGTAGGTGATGGGCTGGCCGGCGCTGCCGTTGTCGCTGCCGATGGTCACCAAGCCGCTGCCCTGGGCCGACACCACGATGTTGTTGTTGAAGGTGCGGGGGGACTGGCCGGTGAGGAGGCTGACCGCGGCGGAGCCCGTGGCGGCGTCGCCGAGAGTGATGGTGCCGGTGCCGGCGGCGGCATTGTTGTTGGAGAGCCGGAGGGTCCCGGAGGAGACGACCACGCCACCGGAGAAGGTGTTGGCGGCGGAGAGGGTGAGCTCGCCGACGCCGGACTTAAGGAGGGAGCCTGCGCCGCTGACGACGCCGGAGAGCGTCTGATTGGCCGAGGTGGAGATGGCGAGGGTGCCAGCGTTGGCGATGGTGCCGGCGTAGGTGCCGGAATTCAGCTGGCCAGAGCCGCCGACCTCGAGGATACCGCCGGTGATGGCAAGGTTGCCCGATGCGGTGTTGACGGCGGTGAGGGTGGTGCGACCGGCGCCGGACTTGGTGAGCGCGCCGGAGCCGGACAGGATACCCGAGAGGGTGAGGTCGCCGGAGCCGCCAAAGGTGGAGGCCGCAGCGAGTGTGACGCCGCCAGAGAGGCTGGCCGCAGAGGCGCCGTCGTTGACGAGCGAGCCGGAGAGGGTGATCGCCTCGGCGCCGACGGCGGTGCCGTTGAGGTCGAGGGTGGCGCCGGAGGCGACGGTGGCGCCGGCAGCGGTAGAGCCGAGAGCGGAGGCGTTGCCGAGGCGGAGGGTGCCGCCGAGCACCTGGGTGACGCCGGTGAAGCTGGAGGCGCCGGAGATGGTGAGGCTATTGGTGCCGGTCTTGACCAGGCCAAGCGACCCGACGGCAAGGTCGGAGATGGCGGTACCGTAGGAGCGGTCGCCGTCGGTGGTGTCGAAGCCCGCGAGCGAGCCGCCGGCGAAATTGCCGGTGGCGAGGGCGGCGGCGAAGGCGGCGTCCGAGACGGTGTTGCCCACGGCGAGGCCGGCGCCGGAGGCGACGCGGAAGGCGCCGGCGGACCAGCTGGGCAAGGCGGAGGACGAGACGGAGAGAATGCCCTCGCGAACCGAGGTGAGCCCGGAGTAGGTGTTGGTCCCGGAGAGAGTCAGGGTGTTGGCCCCGACCTTGACGAGGCCGAGGGAGGCGCGGCCGGCGTTGGTGAGGTTGGCGGCATAGGCGCGGTTGCCGGAGGAGGTGTCGAAGCCGAGGGAGGCGCCGGAGGCGAGGGCGGGGGTGGCGAGGAAGGTGGCGATGTCGGCGTCGGTGAAGGCGTTGCCCAGGGCGAGGGCGGCTCCCGAGGCGACGGTCACGCGGCCCGAGGTGCTCCAGCCCGGGAGGGAGGAGGCGGAGGCGACGGCGAGGACGCCGCCCGAGACGGTGGTGGTGCCGGAGTAGGTGTTGGCGCCCGAGAGGAACTGGGTGCCCGAGCCGATCTTCTCGAGGGACAGGGTGCCGGCGGTGTTGCGGATGACGCCGGAGAAGGCGCCGGAGGCGTCGCCCGAGCCGAGGCGGAAGAGCGGGATGGCGGCCCCGCCCTCGACAATGCCGGCGCCGGTGAGTCCGTTGATGGTCTCGCTGTTGCCGTAGAGGTTGAGGGTGCCGTTGAGGGTGACGCTGCCGAAGCCGGCGCCGTCGGGAAGCTGCTCGTTCGCGGCGAGGCGGATGGCCTGGTTGGTGTCGACGGTCGTGGCGCCGAGGTAGTCGTTGGCCTGGCTGGTTTGGTTGTCGAGGACGACCTGCTGGATAGCGCCTGTGACGAAGGAATTCTGGCGGACCCAGAGCCCTTCGGGACCGGTGATGCGGCCGGTGATGCGGGTGGTGCCGCTAGAATTGCCGGAGAGGGTGACGGGGGCGAGGTTGGCGGTGAGCGTGCCGGCGAGCAGAAGGCCGTGGAAGTCGTTGCGGATGGCGCCGGGACGGTCGGTGCCCACGCCGGTGTTGAAGATGATGTCGTTGAGGATGGTGACGGACGAGAGGGCGACGTAGATCTGGGCCTTGTCGGTGGCGGCCTCGCCGATGGTGATGGTGCCGCGACCAAACGGGCTGCTCACGATGGCTCCAGCGGAACCCGTGTTGAAGACGGGGCGGTCGATGGAGAGGCGGGTGCCGGTGGCATCGTTCCGGAGGAGGAGGCCACCTGAGAAGGTGTTGGACGGATTGAGCAGGAAGGGCGCCGAGTTCGCGTTGGTCAGGGAGAGGGCCAGCTTGCGCGTGGCGCCGTCGGCGAAGAGCGTGTAGGTCGAGTTGGTGTAACCGGTGACGGCGAGGGTGCTGGTGCCGGTGCCCGCAGCGTTGTCGGTCACGGTGCCGAGCACTCCGCCCACTCCAAGGTTGGCGACGGTGACGTTCTGGCCGCTGAGGTCGAAGGTGCCGGAATTGACGTTGAGCGTGGCGCCCGCGGCGACGACGCCGGCGGCGCCGACGCGGACGGTGCCGCCGTTGAGGTTGTAGGTGGTGGCGGCCGCGACGCCGTTGAGGACGAGGGTGCCGCCGGCGACCTGAAGGGTGGTGGAGGCGCTGGTGCCGCCGAAGGTGAGGGTGCCAGCGTTGAGGAAGGTCGTGCCGGTGTAGGTGGCGTTGGCGGAGAGGGTGAGGGCGCCGGAGCCGGCCTTGGTCAGGGCGGTGGCGTTGGCGCCGTTGTTGCCGACGGTGGACCCGATGGTCACCCCGCCGGTGTTGTACTGGTGGATGACGAGGTCCTGGGCGCCGCCGGAACCGGTGCCGCCCGCGAGGGTGCCGCCGTTCACCGCGAAGGCGTTGGTTCCGGTGAAGAGGAGGCCGGCAGCCACGCTCAGGGTCTGACCAGTGGCGATTTCGAGCAACTGGCTGGCCGCGGGGGCCTGCACCTTGAGGGTCTTGACCGTCTGGCTGGCGGCGACGGAGGCGGAGGCGGTGATGCGAGCGTTGGTGGTCGAGACGGCGCCGGCGAGGCCGTCGGTGTAGGTGGCGAGGGCGCCGAGGGTGAAGGGCGAGGCGCCGGAGGCGGTGCCGGCGAAGTCGAAGTTTGTGCCGTCGGTGTAGACCAGGCGCCCGGAGAAGATGCCGTCGGCGACGGTGGAGGTGGTGGTGATCGCGAGGGTACCCGCGCCCGCGGCGGGGGCGAGGCCGACGAGGGCGGAGCCGCCCGCGGCGGTGGCGGTGAGGGCGCCGAGAGTGACGGTGGCGGAGGTGGCGCCGTTCGGGTTGACGAGGAGCTGGCCGCCGCCGGCGGCGAGGGTGAGGCCGGCGAAGGTCTGGGCATTGGCGGCGGCGGCCTTGCCCTTGATGCTAAGGGTGCCGCCGTTGAGCAGGAGGGCGCCGGAGGAACTGAGCAGGTTGGTGGGCGTCGTGAGCCCCGTGAAGTCGAGCTCGAGAGTGCCGCCGCCGACCCAGGTGCCGCCGGTATAGGTGTGGGCGGTGGTGAGGGTCTGGGTGCCGGTGCCGAGCTTGTCGAGGCGAAGGCCGCCGTTGCCGGCGCCGGTGTTGATGGCGGCGCCAGTGGCGTTGTTGCGGATAAGGCCGGCGAAGGTGCCCGTGCCGGAGTTGTTGCCGAGAACGAGGCGCTCGAAGCCGAGGACTCCCGTGGACGAGGTGGCGGCGGAGTTGCCGAAGGCACTCTGGACGGTGCCGGCACCGCTGAGGACGTCGAGGAAGACGGCGTCGGCGTAGAGGTCGAGGATGGCGCCGGCGGTGATGGCGATGTCGGCCCGGTTGGCGGCCCAGTTGACGGCGTTGTTGTTGTTCTGGAGCGTGCCGGCCTGAATGTTAATCTGACCCGTGGTGGAGATGAGCTGGCCTCCGTTGAGCTCGAGGGTGTTGGTGCCGCTCTTGTTATAGGTCCCGGAGCCGCCGAGCGCGCCGGTAGTGGACCAGAGGGCCGCGCTTTCGAGGTTAACCGTGGACTGGTTGTTGATCGGGCTGACGAAACGCTGGCTGGCGTTGGTGTTGTTGGTGAGGGAGATGAGCAGCGTGCCGCCGGTGACGGTGGTCATCCCAGTGTGATAGATGACGTTGCCGTAAAGGGACTGGGTACCCGAGCCGGTCTTGTTGAGGAAGAGCGTGTTAGTGCTGCCGGACCCGTGGTTGCGCAGGTGGCCGTTGAAGACGTAGTTGCCGGAGCCGGCAAGGGTGAGGGTGGCAGGGGCCCCTCCGGCATTGTCGGCCTCGGCCGTCTGGACCACGAGGCCTCCCAAGGTCGTGCTGTTGCCCGTGACAATGCCGGCCACCACCTGGTTGTTGCCGTAGAGCTCAAAGCGGTTCCAGGACCCGGTCGCGGTGGTGCCGTTGACTTCGGTGGTGGCGAGGAACTGGTTGGTGCGGGAGGTGCGGACATTGGTGCCGTCGCCGCCGTTCATGGTGAGGTTGCCAAGGACGGTCGGGCCGCCGCCGCCGAGCCAGAGGGTGCCGACGCTGACGGTCGCGCCCCCGGAAAGGGCCGAGGCGCCGTTGAGGGTGAAGGTGCCGGAGCCGATCTTGGAAAGCGCGCCGGTGCCGACGAGGGCGCCGTCGAACACGCTGGTGAGGTTGTTGCCGCCGACCGTGAGCGAGTTGGCACCGAGCTCAACCGCATCGGACCCCTGGAGACCGCCGACCGTGTACGTGTTGGTGCCAGCGACGGTGAAGGCGAGGCGCTGGGCGCCGGAAGCCCCGACGTCGATCAGCGCATGCTGGGCCGCCAGGACTGATCCGAGGGCGAGGGTGCCGCCGGTGAGGTTGATGGCCGCGGGGCTGTTGGAGGCGTGCGAGAGGGTGAGGGTGCCGAGGCCCGACTTGGAGACGGTGCCCGAACCGGTGAAGCCGCCGCTGAGTGTCTGGTTGGCGGAGGTGGAGACGGCGAGCGTCGTGCCGGCGGCGAGGGTGATGGCGCCCGCGTAGGTGCCCGAGCCCAGGGTGGCGGAGCCGCCGAGCTCGAGGGTGCCGGCGAGGACGCTGGTGTTGCCGGAGTAGGTGCTGGCCCCGGTGAGGGTGAGGGTGTTGGCGCCGCCCTTGACGAGGCCGGCGGAACCCGTGACGGCGGAGGCGAAGGTGCGGTTGCCGGCGGCGGTGTCGAAGCCGAAGAAGCCGCCGGAGGCGATGGTGGCGGCGGCGCGCATCGCGGTGGCGTCGGCCTCGGCGACGGCGTTGCTGACCATGATGCCGGCGCCGGAGGCGACGGTGTTGAGGGAGGGGGTGAGGGCTCCGGGCAGGGCGCCGAGGGAGGCGAGCGAGACAAAGCCCTCGTTGACCTCGAGGCCGCCGGTGAAGGTGTTGGCGCCGGAAAGGGTGAGGATGTTGGCGCCCGACTTGGCGACGCGGAAGTCGCCGGTGAGGGCGCTGGCGAAGGTGCGGTTGCCCGCGGCGGTGTCGAAGCCGAGGTCGGCCGCGGGCGAGGCCCAGGTCGTGGCGGCGGCGAGGCTAAGGACGTCGGCGTCGGCGAAGGTGTTCTGGACGGCGAGGGTGGCCCCGGCGGCCACGGTGTTGCGTCCGGAGGTGGCGAAGCCAGGGAGGGAGGCGGTCGAGGCGACGGAGAGGACGCCGGCGCTGACGGTCACGCCTCCGGTGAAGGTGTTGGCGCCGTTGAGGTACTGGGTGCCGGCGCCGGACTTGACCAAGGAGAGGTTGTTCTCGCCCGCGCCCGCGCCGCCGAGGACGCCGGCGAAGGTGGCGGAGCCGGAAGTGACCGAGAGGGTGAGGGCGGAGCCGGCGGCATTGCCGACGACGGAGCCTCCGAGGCCGGATGAATTGAGGCCGGCGAGGGTCTGGGAGAAGGCGGCGGAGCCGTCGCCGAGGACGAGGCGCCCGGTGGTGGCGGCGGAGCCGATGGTGGCGCTGGCGCCGGCGGCGAGGCGGTTGGACGAAGCGAGAATGACCGATCCCTGGGCGACGGTCAGCGCGCCGGTGAATGTGCTTTGTCCGGAGAGGGTGAGGTTGCCGGCACCCATCTTGTAGAAGCCAACGCCCCCCGAGATGGCGCCGGAGAGGGTGACGGCGTTGGACTGGGTATTGAACGCGTTGTTGGCGGTGTCGATGAAGATCGGGTTGGCGAAGGTGCCGCCGACGTTGAAGACGACGTTGCCGGAGGTGGTGTTGGCATTCGTGGCGACGTGCAGCAGCGCAGAGGCGTCGCCGAGCGCGCCGAGGTTGTTGAGGATGACGCGGCCGCGGTTGAGGCGGAGGGTGCCGGAGAAGGTGTTGGCGCCGTTGAGCTGGAAGGTGCTGGCGTTGTCGCCCCCGGTGGGGGAATCGAGCTGGAGTACGGTGCCGGCGCCGCCGCCGCTGATGATGCCGGAGAGGACGGCGACACCGGTGTTGGAGGCCTTCTGGATGGCGTAGAAGCCGGCGGTGCCGGAGAGGGAGATGTTGTTGGCGAGGGTCGAGGTGGCGGTGCCCTGGATGGAGAGGAAGGGCAGCCCGCCGGAGGCGTAGGCGGTGCCGTAGGCCGCGCCGGAAAGCACCGTGAGGGCGCCCGTGCCCAGGGCGGCGTCGTTGCCGACCGAGATGGTGCTTCGACCGGAGAAGGTGGTGCCGCCACTGTAGGTGCTGGCGGAGGAGAGGGTGAGGGTGCCGGTGCCGACCTTGGTGAGGGAACCGGCGCCGGAGAGAATGCCCGAGTAGGTGGTCGCGGCGTTGTTGCCGCCGACGGTCAGCGCGACGGCGGCGGGGGTGCCGGCGTTGTTCTGGAGCGCGAGATTGCCCGAGCCTGAGAGGCCGCCGAACGTGAAGGCGGCGGGCGCGACGGAGCTATCGA
Source organism: Opitutia bacterium (assembly GCA_046315175.1). Classification (GTDB taxonomy): domain Bacteria; phylum Verrucomicrobiota; class Verrucomicrobiia; order Opitutales; family UBA953; genus UBA8828. The sequence continues at coordinate 1,181 of JBKDBK010000011.1, read as the reverse complement.
AGGCGACGCTGCCGCCGACCGAGAGGGTGGAGGACCGGAGGGCGAGCCCGTGGGCGAGGCGCAAGGTGCCGGCTGAGAGCGTGGTCTGACCGGTGTGGGTGTTGGCGGCGGCGAGAACGAGGGTGCCGTTGCCGTTCTTGATGACCGGCGTTCCGGCGTAGGCGGTGCCGCCCTCCGTGCTATCGTTGATGGATCCGCTCACCAGGAGCGTGTTGCCGTCGCCGGTGGTCAGGGTGAGGGTACGGCTGCTCCCGTTGTAAAGCACCATGCCAGCGGACCAAGTGTTGGTCACCGCGCCGGTCGAGTTGATCAAGCTGTTGGCGTTGAAACCGAGGCGGGGGGCGCCGACACCCGTGACGTCGGCGGCGGAGCCGGCCGACCCCGCCAGGTTGTAGGTGCCCATGTAGGTGGCGTTACCGCCGCTGAGGGAATACGGCACCACGTACTCCAGCACGCCGCCGGCGTTGACCGTGATGGTGGCGGCGGAGCCGGTATTGTTGCCGGCGCCGATCTGGAGACGGCCTCCGTTGTTGACGGTGGCCAGGGCGCCGAAGACGCTAGTGTTCCAAGAGGTGCCGGTAGTGGCGAGCAGTACGGCGCCTCCGTTGACCACCAGGCCCCCGGAGAAGGTGTTGGCCCCGGTCAGGGTCAGCTTGCCCGTGCCGGTCTTGGTGAGGGAGCCGGCTCCGCTGATGACGCCGGTGTGGACGGTGTCGGTGTTGGCGGAGCCGACGGTGAGGGCGACGGCGGCGGGGGTGCCGGCGTTGTTCTGGAGGGCGAGGTTGGCGGAGCCGGCGAGGCCGCCGAAGGCGAAGGCGTTGCCGGCGACGGAACTATCGAACACCACCGAGCCTGCGCGGAGATTCAGCACGCTGCCGCGGAGAGCGTTCTGGTTGGAGAGGCGGAGGGTGCCGGAGTAGACGGTGGTGCCGCCGGAGAAGTTGTTGTCGCCGGAGAGGACAAGGACGTTGGTCGCAGCTGTGTCGGTGTCGAGGACGGCGAGTCCCATCGTGCCAGTGAGGGCGGAGGAATAGGTGCGATCGGCGGTGGCGACGTCGAACCCGATGGCGCCGCCGGAGGCGAAGTTGCCGGTGGCGAGCATCGCGGCCACATTGGCGTCGGTCACGCCGGAGCCGACCGCGAGGGCGGCGCCGTTGCGGACGGCGACGCGGCCGGCGGTG
>JBKDBK010000010.1:0-2971 GCA_046315175.1 Opitutia bacterium | reverse complement strand
CTCGCCGATCGCCGCCTCCGCCTGGTCCCGGTCAAATCCGCCCGCGGTCACGATCGGCCCCTTCCAGAATCGCCGCAGCTCCCTGGGTCCCACGCCGTCCTTCGCGCCGTGCGCCACATCCTGCGCCGTCACCCGCGTGATATGCGCGTACGCCAGCCCCAGCGGGGCCAACATCCCCAGCAGCGTGCCAAAGGTCCGCACCGGATCGGAGTCGCTCATGTCGTTGAAGACGCCACCCGGCGAAAGACGGATGCCCACGCGGTCCGCGCCCCAGACCTTCGCCACCGCCTGCGTCACCTCAAACGCCAGCCGGCAGCGCTTCTCCGGCGTCCCGCCATACCCGTCCGTCCGCTGGTTCGACCCATCCCGCAAAAACTGGTCGATCAAATACCCGTTCGCCCCGTGCACCTCCACGCCGTCGAACCCAGCCTCCTTGGCCAGCTTCGCCCCGTGCACATACTCGGCGATCACGCCCGGGATCTCGTCCTCGCGCAAGGCCCGCGGTGTCACATAGTCCGCCATCTCCGTCCCGGTGAAGACCTTGCCCTTGGGGGCGAGGGTGGACGGCGCCACGGGGGCCTCCCCGTTGGGCTGGAAGGCCGGGTGCGAGATCCGACCCACATGCCACAGCTGCAAAAAGATCCGCCCGCCCTCGCGGTGCACCGCCGCCGTCACCTTCTTCCAGCCGGCCACCTGGTCCGCCGTGAAGATGCCGGGCGTGCTCGGGTAGCCGAAGCCCCGGGGGCTCACGGACGTCGCCTCCGCGATGATCAGGCCGGCCGACGCCCGCTGCGCGTAGTATCTCGCGTTCATCTCGTTCGGCACATTCCCCGCCCCCGCCCGACACCTCGTCAGCGGCGCCATCAACACCCGGTTGGGCAATTTCACCGCACCAAGTTGGATCGGGGAAAACAAGTGTGACATCTCCCCATCCCTGCGACCTTCTCCCTCTTTGGCAACCCCCCTCCCCAGGTAGGGTCGCGGCTACGCCCGTGACCTCCTCTCCCCCCGGGTAGGGTCGCGGCTACGCCCGTGACCTCCTCTCCCCGCCTCGGGTGGGGACGTCTGTCCCCAGACGTCCGCGCATCCCCCGCCATGCCCCAGTTCTAGCCATCTATCTACTGAGCCACCGAGCTAGAGAGCCACCGAGCTAATCCCCCGCTCCCCGCTAACCCCGCTAATCCGCTAGTGAGCCACCGAGCCAACGAGCCAACGAGCTAGCGAGCTATCCTCCGCCCCCTCCGAATCCTGCCCCTCTCCCTCACTCCTCGCTCCTCCCGGGCTCCTCCCCCTCCTCCTTCATCCTTTACCTCTCTATCCCTTAGCACTACGCATTCGCTAATCCGTCATCCCATGACCCCCTCTCGCCTCAAGTACCCCATCCTCGGCGCCCTTGCCGCCGCCGCTCCCGGGACCTCCTCGGCCACCATCGTCGTCTTCGATACCAATGACGCCACCCTGAGCTCCAGTTCGCCCAGCATCATCGCGTTCTATATGGGGTCAATCGACATCACCAACGGCACCTACTCTCCAAGCAATGGTGGTTTTCCGGGCATCGGCTTCGTCACAGGGCCCTATTACTCTACACAATTCTACCAATTTGTTTCCACCGGAGAAATCCTGTTCCAAGGCCTCCTCCCCGTAGGATTCACCCTCTCCTCGGGCTCGCCCGACGCCAGCGTCGGCACTTTCGGTTATTTGCCCAATATCCCCCTCGGCGTCAATTACATGGGCATGGAACTGACCCTGGACTCGCAGGACTACTACGGCTGGTTCGAGTTCACCAAGACGGGCACCGATATCATCCTGAATCGCTTCGCCTTCGAGAACACCCCCGGCGCCTCCATCGTCGTCGGAAGCACCTCCGCCATCCCCGAGGCCTCCCCCCTCGGCATCGCCGGCGGGCTCCTCGGTCTCATCGCCGCCGCCCACCTCCGCCGTCGTCGGCAGAAGCAGGACGCCGCCTCCGACCGCTTCCTGGCCCTCGCCGCCGGCGAGAAGCTCAACTGATCCCCTGCCTCCTCTCCTCCCAAGGGCGCCCGTCACGGGCGCCCTTTTTATTCGCCCCTCTACCCCTCAGTAAAGGTTCGAGCGCAGCGAGTTCTCCCACCTGCCACCGGTCACCTGTCACCAGTCTCTCCTGTCTCTCCCGAGCCCCTGAGCCCCTGCGCCCCTGACGACTGTTTCTCAGCTATTCAGCTAGTCAGTTAGCGAGCTAGAGAGCCACCGAGCTAGAGAGCTATTGAGCTATTCAGCTAGTGAGCTAGATAGCTAGAGAGCTAACAAGCTAAACTTCCCTTGCTCTCCTCCCTCCTCGCCCCCTTCCGCCTCCCGGCCACCCGCCGCGCCGCCAACGAGGCCCTCCTCGCCCTCGCCGAGCTCGACCTCCGTCGCGGCCAGCTCGACACCCTCCTGGCCCAGCTCACCGACCAAGCCCGCCAGGCCTACGCCACCGCCGCCAAGGATACCCTCGCCCGCCGCGAGGCCCGCACCCCTATCGACGAACTCGCGCTCCACGGCGCCCGCGTCGGACCCCTCAAGGCCGCCGGCCTCCTCGCCGTCGCCCACCTCGCCGCCCACTCCCCCGCCTCCCTCGAGCGCCTCCCCGGCGTCGGCCCCGCCACCATCGAGGCCGCCCTCCAGGCCCTCGACTCCTTCCGCAAGGAAGCCCTCGGCCGCGCCCGCGTCCAACCCGACCCCGACAAACCCTCGCCCTCCGACCTCGCCCTCCTCGTCGCCGTCGCCCGCCTCGACCACGCCCAGCACCGCCTCCCCGCCATCCTCCCGTCCGTCGCCCAAACCCGCCAAGCCCTCGACGACGGCGCCCGCTGGATCTTCGCCGAGCTCCAGTCCTCCCTCCTCTTCCACGCCCCCCGCCAACAGCGCCTCCGCGACTACATCGCCCAGTTCCTCCCTCCCGCCCAGGCCGCCGCCTAGCGCGCCCATCGCGACTTCCTCACCCTCCTCAACC
>JBKDBK010000009.1:0-2322 GCA_046315175.1 Opitutia bacterium | reverse complement strand
CTTGGTCCAGGCCGCCACGAAGTCGTGGACGAACCTCGGCTTGGCATCGTCGCTCGCGTAGACCTCGGCGAGGGCGCGGAGCTGGGAGTTGGAGCCGAACACGAGGTCGACCGCGGTGGCGTTCCAGACGACCTTGCCGGTCTTCCGGTCGCGACCCTCGAAGAAGTGCTCGCAGATCTTCGCCTTCTCCCAGACGAGGGACTCGTCGAGGAGGTTGACGAAGAAGTCGTTGGTCAGGACGCCGGGCTGCTTGGTCAGCACGCCGAGTCCCGGGAAGAGCACCGTGGTGTCGAGCGCGCGCATGCCGCCGACCAGCACCGTCATCTCGGGCGGGGTGAGGTCGAGCAGGTGGGCGCGGTCGACCAGGTTCTCGGCGGCCGGGCGGTCGAGCTTGCGCCCGAGGTAGTTGCGGAAGCCGTCATGCTTGGGCTCGAGGTAGGCCGCGGAGGCGATATCCGTCATCTCCTGCGTGGCGTCGGTGCGACCGGGGTGGAAGGGCACCTTCACCGCGACGCCGGCCTTGGCGGCGGCGGCCTCGACGGCGGCGCAGCCGCCGAGCACGATGAGGTCGGCGAGGGAGACCTTCTTGCCGCCCTTCTGGGCGGCGTTGTAGGTCGCCTGGACTTTTTCAAGGACGGGCAGGACCTTGGCGAGCTCGGCGGGCTGGTTTACTTCCCAGTCCTTCTGCGGGGCGAGGCGGATGCGGGCGCCGTTCGCGCCGCCGCGCTTGTCGCTGCCGCGGTAGGTCGAGGCCGAGGCCCAGGCGGTGGTGACGAGCTGGGGGACGCTGAGGCCGGAGGCGAGGAGGGTCTTCTTGAGCGCCTCGATGTCGGCCGCGTCAATCAGCGGGTGGTCGGCCGCAGGCACGGGATCCTGCCAGAGCTGGGGCGGGGCCACGTGGGGCCCGAGGCAGCGCGAGTAGGGGCCCATGTCGCGGTGGGTGAGCTTGTACCAGGCGCGCGCGAAGGCGTCGGCGAACTCCGCAGGATGGTCGAGCCAGCGCTTGGTGATCTTGGCGTAGGCGGGATCCTCGCGCAGGGCGATGTCGGTCGTGAACATCATCGGCGCGTGGCGGCGGGAGGCGACGTGCGCGTCCGGCACGGTGCCCGCGCCGGCGCCGCCCTTGGGCGTCCACTGGTGGGCGCCGGCCGGGCTCTTGGTCAGGACCCACTCGTAGCCCCAGAGGTTCTTGATGTACTCGTTGGACCAGCGGGTGGGCGTGCTGGTCCAGGCGCCCTCCAGGCCGCTCGTGATGGTGTCCTCGGCGTTGCCCTTGCCGAAGCTGTTCTTCCAGCCGAGGCCCATCTGCTCCAAGGGCGCGCCCTCGGGCTCCTTGCCCACGTGGCTGGCGGGGCCGGCGCCGTGCGCCTTGCCGAAGGTGTGGCCGCCCGCGATCAGGGCGACCGTCTCCTCGTCGTTCATCGCCATGCGGCCGAAGGTCTCGCGGATGTCGCGCGCGGCGGCGAGGGGGTCGGGCTTGCCGTTGGGGCCCTCGGGATTGACGTAGATCAGTCCCATCTGCACGGCGCCGAGCGGATTCTCCAGCTCGCGGTCGCCGGTGTAGCGCTCGTCGCCCAGCCACTCGGTCTCGGGGCCCCAGTAGATGTCCTCCTGCGGCTCCCAGACGTCGGCGCGGCCGCCGGCGAAGCCGAAGGTCTTGAAGCCCATGGTCTCGAGGGCGACGTTTCCGGTGAGCACCATCAGGTCGGCCCAGGAGAGGCGGTTGCCGTGCTTCTTCTTGATGGGCCAGAGCAGGCGACGGGCCTTGTCGAGGTTGGCGTTGTCGGGCCAGCTGTTGAGGGGCGCGAAGCGGAGCGTGCCGTAGCCGGCGCCGCCGCGGCCGTCATGGACGCGGTAGGTGCCCGCGCTGTGCCAGGCCATGCGGATGAAGAAGGGGCCGTAGTGGCCGTAGTCGGCGGGCCACCAGTCCTGCGAGTCGGTCATCAGCTTGGCGAGATCCTTGCGCACCGCCTCGAGATCGAGCTTCTTGAACTCCGCAGTGTAGTCGAAGTCCGCCCCGAGCGGGTTGCTCTTCTCGGTGTTCTGACGGAGGATCGAGAGATTGAGCTGGTTAGGCCACCAGTCCTTGGTGGTCATGCCGGAGGCGGCGGTGTGGCGGTTGGGAGGGGCCAGGTGGCCCATCACGGGACATTTGCTGATGTCGGACATGGTGTGGTTGGGTGAGGAGTGGGGAGCGGGGAGTGAGGTGCGGGCAGAGGCAGGTCAGCGGCGAGGCTTGGCCTTGCGCCGGCAGGTGGGGCAGAGGCCCCAGTAGATGACCTCGGCCTCGTCGATCCTGAAGCCGTGGTGGCGGTGGGCGTC
>JBKDBK010000008.1:0-17989 GCA_046315175.1 Opitutia bacterium | reverse complement strand
GGCTTTTGGGCTTTCCTTGGCTGGGTGGGGCGGACAACCTTCGCAAACCCATGGGCCAGCAATACAACAAGGTCATCAAGCGCCGCCGTCGCCGCGCCTATCTGGAACGCGTGAAGGCGCGGATCAAGTCCGCCCGCACGTCGAAGAAGAAGGCCGGCAAGAAGTGAGCGCGCGGGTGGCCGGCTTGCTCGTCCTGCTGACCGCGGGATGTGCGACCGTGCCCTATCCGGCGGTCGAGATTCCGGGCATCGCCCGGGTGGACGAGACGTACCGGGGGCCGGCGCAGGTGCAGCGGCTGGCGAGCGAGACCGACGAGGAGGGGGGCATGGATGTCGTGCTGCGGACGGACCGCGCGTCGAGGATCGGCTACCATTTCTACATCGCGCTCGACCGGGGCTTCGCGCCTCCGGCCGGCTCCAAGGTCCGCGTGCAGTACGTGGCGAAGGAGGGCGAGACGGCGACGGAGCGGACAATGGCCCTGCCCCGCAACCCGGGCTGGTGGTTTGGGGAGATTGTCGTGGCGTTGACGGGCGCAGATGCGCCGACCCCTAAGTGGAGGCCTCTGGCCTGGCGGGTGAGCATCCTGGGACCCGACGGCAAGGAGCTGGCAGTCCGGAGGAGCTTCCTCTGGGGGATGCCGACGGATACGGGATTGGGGAAGTGAGCGGCGGCGGAGCCGTCGTTGAGGGAGTCGGGAATCAGGGGCACGGCAGTATGGCTCGGGGGCTCGGGGGCTCGTCAGCTCGTTAGCTCGTTGGCTCGTTGGCTCGTTGGCTCGGGAGAGACACGGAGACCTAGGGACAGGCCTCCCTACCCATGGCAGATGTCGGGGGACGGGATCGTAACTCGATGGCTCACTGGCTTGATAGCTCTCTAGTTTACTGGCGGGATAGCTGATTGGCGGTATAGCATCACCCCATCCCCTGTATCCTTCGCCTCCTCCGTATCCTTCGCCTCCTACGCCTCCTACGTATCCTTGCGCGACTGTTGCCTTGAACGGGGCAAAGCGTTGAGTGGGACGGGATGAAGCGGCGCGAGGACAAGTTGGCGTGGACGACGTGGCGTGTGTTGCGCTTGGCGCAGCCGATGGGGGATCGGGTGTTGGCGGAGGTTTTGGACGGCGGACAGAGTTTCCGCTGGAAGCGGGAGGAGGCGGGGTGGGTTGGCGTTTTTGGGCGCGGCGTGGCGCGGCTTAGGCCGCACGCGAGGGGTGTGGAGTGGTGCCAGCCGGAGGGCATACCCGACCTAGGGGAGGCGTTGGCGCGTTACCTGGACGCGGAGGGGAGGCAGGCGGCGATGGCGGAGCGGCTGCCGTGGAGATCGGACGCGTTTCTGCGGGAGGCGATGGAGGGGTTTCCGGGGTTGAGGATTCTGCGGCAGGAGCCGGACGAGGCGCTGCTGGCGTTCCTGTGCAGCTCGAACAAGCAGATCATCCAGATACGCAGGATGGTGGCGGCGCTGGCGGAGCGGCTGGGCGAGGAGGTGGCGCCGGGCTTCCATGCCCTGCCCTCTTGGGAAAGGCTGGCGCGGGCGGACGAGGCGGAGCTGAGGACGTGCGGGCTGGGTTACCGGGCGGCGTTTGTCCGCGGCACGGCGGAGCGGCTGGCGCGGGAGAGGGGTTGGCATGGCGGATGGGAGGGATCGGCGACGGCGGAGGTGGAGGCGAGGCTTGCGGAGTTGCCGGGCGTGGGGCCGAAGGTGGCGGCGTGCGTGGCGCTGTTTGGGTTGGGGCGGCTGGACGCGTTCCCGGTGGACACGTGGATCGGCAGGGTCCTCGGGGAAGGCTATGGGTTGGAGGGATGGAGGACGGAGGCGCTGGGGCGGTTTGGGCGCGCGCACTTCGGGGAGGCGGCGGGCTTGGCGCAGCAGTGGCTTTTCGCGCGGGCGAGGGCGGAGTAGGGACGCAAAAAAGCCCCCGGGTTTCCGGGGGCTGGGGAGGAACCGATTGACCGGGGGATCAGCCCTTGAAGGAGTAGCCTTCCTCGCCGTGGTCGGTGACGTCGAGACCGCGGGCCTCGTCCTCCTCGTTGACGCGGAGGCCGATGGTGTGCTTGACCAGGAGGCCGATGACGAGGGTGGCGAGGAGGGAGAGGACGAGGGTGACGCCGACGGCCTTGAGCTGCTCGGCGAGGAGGCCGCCGGAGGCGAGGACGTCCTTGAGGTTGGTGTTGAGGTTGCCGTTGACCTCGGCGGTGGCGAGGATCCCGGTGAGGATGGCGCCGAGGGTGCCGCCGACGGCGTGGACGCCGAAGGTGTCGAGGGCGTCGTCGTACCCGAGCCACTTCTTGAGGTAGACGACGGCGAAGAAGGGGATGGCGCCGGCGAGGAGGCCGATGAGGACGGCGGCGTTGAGGGTCACGAAGCCGGCGGCGGGCGTGACCACGACGAGGCCGGCGACGGCGCCTGAGCAGAGGCCGAGGATGCTGGCGTGGCGGCGCAGGACCCACTCGAGGGCGCCCCAGGTGAAGGCGGCGACGGCGGCGGCAAGGGTGGTGGTGGCGAAGGCCTGGGCGGCGACGCCGTCGGCGGCGAGGGCGGAGCCGGCGTTGAACCCGTACCAGCCGACCCAGAGCATGCCGGTGCCGACCATGCAGAGGACCATGGAGTGGGGCGTCATGGGGGTCTTGCCGAAGCCGGAGCGGCGGCCGACGAGGATGCAGAGGAGGAGGGCGGACCAGCCGGAGGTCATGTGGACGACGGTGCCGCCCGCAAAGTCGATGGCCTTGATCGAGGCCTTGGCGTTCCAGACGCCGTTCATGTCGCCGGTGATGCCCCAGACGTTGTGGGCCATGGGGAAGTAGACGACGAGCATCCAGAGGGTGACGAAGGCGACGACCGCGGAGAACTTCATGCGCTCGGCGATGGCGCCGACGATGAGGGCGGGGGTGATGATGGCGAACATCAGCTGGAACATGGAGAAGACGTTCTGCGAGACCCAGTAGGCGTAGTCGCCGTTGGGGGCGGAGGTGACGCCGTTGAGGAAGAAGAACTCGGAGCCGCCGAAGACGAGGCCGAGGCCGGTGCCGTCGAAGCTCTTGCCGAAGACGAGCGAGTAGCCGACCGCCCACCAGAGGATGGACACGAGACCCGCGATCCCGATGCACTGGGCGGCGACGGAGAGGACGTTCTTCGAACGGACAAGCCCGCCGTAGAAGAGGAAGAGGCCGGGAAGGGTCATGAAGAGAACCAGCGCGGCGCAAATCATGAGGAAGGCGTTGTGGCCAGGGCCTGCGACGGCGGCGAGGGGACCTGCGGCGATTTTCTCATCTCCAGCCTTGGGGCCGGTGTTGCCGACATAGGCCTCCAGGTCTCCAATACGCTGCTCGAGGGAAGCGGGGGCGGGCGTGGCGGGCGCCGAGGGGGCATCCTGGGCCAGTGCCAGGGCAGGCAAGGCCAGCAAGGCGAGGAGGGAGAGGTTTCGAAGCAGGTTTTTCATGGCAACGGGGGGATTGCACCTGCTGTGCCAACGGCCAAACAGCCACGGGTTGGTCCTGGATTGCGATTATTTGCGCATTGCGGGGCGCCGCGAAGGCGAACTTTGGGCAAAAGCGCCCCTTGCCTAGCCAGCCATGCGCAGGAGCTCGTCGGAGGCCTGAAGGACCTGGTCGGGGCGGATGCGACCGAAGGCGCGCCCCATGCGGTCGCGCCATTCGGCGGCGGTCTCGCCGAGGTAGGGGGCGTTGTCGACGCGGACGTTGCGGCTGAGGGAATCCCAGGGGCGGTTGCGGCCGTAGTCGGAGGGACCGTAGAGGCCGACGACAGGGCAGCGCACGGCGGCGGCGAGCTGGAGCACGGGGGTGTCGACCCCGAGGCAGAGGCGGGCGTCGGCGAGGAGGCGGGCGAGCTGGGGGATGCGGAGCTTGCCGGCGAGGGAGGAGGCGACGGGGCCGATGGCGCCGCAGACGGCCTCGGCGTAGACGCGCTCGGTGGCGTCGGGGCCGCAGGAGACGACGATGCGGTCGACGGCGCGGGAGTCGATGAGCTCGCGGCCGACGACGGACCAGAAGTGGGCGCCGAGCATGCGGGCCGGGTCGGCGGCGGTCGGGTGGATGACCGCGTAACGGCCGGGCTCGAGGAGGAGTCCGTGCTCCTGCATGCGGGAGGTGGCGAACCAGTAGGCGGGGGCCTGGGCGGGGAGGGACATGGCCTGGGCGACCACGGCGTGGTTGCGGGCGGCCTCGTGGAGGTCCTGGGTGGGAGGGTCGCCCCAGCCGTCGAGCAGGGGCAGGTAGAGTCCGGGGCGGCCGACAATCCAGCGTCGGGTGGCGCCGGAGAGGGCGATGCAGCGGCGGGCGGCGGCGGAGGGGGCGAGGGCGAAGGCGTGGTCGAAGTCCTGGCGGCGGAGATGGGCGAGGAGGGCGAGCCCGGGCGAGGGCGGGAGGGGCAAGGCGAGGTCGACGCCGGGGCAGCCCTCGAGGACGGAGAGAGCGGCGGGCGAGGTGAGGACGGTGACGCGCGCGGCGGGATGCCGCTCGCGGATGGAGCGAACGGCGGGGGTCAGGGCGAGGGCGCCGCGAAGGCCGCAGGGCTTGGCGAGAAGGACGCGCACGGGTCAGCCGGCCCCCTGCTGCTCGGCGAGGCGGCGGAAGAGGGGGGAGGCGGCGAGGACGTCGGCGCGGGAGCCGTCGGCCACGATGGCGCCGCGGTCGAGGACGACGATGCGGTCGACGTCCCGGATGGTGCTGAGGCGGTGGGCGACGATGAGGGTGGTGCGGCCGCGCATCAGCTGGTTGAGCGAGTGCTGGATGGCGCGCTCGGTCTCGGTGTCGAGGGCCGAGGTGGCCTCGTCGAGGAGGAGGATGGGGGCGTCCTTGAGGAAGGCGCGGGCGATGGCGACGCGCTGGCGCTGGCCGCCGGAGAGGGAGCTGCCGCGCTGGCCGACCGGGGTGTCCATGCCTTGGGGGAGGGCGCGGATGAAGTCGAGGGCGCCGGCGAGGCGGGCGGCCTCGTCGACCTGGGTGTCGGTGGCGCCGGGGCGCCCGAGGCGGATGTTCTCGCGGACGGTGTCGTCGAAGAGGACGGGCTCCTGGGAGACAAGGGCGATGGCGCCGCGAAGCTCGGCGAGGCGGAGGTCGCGGAGGTCGCGCCCGTCGAGGAGAATCCGGCCGGAGGAGGGGTCGTGGAAGCGGGGGATGAGGTTGATGAGGGTGCTCTTGCCGGCGCCGCTGGGCCCGACGAGGGCGACGGACTGTCCGGCGGCAATGTCGAGGGATATGTCGGACAGGACGGCATCCTCGCCGTAGCGGAAGCCGACGGCCTCGAGGCGAAGGGTGCCGCGGACGGGGCCGAGGGCGGGGGCGTCGGCGCGGTCGGGGACGTCGTCGGGGGCGTCGAGGACCTCGGCGAGGCGGCGGAGCCCGACCTCGGCGAGGCGGAGGAGGTTGCTGACGCGACCGAGCTTCTTGACGGGCTCGTAGGCCATGTAGAGCGCGGTGACGATGAGGAGGAGGTCGGGGAGGCCCAGGCCGATGTCGGCCCCGACCCAGACGGCGAGGGCGACGCCGCAGGCGGCGACGATCTCGAGGAGGGGCGAGAGGGCCTTGTCGTAGCGGGCGATGCGCGAGTTGATGCGCAGGGTCTCGTCGGCCAGGACCCGGTAGCGGACGAGCTCGCGGGCCTCGAGGTTGTAGGCCCGGACCTCGCGGGGGGACTGGAGGTTCTCGATGAAGACGGAGCCGAGGCGGGCGTGGTGCTCGGCGGCGAGCTGGGCTCGGCGGCTGAGGGCGAGGCCGACCCAGCGGACGAGGAGGACGGAAACGGGGGTGGCGGCGAGGCAGAGGAGGAACTGCCAGCCATCGGGCAGGCTGAGGCAGGTGAGGACGACGGCGCCGGTGGCGAAGACCAGCATGAAGGGCTGGATGACGAGGTCGTTGGTGACGTCGACGAGGACGATGCGGACCGATTGGACGTCGGAGGTGAGCCGCTGGAGGAGGTCGCCGGTCGGCATCCGCGAGAAGAAAGCGACGGGTAGCCGCTGGATCCGGGAGAAGACCGCGGTGCGGACAGAGTCAATGACGCGCAGGCCGGCGACGTTGATGCAGACGTTGGCACCCCACTGGGCCAGGCCGCGGAAGGCGAAGACGGAGGGGAGGAAGAGAACGGCGAAGGCGACCTCGCGGCCCGGGGGAAGGCGGAGGGGTTCCCAGCCGAGCCAGGCGGGGAAGGTGAGGAGGGGCTGGGCGCGCGTGGCGGCGTCGCCGAAGGCCGCGGGGAGCACCTTGCCCACAAGGAAGGGGACGCCGAGGGCGCTGGCGACGGAATAGACGATGCCGAGAAGAATGGCGACGACCAGCAGGCGGCGACTGCCCCGGAGGTGGCTGAGGTAGTCTTGGCGACGGCTGGGCACGCGCCCAGCGTGGCGAGGGAGGGGCTGGAAGGGAACGGAAAAAGCGCCTCGGCGCCGATGGGGGCGAGGGAGGCTGTGCCCTGCGGGTTGGAATGATCCCTGGGTTGAGGGAGGGGGCGGAACAGGTTCTCGCGCCGCTCACGTGTCCGTTGTCACCTCCGAGGGAACGCCGCGCGAGCAAGGCGATGCGGGCTTGCCCGGAGGCGGGGGGCGAGCCAAGAAAGGGGAGCCGCAGGTCCCCGTAGTTCAACGGATAGAACATTGGTTTCCTAAACCGAGGATGGAGGTTCGATTCCTCCCGGGGACGCTGGCATGAATCAAGGAGGCACGGGGGCACGGCGGCGCAGGGGCGCCGCAGGAAGTGCACAGGGCACGGGGGCTCGGGAGGCACAGGGCCGGGAGAATCACACGGGGGCACAGGGGCTCGTGGGCCCGGGGGCTCGGGACGAACCCAAGTAATCAAGAAGCGGAGGGCGAAGGGATTACACCCGTGCTGCGCAGCTCCCTATTGATTCAAACAAAGAATCTCTGGAGGTTCTAGCTTTCCGAGCCCCTGTGCCCCTGTGCCTCCCGCGCCCCCGTGCCTCTGTGTTCACTATCCCCTTTCCCTGGGAGGCGGTTTGGTGTTGGCTGGAGGACACTTTACCACCGTGCCCGCCAAGAAAAAAACCTCCTCCGCCAGCCGCAAGGCGCCCTCGCGCCGACGCTCGCCCTCCCGTGGCGCGTCGCGCGCGGCCGCACCCTCGACGTCGACCCCCGAGGCCGCCCGGGGCTCCGCCTCGGAGCGCATCGCGCTCCTGATCGACGCCGACAATGTCTCGCACGCCTACCTGCCCGTCCTGAGGGATTTCGTGGGCGAGACGCCCCTGGTCTCGGCCCGGGCCTACGGCGACTTCACCGCGCGCCTGCACAGCTGGCGCAAGATGGCCGAGGAATGGCCGGCGCTGGAGCTGGTCGAGCAGCGCAACTACACGGCGGGGAAGAACGCCACGGACATGCGGCTGACCATCGACGCGGTGAAGCTGCTGGCGGGCAAGGAGCCGCCGACGACGCTGGTGTTCGTGACGAACGACAGCGACTTCACGCCCGTGGTGGAGGACGCGAAGAAGGACGGCGTCCGCATCGTGGTCATGGGCGAGCGCCCGCACCGCGCGCTGCGCAGCGCGGCCCACCATTACATCAACCTCAACGACCTGCGGGACCGGCTGGAGACGAAGGCCGCCGCGGAGACCGACCCGCGCGAGGTGCTCAGGCTGATCGTCGCGGCGCTGCGCGCCCTGCCCAAGCTCGGAGCGGAGGCGGAGGCGGCGCTGGCCGAGGCGGAGCGCCGCCTGCCGCTGGTCGCCTTCGGTCCGGCCAAGCCCGCGCCGAGGTCGCCGCGACCGGCGCGCGAGCCGGAGGCGGGAGGCGGTCGTTCCCGCCGGGGCCGCCGAGGCGCGGGCCGCGCGGAGGAGCCGGCGCCGGCCAAGGAGTCGGCCGGCGGGCACATGCAGGTCGACGCGCACGCGCTGAGGCGCAAGGAGGAGCTGCTGGCGAACGGGCCGCTGATCCAGGCGCTGGTCGAGGCGGCGCGGAGCCTGCCGAGCCAGGACGGCTGGGTGAAGGGGGAGTTCGTGCTGCGCCGGGTGCGCGAGCGGGTGCCCAACTACGACCAGCACGCGCCGCGCTACGCGAAGTTCTACCGCCTGCTCGAGGATACGGGGCGCTTCGAGGTGGAGCTGCGTGGCAGCACGGTCTACGCTCGGCCGACGTCGGACTGAGGGCGGCCGCGGCCGGCCGGGTCAGTCCTTGTTATGGTCCTGGCTGGCGAAGTTATCCTGCGCCTCGCGCTGGAAGTGGCGCCAGACGAGGTAGCCGAGGACGGATAGGACGATGCCGGCGAGCAGGAGGATGTCGGCGGCGCTGCCCTCCGAGAGGGTCTTGGTCCGGTGGGATCCGTGAGCGGTCTCGGCGCCCTCGAGCCGGAGCGCCAGGGGACCAGCCGAGGTGCCGATGCTGCTGATGGAGGGGGCGAACTCGTAGCGGCCGGAAAGAGACGACGGGGGGATGAACTCCTCGCGGGGGTCGCGGCGCCCGACGGTCGCGGGCGGGGGCGGGGGAACCGCGCCCTCGGCCTTGGATTCAGCGGGCGAGGGCGTGGCCATAGCCGTCAATGAGGGCGCGCAGGCTGGCCTCGACGAGGTTGGCGCTGACGCCGACGGTGCCCCAGGCGGACGCGCCGTCGGTGGAGCGGACAACCACTCGGGTCTTGGCCGAGGTGCCGTCGACCCCGGCGAGAACGCGGACCTTGTAATCGGCGAGCGTGACCTTGGCGAGGCGGGGGAAGTGGGGGGTGAGGCCGGCGCGGAGGGCCTGGTCGAGGGCGTGGACGGGGCCCTCGCCCTCGGCGACAGTGAGGGTCTCGCGGCCGGCGATTCGGACGCGCACGGTGGCCTCGCAGGCGGCGTGGTTGAGGCCGCCGCGGATGGAGACGTGGTAGGTGAGGACCTCGAAGGGGGGGGCGGCGGCCTTGCCGAGGTGGCGGCGGAGAAGGAGGCGGAGGGAGGCGTCGGCGTCCTCGAAGCTCCAGCCCTCGTGCTCGAGGCGCTTGAGCTCGTCGAGGGCGGCGCGGGTGGAGGGGGCGTCCTTGTCGAGCTCGATGCCGAGCTCGCGGGCCTTGAGGACGAGGTTGCTGCGTCCGGACTGGTCGCTGACGAGGACGTCGCGGGCGTTGCCGACGGCAGCAGGGTCGACATGCTCGTAGGCGGCGGCGAACTTGCGGACGGCGTCGACATGGGTCCCGCCCTTGTGGGCGAAGGCGGCGGCGCCGACCCAGGGGCGGCGCGGGTCAGGGGCCTGGTTGGTGACGCCGTCGAGGAAGCGGGAGAGCCCGGTGAGGCGGCGGAGGGAGGCGGCGGGGACGCAGCGCCAGCCGCGCTTGAGCTGGGCGACGGGGATGGCGGCGGTGAGGTCGCAGTTGCCGGTGCGCTCGCCGATGCCGTTGACGGTGCCTTGGATGTGGGAGGCCCCGGCGTCGAGGGAGGCGAGGGCGTTGGCGAGGGCGAGGCCGGCGTCGTCGTGCGTGTGGATGCCGATGGGGACGCCGACGGCGAGGAAGTCGCGCGTGCAGGCGGCGACCTCGTCGGGCAGGGAACCGCCGTTGGTGTCGCAGATGACGACGCGGGAGGCGCCGGCCTCGGCGGCGGCGCGGGCGCAGGCGAGGGCGTAGTCGCGGTCCTCCTTCCAGCCGTCGACCGCGTGCTCGAGGTCGTAGACGACCTCGCGACCGTGGCGAACGAGGTGGGCGACGGTGTCGGCGATCATCGCGAGGTTCTCCTCGGGGGAGCAGCGCAGGACCTCGCGGACGTGGGTGAGGGAGGTCTTGCCGTAGAGAGTGACGACGGGGGTGCCGACAGCGAGGAGGCCCTTGACCTGGGCGTCCTCGGAGGCCTTGACGCCCTTGCGGCGGGTGGAGCCAAAGGCGGCGAGCTTGGCGTGGCGGAGCTTGAGGCGCTTGGCCTGGGCGAAGAACTCGATGTCGCGCGGGTTGGAGCCGGGCCAGCCCCCCTCGATGTAGGCGACGCCGAAGCGGTCGAGCTCGGCGGCGACCCGGAGCTTGTCCTCGACGGAGAAATGGATGCCGAGGCCCTGGGCGCCGTCGCGCAGGGTGGTGTCGTAGACCTCGATGGACCTCGCCATGGGGGGTGCAACTTGGCGGCTGGGGGCGGGAAGGGCAAGAGGGGATGCGGCTTGCCTCGGGCCAAAGACCCCCTGAAATAAGGGTGTATGCGAGCCCTGCCCGCCATCCTGGCCATCCTGGCCGGCCTCGGGGCGAGCGTCCGCCCCGCCTTGGCACAATGGGAGATTTTCGCCGAGCGGATACCCGCGGACGGCAGCTGGGCGACGTACCGGATGAGCGCGATCGAGGAGGGCAAGCCGGACAAGGTGACGGAGATCAGGGTCAGCTCGCGGGACGGCACGGTGGTCCAGGGCGTGCCCTGCGTCTGGCTCGAGATCGAGCCGGTGAAGTGGCTGGGTCAGCGCAACAAAGGCCGGCTGAGCTTCCTGATCCCGCGCGCGATGGACCGGGAGAAGGCGGGCCGGCTGATCAACGAGGCGTACGAGATATTGTTCACGGACCCGGAGCGCGGCCCCTGGCACATGCGGCCGGAGGACGTGGCCGATGTCTGCGAGCTGGTTGGGCTGAGGGCGGTCTGGACGTTCACCCCGCGGGGCGAGGAGGCGGCCAAGGATGGCAAGGGCGCGACCTATCCCTGCGCGAAGATCGGGCTGAGGGGCGACCTGAGCCTGGACCCGCCCTTGCTCAAGCGCATCGACACCGTCCTCGAGGGCACGATTTGGCGCGACGAGTCGAAGCCCTTCGGGGTGGTGAGGGCGGAGTGGGTGATGACGGAGAAAAAGGGTTCCGACACCGAGGTGGAGCGGCGCCGGATGGAGCTCCTGGAATGGGGCCGTGAGACGACGCCCCCCAAGCCGATCGAGCACGGGGACCGCTTCAGCTACTGGAAACTCATCCGGCGCTGACCCGGGGTTGGGGGCTCTTGAAAAAGGCCTGTTTTCCCGCATACAAGTGGGGAAAGCGGAACCTTCCATCCCGCCGCAATGTCACGTTACCACCCCCGCCTAATGCGAAAAAAAGCCCTTGTCGTACCCTTCATGGCACTCGCCGCCGGCGCCTGCCTGGGACCGCTGTTCACGGGCTGCGGCGACGCGTCGGCGAAGGAAGGCCCCCCGAGCTTCAACTTCGAGGTGCAACCCATCCTGGCGACCCACTGCCTCGGCTGCCACGGACCCGACCTGAAGGCGAACAAGGCAGGGCTGCGGCTGGACACGTTCGCGGGCGCGACGGCCAAGCTCGAGGAGTCGGAGGGCCGCGCCATCGTGCCGGGCAAGCCCGAGCATTCCGAGATGATTGCGCGCATCTTCGACGAGGATGCGGAGGACGTGATGCCCCCGCCGGAGACCGGCAAGAAGCTGACCGCCGCGGAGAAGGACATCCTGCGCCGCTGGATCGCGTCGGGCGCGAACTATGAGCGGCACTGGTCGTTCAACGCGCCCAAGGCCTCCGAGGCCAAGGACACCTCGGGCTGGTCGCGCAACGGCATCGACCCCCACGTGCGCCAGCGCCTGGCCAAGGCCGGACTGAAGCCCAACGGGGAGGCGGACAAGGCCGCCTTGATCCGCCGCGTGAGCCTGGCGCTGACGGGCCTGCCGCCGTCGCCCGACGAGGTGGAGGCGTTCCTCGCGGACAAGACCGAGCAGGCCTACGAGCGGGTGGTCGACCGCCTGCTGGCCTCGGAGGCGCACGCGGAGCACTTCGCGCGGCACTGGCTCGACGGCGCCCGCTACGCGGACACGCACGGGATCCACATCGACAACTACCGCTCGATCTGGCCGTACCGCGACTGGGTCATCCAGGCCTTCCGGGAGAACAAGCGCTGGGACGCCTTCACCATCGAGCAGATCGCCGGCGACCTGATGCCGGGGGCCACGGTGGACCAGAAGGTGGCGACGGGCTTCAACCGGTGCCTCGCGACCACCGGCGAGGGCGGGGCGATTCCCGAGGAGTACCTGGCAATCTACGCCAAGGACCGGGTGGACACCACGGCGACGCTCTGGCTCGGGCTCACCATCGGCTGCGCCTCGTGCCACGACCACAAGTTCGACCCGATCAGCATCCGGGACTTCTACCAGTTCGCGGCGTTCTTCCGCAACACCACGATGTCGGGCCTCGACGGGAACAACGCCAACCATCCGCCCAACCTGCTGGTCACCCAGCCCGCCGACCGGGCGCGGATGGCCGAGCTGGACAAGGCAGCGGAGGGGCTGCAGGCCCGCCTGGCGGCCGCTGCCAAGCCCAGGGACGCCGACGCCGCGGCCTGGGCGGGCAAGGTGGCGCTGGCGCCGACGCCCGAGGTATCGATCAGCCTCAACACGCCGGGTGACATCTCGGCGAGCGTCGAGGGTAAGGCCTCCTTCCTCGGTAACGGCATCGGCTTCGACGGGCTCGGCATCCTCGGGCCCAGCCCCCAGATCACGGAGGGCACGCTGCAAGGGATGGCCCTGAAGGGCGCGCCGGTCCTGGCCGGCAAGGGCGCCAGCTGGAGCGCCTGGATCTATTCCACGGGAAGGGGCAACGGCCCGGTGTTCTCCCGGATGGACTCGGCGAGCGCCTACCGGGGGATCGACCTCTGGCTGGAGGGCGGCAAGATCGGAGCGCACGCGATCGAGAGCTGGGACCGCAAGGCGAACAAGGTGGTCTCGAACCAGGTCCTGCCCGCGGGCTGGCATCACGTGGCCGCGGTCTGGGATGGCACGAAGCCCGCCGCCCAGCGCCTCTCGCTTTACCTGAACGGGACCTTGGCGGCGTTCACCGTGACGAACGGCACCGGGGCCGACACCCTGGCGACGGAGGCCCCCTATCGCATCGGCGCGCGCAGCTCGGGCAACGGCCCGGAGGGCCCCGTCCAAGGCGCCGGAGGCGTCCGCGCCCAGGGCGTCCGGGTGCACAGCCGCGCGCTGACCGCGGCGGAGGTGCTGGCCGAGACGGTCGCCGACCTGACCCGGGACCCGGGTCGCGGGGTGAGCATTGACCACGCCTCCCGCTCGCGGCTCCTGCTGCTCGCCTACGGCGACCACGGCAACCCGGAGGTCAAGGCGGTGCGCGACGAGCTGGCGAAGGTCGACGCCGAGCGCGAGGCCATCCGCAAGCGCGGGGTGATCACCCTGGTGATGGATGAGCGGGCCGAGGCTCCCTACGCGCACGTCCTGAACCGGGGCGAGTACGCGTCGAAGGGCGAGAAGGTCGGCGCGGGCACGCCGGGCTCGCTGCACCCCTTCCCCAAGGACGCCCCGCGCAACCGGCTGGGCCTGGCCAAGTGGCTGGTCGATCCGGCCAACCCGCTGATGGCGCGCGTGACGATGAACCGCCTCTGGCACAACCTGTTCGGCGCGGGCATCGTCGAGACGGTGGAGGACTTCGGGATCACGGGGGCGACGCCCTCGCACCCGGAGCTGCTGGACTGGCTGGCGCTGGAGTTCCAGCGCACGGGCTGGGACCA
Organism: Opitutia bacterium; assembly: GCA_046315175.1. Classification (GTDB taxonomy): domain Bacteria; phylum Verrucomicrobiota; class Verrucomicrobiia; order Opitutales; family UBA953; genus UBA8828. The sequence goes on along the minus strand of JBKDBK010000008.1, from coordinate 4,582 downwards.
TCGGGCGATGGCGAAGACGATCGTGATGTCGGCCACCTTCCGCCAGTCGGCCAAGGTCGACGCGCGCAAGCTGGAGCTCGACCCGGCCAACCGGCTGCTCTCGCGCGGGCCGCGCCACCGGCTGGACGCGGAGGTGATCCGCGACCAGGCGCTGGCCGCCTCGGGGCTGCTGGTGCGCAAGGTGGGCGGGCCCTCGGTCCGCCCCTACCAACCCGAGGGCATCTGGGAGGCGGTGGCGATGAAGGAGTCGAACACCCGGTTCTACAAGCAGGACGCGGGCGAGGGGCTGTGGCGCCGCTCGGTCTACACCTTCTGGAAGCGCACGGCCCACCTGCCGTCGCTCGACATCTTCAACGCGCCCTCGCGCGAGGTCTGCACGGTGCGGCGCGAGCGCACGAACACCCCGCTGCAGGCGCTCGTGACGCTGAACGACCCGCAGTTCGTGGAGGCCTCGCGGGTGCTGGCCGAGCGCGCCCTGGCCGAGGGCAAGGACTTCGACGCCCGCCTGGACGCGATCACCACCCGGCTGATCGCCCGGAAGCTGGCGCCGCGCGAGCGCGCGGTGGCGCGCGAGATGCTCGACGCCGCCCGGCAGAAGTTCGGCGCCGACGCCAAGTCGGCGGCCGAGCTGGTCGCCGTCGGCGCCAAGCCGGCCGCGCACCCCGACAAGGCGGAGCTGGCGGCCTGGACCCTGGTGGCCTCCCAGATCCTCAACCTCGACGAGACCCTCTCCCTCTGAACCGACCATGAACGACATCCTCGACTTCAACGGCGCCATCAACCGGCGGCAGTTCTTCCGCAAGGGAGGCTTCGGCCTGGGCGTGGCGGCCCTCGGCACGCTGCTCGGCGACTCCGCCCTCGCGGGCGAGTCGGCGGGCAGGGTTGCCCAGACGGCGGCGGCCAGGATCGCCCCGAAGGCGAAGCGCATCATCTACCTGTCGATGATCGGCGCGCCGTCGCAGCTCGACCTGTTTGACCACAAGCCGGAACTCTCACAGCGCTTCAACCAGGACCTGACGTCCTTCCTCAAGGAGTCGGGCCAGCGGCTGACGGGGATGACCTCGGGCCAGTCGCGGTTCCCGGCGGCGCCCTCGATCTTCAAGTTCGCGCAGCACGGCAAGAGCGGGGCGTGGATCAGCGAGCTGCTGCCCTGGACGGCCAAGATGGCGGACGACCTCTGCATCATCAAGTCGATGTGCACCGAGGCGATCAACCACGAGCCGGCCAACCAGCTGATGTTCACGGGCAACATGCAGTCGGGGAAGGCCTCGATGGGCTCCTGGATGTCGTACGGCCTCGGGTCCCTGAACAAGGACCTGCCGACCTTCGCCGTGCTGCACGCCCAGCACTCCTCGCCCCAGTCGAACGTGCAGGCCATCTCGGCCCGCCTGTGGGGCGCGGGCTTCCTGCCCGGCCAGCACGCGGGGGTGACGCTGCGCACGAAGGGCGACCCGGTGCTGTACCTGAAGGACGCCCCGGGCATCGACCGCAACCTCCGCCGGCAGATGCTGGACGGCCTGGGCAAGCTCAACCGGATGTCGTACGAGGCGGTGGGCGACCCCGAGACGCAGGTGCGCATCCAGCAGTACGAGATGGCGTTCCGGATGCAGGCCTCGGTGCCCGAGCTGGCGGACCTTTCCGGCGAGCCGGCCAAGGTGACCGAGATGTACGGCAAGGAGGTCAACGTGAAGGGCAGCTTCGCCCATTGCGCCCTGCTGGCCCGGCGCCTGGCCGAGCGCGGCGTGCGCTTCGTGCAGATCTTCCACCGCGGCTGGGACCAGCACGGCAACCTGCCGAAGGACCTGGCGGACCAGTGCCGGGACATCGACCAGGCGTCGTGGGCGCTGGTGCAGGACCTCAAGCAGCGCGGGATGCTGGACGACACCCTGATCATCTGGGGCGGCGAGTTCGGCCGCACGGTCTACAGCCAGGGCACGCTGACCCAGACGAACTACGGCCGCGACCACCACCCCCGGGCGTTCACGATCTGGATGGCGGGCGGCGGCGTGAAGCCGGGCTTCGTGCTCGGGGAGACGGACGAGTTCTCGTACAACATCACGCAGGACCCGGTGCCCATCCGCGACCTGCACGCGACGGTGCTCAACCTGGTGGGCCTCGACCACGAGAAGCTGCACGTGCGCTACCAGGGGCTGGACCAGCGCCTGACGGGCGTCGAGCACGCCAAGGTCGTCAAGAAGGTGCTGGCCTAGCCCGGCCGGTTATCCGCGACAGGGGCCCGCCGATGGCGGGCCTTTTTTTGCGCCGCCCGCTCAGACCTCGAGGTTGTCGATGAGCCGGGTGGCGCCCGCGTAGGCGGCGACGAGGAGGACGGCCTTGCCCGGCTCGGCGAGCGAGGCGGGTCGGAGGTCGTCGGCCGAGGCGAGGTCGAGGTACTGGAGGCGGAGGCCGGGCTCGGCGGCGATCACGGCATGGGCGGCGGCGAGGACGGCGTCGCGCGAGCGGACGCCGGAACGGGCGAGGTCGCGGGCGGCGAGGAGGGCGCGGGGGATGGAGGCGGCGGCGGCGCGCTCGGCGGGGGAGAGGTAGCGGTTGCGCGAGCTGCGGGCGAGGCCGTCGGGCTCGCGCGAGGTGGGCGCCTCGAGGATGCGCACGGGCAGGTCGAGGTCGCGGGCCATGCGGCGGATGACGGCGAGCTGCTGGAGGTCCTTGCGGCCGAAGGTGGCGACGTCGCACCCGCAGGCGTTGAGGAGCTTGAGGACGACGGTGGCGACGCCGCGGAAGTGGCCGGGGCGGTGCTCGCCGCAGAGGCCCTGGGAGACGGTGTCCTCGGCGACCCAGGTGGAATGGCCGGGGGCGTAGAAATCGGCGCCGGGGGCGAAAAGGACGTCGACCCCCCTGCCCTCGCAGAGGCGGCGGTCCTGCTCGAAGTCGCGCGGGTACTTGGAGAAGTCCTCGGCGGGCCCGAACTGGGTGGGATTGACGAAGAGGGAGACGACGGTGAAGGGCGCGTGGGCGCGCGAGAGGTCGACCAGGGAGAGATGGCCCTCGTGCAGGCAGCCCATGGTGGGCACGAGGCCGACCTGCTTGCCCGCGGCCCGGGCGGCCGCGACGGCGGCGCGGAGCTCGGGGACGGTGCGGGCGATGAGCATGTTGATGAGGGGCACGGGGGCACAGGGGCCCAGTGGCACGGGAGGCTGAATGAATTAATGGCTGAAGCGATGGACGGATGAAAGGATGAAGGAATAGGCGCGCCCGCCCCGCCCCTTCGCATCCCTGCCCCGAGGTCACCCGAGGGGCTCTCCCTCCCGTGCCCCTGTGCTGCCGTGCCGCTGTGCCCCTGAGAATACAGAGCGGCCCTCCGGTGAGGGAGGGCCGCGAAAGAGGTGGCCGGAGTCGGAATCGAACCAACGACACGGGGATTTTCAATCCCCTGCTCTACCAACTGAGCTATCCGGCCGTCAGGGGGAGAGCAGACCGCCTTTCGGGGCGGCTGTCAAGGTTGGGCGGGGGCTCAGAACTCGAATTTCCAGGGGGAGAGCCGGCGCTGGACCTCGGCGACGACCTCGGCCTCGCCGGCCTGGCCCTTGGGCGAGACGAAGGTGACGGAGAATCGGACGAAGGCGCCGCAGTCGTCCCAGGGCACGGTGGAGATGAGATGCTCGGTGATCATCCACTGGGAGAAGGCCTCGCCGGAGTCGAAGGCGACGCGGGCGCCGCCGGGGCCGGTGGCGGCCTTGGGGGCGGGCATGTAGAGGAAGAAGCCGGCGCCGGGCTTGCGGACTTGGAAGCCGAGCTTGGCCAGCACGCCGACGAGGAGGTCCATGCGGCGCGAGTACTTGGCGGCGATGGCGCGGGGGATGGAGGCGTCGTCGAGCCCGGCGGCGCCGGCCTTCTGGATGCCGAGGAACTGGCCGGAGTCGGTGTTGTCCTTGACGTCGCCGTAGGCGCGGACGAGGAGGGCGTTGCCGGCGACGAAGCCGATGCGCCAGCCGGTCATGTTGTGGCTCTTGGAGAGGGAGTGGAGCTCGACGGCGACGTCCCTGGCCCCGGGGACCTGGAGGATGGAGAGTTGCTCGGCGCCGAAGTGGAGGGAGCCGTAGGCGGCGTCCTGGACGATGACGAGGTTGTGGCGCTTCGCGAAGGCGACGGCCTCCTCGTAGAAGGCGCGGGTGGCGCAGGCGCCGGTGGGGTTGTTGGGGTAGTTGAGGACGAGGACCTTGGCCTTGGCGAGGATGTCGGCGGGGATGGCCTTGAGGTCGGGCAGGAAGCCGTTGTCCGCGGTGAGGCGGAGGTTGTGGACAACGCCGCCGTAGTACTTGGCGTGGGTGCCGAAGACGGGGTAGCCGGGGACGGTCATCAGGACGACGTCGCCGGGGTTGATGAGGCAGGCGGGCAGGATGGAGAGGGCGGCCTTGGAGCCGATGGAGTGGAGGACCTCGGTGTCGGGGTCGAGGTCGACGCCGAAGAGGGTCTTCATGTAGCGGGCGGCTGCCTGGCGGAAGTCGGCGCCCCCGTTGTCGGCGTAGCCGCGGTTCTCGGGCTTGGCGGCCTCGGACTGGAGGGCGGAGACGACCTGGGGGAAGGCCATCTCGTCGGGCTCGCCGACGCCGAGGTCGATGAG
>JBKDBK010000007.1:0-15679 GCA_046315175.1 Opitutia bacterium | reverse complement strand
GTAGCGGCCCTCGAGGAGCTGCCAGCAGACGTACTTCTGGCGGGGCATGTGGAAGGGACCCTTCCACATGTTGCCCTTGAGCTCGGAGGTGGGTTTGCCGGCGCGGTCGAGGTAGCCGTACCACTCGCCGTGCTCGCGGTCGGGGAAATGGGCGTAGGACCAGTCGTGCACCTGACGGTGCATGTCGGCGTACTTCGCGTGGCCTGTGTGGATATGGGCGAGGAGGGTGGCGATGATGGCCTCGTTGTGGGGCCACCAGAACTTCATGAAGTGCCAGTACTCCTGGATGGGCTTGCCCTGGAGGTCGGTGAAGTAGAGGAGGCCGCCGTGTTCCTTGTCCCAGCCGCGCGCCCACATCCAGTCGAGCATCTCGAGCGAGGCGCGGGCGTGGTCATCGTTGCCGGTGCGGCGGGCCTCGCGGAGGATGAACCAAGCGGCCTCGATGGCGTGGCCGGGGTTGAGGAGTCGGCCGTCGAAGTGGTCGTCGTAGACCTCGCCGGCGGGGCCGACCATCTCGAGGACGGCGCGGAGGTCGGGCTTGACGAAGAAGCGGAGGATCTCGCCGATGGCGACGTCGGCCCACTGGGAGAGGGTCTTGCCGCGCACCGGGACGTCGCCCAGGCACTCCCGCATGTCCTGGGCGGTGACGAGGGTCATCATGAGGGGCGAGAGCCCGCGGGCGGGGCGCTCGCTCTTGGGTGCGATGTGGCCGGGCTCGCGGTTGAACTTAAGGAAGGTGTCGTAGGCGGCGAGGGAACGGTCCTTCCACCCGGCCTCGCCGGTGGCGCGGAAGGCCTCGGCGTAGCCGATGGCGGCGAAGCACTCGGAGAAAACGTAGCGGCGCATGCGGAGGGGCTTGCCCTCGCGGGTGACGGTGAAGTGGAGCTTGCCGGAGGGGGATCCGCACCTGTCGCGGAGGAAGCGGGCGCAGGAGAGGTTGGCCTCGAGCCACTCGGGGCGGCGCTCGACGGTGTTGTGGAGGACGCCGAAGGTCCAGGCGGCGCGGCCCTGGAACCAGACGGACTTGTCGGAGTCGATCAGCTCGCCGCGGCGGCCGAGGGCCGTGAGCATGCCGCCGTGCTCGCGGTCGAGGCCGTGGCGGAGCCAGAAGGGGAGGACGTCGCCGAGGAGTCCGTCGCGGTAGGTCCGGAGGAGCTCCTCCTTGCGGCTTTGAAGATAGGGCGTCACCCCGGGCAGGCTGGATGGGCGCGAGCGGGGGTCAACTGGCAAGGGAACTTGCCAGCGGCCGGGATTGTCGGAGGTTCCAGACATGAACTCCCTCCTACGCCGGTCGCTCGGAATCGTCCTGCTCAGCCTCCTGGCGGCCGGCTGCTCGCCGGCCGAGCCGGAAAAGGGGGCTTACTTCCTGGTCATCGGCGATTGGGGCCGCTCGCCCAAGGACAAGGCGCGCCACGAGAACCAGCGCGAGGTGGCCGGCGGGATGGCGGCGACGGTCCGCGCCTCGGGCGCGGCGCCCCTGGCGGTGGTCACGGTGGGGGACAACTTCTACAGCCACAGCCCGGCCGATCCCAACGATGTGCTCTTCCGCACGGCCTTCGAGGATGTCTACGCAGCCAAGGCCCTGCAGGTGCCGTTCTGGGCCTCGCTCGGCAACCATGACTACTACAAGTCTGTGCAGGGCATCCTGGCTTATGCCGGACAGGGCATGGGCAGCGGGCGGCTGACGATGCCGGCGCGCTATTGGTCGCGCACGGTGGAGGTGGCGCCGGGGACCCGGGCCAAGCTGGTCTTCATCGACAGCAATCCGTTCATCAAGGCCTATGCGAGGGGGCACTCGGACGCCCCGCTGCAGGACCGCAAGGCCCAGCTGGCCTGGCTGGACAAGGAGCTGGCCGAGCCGGGCGTGGCGTGGCGGATCGTGGTCGGCCACCATCCCTTCTGGTCGTCGGGACCGCATGGCAACCGCGCGGCGGTCAAGGCCTACGAGGCCGAGGGGCGCCCGTGGAAGCAGGCGGTGGCGAACGGCGTGCCTGAGGCGATCGTGGACATGCAGACCCAGGTGCTGCCCCTGCTGCGCAAGCACAAGGTCCAGATCTACCTCTGCGGGCACGACCACCACGGCGAGGTGGTGCGCGACGGCGGGCTGGTGCAGGTGCTGAGCGGCAACGCCTCGGAGGCGCGCAAGGTGGTCGCCCAGCCCAACACGCTCTACGCGGGCCAGCACCTTGGGTTCGCGACGCTCGCGCTCGGCGCCGAGAAGGCGGTGGTGCGGCAGCGGGACGAGGACGGGCGGGTGGTCTTCGAGCTCGAGGTGGCGCGCTGAGCCAGGCAAGAGGGGGCCCCGCGGGCCCCCTCGGCATGGCGACGGGCCCGGCTCAGGCCTTCCAGCCGCCGACGGCGCCGGCGTAGAGGGCGTGGGCGCCGAGCTCCTCCTCGATGCGGAGGAGCTGGTTGTACTTGGCGACGCGGTCGGAGCGGCAGAGGGATCCGGTCTTGATCTGGCCGGCGTTGAGGGCGACGGCGAGGTCGGCGATGGTGGCGTCCTCGGTCTCGCCGGAGCGGTGGGAGATGATGGCGGTGTAGCCGGCGCGCTGGGCCATCTGGACGGCGTCGAAGGTCTCGGTGAGGGAGCCGATCTGGTTGACCTTCACGAGGATGGAGTTGGCGGTCTTGGAGGCGATGCCGCGGGCGAGGAACTCGGTGTTGGTGACGAAGAGGTCGTCGCCCACGAGCTGGGTGTCGGCGCCGAGGGCGTCGGTGGCGCGCTTCCAGCCGGTCCAGTCGGCCTCGGAGAAGCCGTCCTCGATGGAGACAATGGGATAGCGCTTCTGGAGGTCCTTGTAGAAGGCGATCATCTGGTCGGCGGTGCGGACGGAGTTGTCGGACTTGTGGAAGGTGTACTTGCCGGTCTTGGCGTCGAAGAACTCGGAGGCGGCGACGTCGAGGGCGAGGAAGACGTCCTTGCCCAGCTTGAAGCCGGCGTCCTTGACGGCCTTGGCGATGCACTCGAGGGCGTGCTCGTTGGACTTCACCTTGGGGGCGAAGCCGCCCTCGTCGCCGACGGAGGTGGAGAGGCCCTGGGACTTGAGGACCTTCTTGAGGGCGTGGAAGATCTCGGCGCCCATGCGCAGGGCCTCGCGGAAGCTGGCGGCGCCGCGGGGGACGACCATGAACTCCTGGATGTCGACGGGGGCGTCCGAGTGGGCGCCGCCGTTCATGATGTTCATGAGGGGGATGGGGAGGACCTTGGCGTTGGGGCCGCCGACGTAGCGGTAGAGGGGCACGCCCTTGGACTTGGCGCCGGCGTGGGCGGCGGCCATGGAGACGCCGAGGATGGCGTTGGCGCCGAGCTTCGACTTGGTCTTGGTGCCGTCGAGCGCGAGCATGGCGTGGTCGATGCCGAGCTGGTCGGTGGTGTCGAAGCCGGCGAGCTCGGGGGCGATGACGTCGTTGACGTTGGCGACGGCCTTGAGGACGCCCTTGCCGAGGTAGCGGGACTTGGGGTCGACGCCCTTGGCGAAGGCCTTGGCGGGGACGGAGGCGTCGCGCAGCTCGAGGGCCTCGTGGGTGCCGGTGGAGGCGCCGGAGGGGACGGCGGCGCGACCGACCACGCCGGACTCCAGGACGACGTCGACCTCGACGGTGGGGTTGCCTCGGGAGTCGAGGATTTCGCGGGCCTTGATGTCGACGATGGTGGTGGAGCTCATGGTTGGTTGAAGGGCAGGGGATACGAAGGAGGGGAAGGGGGGAAGAAAGTGTGGCGGAGGTTGCGGATGGGAAGTCAGGAAGGGGAATTTGAGGGAGGCGAAGGATACGGGGGTCTGAAGGAGGTGCAGGGAAGGGAGGGGGATGAAAAGAGGAAGGGGGTAAGGGATGAAAGGATAAAAAGGCTCCGGGCGTCCGAGGGACGCCGGGCCGCGAAAGATGGTGGGGATAGCAGGACTCGAACCTGCGACATCCTGCATGTCATGCAGGCGCTCTAACCAACTGAGCTATATCCCCAGTCTGAGGAAAGGTGAGAAAAGGAAGGCGGGAGGCCTTGGCAAGGGGAATTGAAGGGGAACAGGGGACCGGGGGAACAGGGGATGGGGGATGGGGGATGGAAGGGGCGGGCGGTGGCCGGTAAGAGAACTCGATGACGCCCGCTTCCTACTCGGGCGGCGGAGGCGCGGATCGCGGCAACCCGAAGGGTTCGTGCAGCGGTCGTGCGGCACCGGTCACGGATGGGGATGTCCGCCAAGGGGCGGGGCGCCCCGCCCTTTCAGGGATTGGCCGACTTGTCCTTGGCGGCGGCCAGTCCGAGGCAGAGCCAGCCGACAATCAAGGCGGTGCCGCCCAGGGGCGTGACGGCGCCGAGCCAGCGTGGGGCGCCGAGGGCCATCGCGTAGAGGGTGCCGGCGAAGACCAAGGCGCCGAGGAGGAGGCAGGCCCTGCCGAGCCGGGACGAGGAAGCGGGGAGGACGGCGACGGCGGCGGCGTGGACGAGCAGGTAGAGGGTCGCGGTTTCCCACCAGCCGGCGGCGGCGGGGAGGGCGGCGAGGCGTTCCTTCAGGCCGTGGGCGCCGAAGGCGCCAAGGCCGACGGCGAGGGCGGCGGCGAGGGCTCCGGCGGCGCGAAGGCGCATGGGTCAGGCCTTGGGTTCCTTGGGTTCCTTGGGCTCCTTGGGCTCGCGCTTGGGCTTGTCCTTGGCCGGTTCCTTGGGGGGCTCCTTCTGGCTGAAGGTGAGGCCCTCGGGGGAGGCGCCGACGGTGACGGGCTCGCCCTTGCGGAGCTCGCCGCGGAGGAGGATCTCGGCGAGGGGGTCCTCGAGGTGGCGCTCGACGGCGCGGCGGAGGGGGCGGGCGCCAAACTTCTCATCCCAGCCGTGCTCGACGAGGTAGTCGCGGGCGGGGGCGGTGACGTCGAGGTTGACCTCGAGGTCGGCGAGTCGGCGGAGGACCTTGGCCAGCTCGATGTCGACGATCCGGTGCATGTGCTCCTTGCCGAGCTGCTGGAAGATGACGATGTCGGTCAGGCGGTTGAGGAACTCCGGCTTGAAGGCGCGCTTGGTCTCGTCGAGGATGCGCTCCTTGAGCTTCTCGTAGTCGCGGGTGGAGTCGGCCGCGGTCTCGAAGCCCATGAAGGAGTTGCGCTGGAGGACGTCGGCCCCGACGTTGGAGGTGAGGATGAGGACGGTGTTGCGGAAGTCGACGGTGCGCCCGAGCGAGTCGGTCAGGCGGCCGTCCTCGAGCACCTGGAGGAGGAGCTGGACGACGTCGGGGTGGGCCTTCTCGATCTCGTCGAAGAGGACGACGGCGTAGGGCTTGCGGCGGACCTGCTCGGTCAGCTGGCCGCCCTCCTCGTAGCCGACGTAGCCCGGGGGCGAGCCGACGAGGCGGGAGACGGCGAACTTCTCCATGTACTCCGACATGTCGATCTGGATGACCGACTCGGCGTCGCCGAACATGCGCTCGGCGAGGGTGCGGGCGAGGAGGGTCTTGCCGACGCCGGTGGGGCCGAGGAAGAGGAAGGAGCCGATGGGGCGGCGGGGGTCCTTGAGGTCGGCGCGCGAGCGGCGGAGGGCGCGGGCGACGACCTCGCAGGCCTTGTCCTGGCCGATGACGGAGGACTGGAGGTCCTTCTCGAGGTCGAGGAGCTTCTGGGCCTCCTTGCGCTCCATGCGGGCGAGGGGGACGCCGGTCCAGTCGGAGACGATGGCGAGGATCTCGTCCTCGCCGACGACGACCTTGGTCTCGTCGCGCTTCTGCTTCCAGGCGGCGAGGACCTGCTCGCGCTCGGCGCGGAGCTTCTTCTCGGTGTCGCGGAGGGAGGCGGCCTCCTCGAACTTCTGGCGGCGGGAGGCGTCCTCCTTGGCGGCGACGGCCGCGTCGATGTCGGCCTGGAGCTTCTCAATCTCGGGCGGGAGGTTGAGGGCGCGGATGCGGGCGCGGGCGCCGGCCTCGTCCATGACGTCGATCGCCTTGTCGGGCAGGTGGCGGGCGGTGATGTAGCGGTGGGAGAGGCGGACGGCGAGCTCGATGGCGGCGTCGGTGTACTCGCACTTGTGGTGCGCCTCGTACTTGTGGCGGATGCCCTTGAGGATGCGGACGGCGTCCTCGGGCGAGGGATCCTCGACCTTGACCGACTGGAAGCGGCGCTCGAGGGCGGCGTCCTTCTCGATGTGCTTGCGGTACTCGGAGAGGGTGGTGGCGCCGATGCACTGGATCTCGCCGCGGGAGAGGGCGGGCTTGAGGATGTTGGAGGCGTCCATGGCGCCCTCGGCGGCGCCGGCGCCGACGATGGTGTGGATCTCGTCGATGAAGAGGATGACGTTCTTGGCGCGCTTGATCTCGTCCATCACGCCCTTGATGCGCTCCTCGAACTGGCCGCGGTACTTGGTGCCGGCGACCATCAGGGCCATGTCGAGGGTGATGACCTTGCGGTCGAGCAGGATCTCGGGCACGGACCCGGCGGTGATCTCCTGGGCGAGGCCCTCGACGATGGCGGTCTTGCCGACGCCGGCCTCGCCGATGAGCACGGGGTTGTTCTTGGTGCGGCGGCAGAGGATCTGGATGACGCGGCGGACCTCCTCCTTGCGGCCGATGACGGGGTCGAGCTCGCCGGCCTTGGCCAGCTCGGTGAGGTCGCGGCCGAAGGTCTTGAGGAGGGAGAGGCGCTCGCCGCGGCCCTGGCGGCCGCCCTCGGGGCGCTGGGGAGGCTCCTCCTCGCCCTCGCCGGGGCCGCCGTTGCCGTTGCCGTTGCCGGGCGCGCCGGGTTCCTCGCCGGCGCCTTCCTCGGGCTGGATCTGGGCGAGGATCTCCTGGCGGCAGCGCTCGATGTCGACGTTGAGCTCGGCGAGCACCTTGGCGGCGACGCCCTCGCCCTCGCGGAGGAGGCCGAGGAGGATGTGCTCGGTGCCGATGTAGGCGTGGCCGAGCTTGGAGGCCTCGCTGCGGGCGAAGGTGAAGACCTTCTGGACGCGGGGCGTGAGGGGGAGCGACTCGGGGGCCTTGGCCTCCTCGGGACCCTTGCCGACCTGCTTCTCGACGAGGTCGCGCACCTTGCGGAGCTCGACGCCCATGCGGCCGAGGACGTTGACGGCGACGCCCTCGCCGAGCTTGATCAGGCCGAGGAGGATGTGCTCGGTGCCGACGTAGTTGTGGTGGAAGCGCCGGGCCTCGACGCGGGCGAGGTCGACGACGCGCCGGGCGCGGGGGGAGAAATTGCCGTTCTTGTCCTTGTCCATTTGGGTGAAGGGGTAGCGTTAAGCGTGCCAAAGCATACGAGGGGGGCGGACGGGGGCAAGTGGGACCGAAAAAGAGCCCTTTCCCTTTGCCAAAGCGGGGGGGCGGCGTTTTTCTGCCCCAGATGTCGCTCTCCCTCGCCCAAGCCGCGGACGCCCTCGACCCCCTCGTGAGGGGCCTGGCGGGACGCAAAGTCGCGGTTATGGGACACATGCGGCCGGATGGCGACTGCATCGGCTCGCAGACCGCCCTCTGCCGGATCCTGCGGGCCCTGGGCGCGGACGCCCGCTGCGCGAACCGGCACCGGCCCCCGCCCAACCTGGCGGCCTACGCCGAGGGTCTCGCCTTCGACACCGAGGAGGGGTTCGCCGCCCGTCCGGGCGAGTTGGCGGTGGCGGTGGACTGCGCCGACCTCGGGCGGATCGGAGGCGCGCTGACCGACGCCTACCCCGCGGGGCTGGAGGCCAACATCGACCACCACGTCTCCAACACCAACTTCGCCCGGCTCAACGTGATGGTGGAGGACGCGGCCGCGACCTGCCATGTGCTCGCCCACGCCGCCTTGGCGAAGGGGTGGCCGGTCGACGCCGCCACGGCGTCGGCGCTCTACCTGGGCATCGTGACCGACACGGGGAGCTTCCGCTTCCGCTCAACGAGCCCGGAGGTGATGGAGATCGCGGCGGCGCTGATCCGCCGGGGCGCCTCGCCGTCGCTGACCACGGAGCGGGTGTTCGAGAGCGAGTCGCCGTCGAAGTTCCGCCTCATCCAGCGCTTCCTCGGCGGGATGCGCCTGCTGGAGAACGGCCGCGTCGCGGTCGGCGAGATCCCGCGCGGCCTCTACGAGGAGACCGGAACCTCCAAGGAGGACAAGGAGGGCCTGGTGGATTTCCCCCGCTCGATCGCGGGGGTGGACATCGCGGTGCTGCTCGAGGAGGGGTCCGACGGCGTCAAGGGCAGCCTCCGCGGCAAGAACCCCGAGCTGCGGCTCGACCTGCTGGCGGCCAAGCTCAACGGGGGCGGGCACCGGCTGGCGGCGGGCTTCAACTGCCTCGGGGCGACGCTCGAGCGCGACCGCGAGCGCATCCTCGGGACGATTGTCGGCCACCTCCGCGAGCGCGCCCCGTGATGGACGCGGCGGCCGAGCCCTGCGGCGTGCTGTTGGTCGACAAGGACCGCGGCCCGACGTCGCACGACGTCGTCGACCGCGTGCGGCGGCTCTACGGCACGCGGCGCGTCGGCCATGCCGGCACGCTCGACCCGATGGCGACCGGCCTGCTCATCCTGCTGGTGGGCAAGGCGACCAAGGCGAGCGCCCAGCTGATGTCGCAGGACAAGACGTACGAGGCCGACCTGACGCTCGGGGTGACGACCGACTCGCAGGACGCCGACGGCGAGGCGCGGGAGACCCGGCCCGTGCCCCCGCTCTCGCCCGAGGCGATCCGCGCGGCGATGGGCAGGATGCTCGGCGACCAATACCAGACGCCCCCGATGCACTCCGCCCGGAAGGTCGGCGGCGTGCCGCTCTACAAGCTGGCGCACAAGGGGCAGGAGATCCCGCGGGAGCCGCGCTTCATCCACGTGGAGTCGATGGACCTCCTTTCCTGGGAGACGCCCGTGCTGCGCCTGCGGACGCGCTGCTCCAAGGGCACATATGTCCGGACCCTCGGCCACGACCTCGGGCAGGCGCTGGGGCCAGGCGGGCACCTGACGGCGCTGCGGCGGACGGCCTCGGGCGCGCTGCGCGTCGAGGACGCGATGACGCTCGAGGCGCTCGGCAAGCTGCCGCGCGCCGAGCTGCTCGCGCGCCTCATCCCCGCCGCCCAGGCCGCCCCGAGCCAGGGCCCGTCCTGAAGCCATGGGCGCGCACCTCTGCATCGGCGTCTTCGACGGTGTCCACGCGGGGCACCGCTCGGTGGTGGCCTCGGCGCGCGCGCTCGCCCAGGCCGAGGGGGGCGAGGTGGTGGCGCTGAGCTTCGACCCGCACCCGAGCCGCGTGCTCCGGCCGGACGCCCCCACCCCGCTGATCCTGAGCCGCGCGCAGAAGGAGGAGCGGCTGGCCGAGGCGGGCGCGGACCGGGTGGCGCACCAGCGCTTCGACGAGGCCCACCGCGCGATGGCGGCGGAGGATTACCTCGGATGGCTGGCCAGGACCTTCCCCGGGCTGCGCTCGGTGCACGTGGGGGAGAACTTCCGCTTCGGCGCGGGGCGGCGCGGGGACCCCGCCCTGCTCCGCCGCCTGGGCGCCGCGCAGGGCGTGGCGGTGAGCGCGGCGAGCCATGTCCAGGTGCGCGGCGAGCCGGCGAGCAGCTCGCGGATTCGCGCGGCGCTGGCGGCGGGCGAGATCGAGCTGGCCAACGCGATGCTGGTGCGACCCTACGAGGCGGAGGGGACGACGACCCGGGGCCGTCAGCTGGGTCGGAGGCTCGGTCTGCCGACGCTGAACCTGCCCTGGTCGCCCGAGCTCCTGCCCGCCTTCGGCGTCTACGCGGCCGAGGTGCTGTCGCCATCGGGCGTCGCCGAGCCCGCGGTGATGAACTGGGGCGTGCGGCCGACGGTGGAGGAGGGGTCTGTTGCGCCGCTGGTCGAGTCGCACCTGCTCCGGCCCGCCGGTCGCATACCCGTCCCGGGGGATTTCATCAGGGTCCGCTGGCTGGCGCGTCTCCGGGAGGAAAGGAAATTCTCCGGCTTGGATGAGCTGAAAGCGCAGGTGGAGAGGGACAAGACGGCCGCGGCCCTTGTCCTCGGGCTGGCTAGCTGAGGGGATCCCGTCTCACTTGCCCGAGGCGAACCTGCCGATGACGCCCCCGAAGGCGCCGTTGGAGAAGAAGACAACGCAGGCGGGACGGCCGAGGGCGGGCAGCTCGGCGCGGAGGCCGGCGAGGAGGTCGTCGAAGGAGGCGGGGGCGTGGGCGCGGAGGCCGCGGGCGGCGAGCTCGGCGGCGACGCCGGCGCTGTCGAAGCGGGCGTCGCCGAGCTTCTCGGAGCGATGGGGCGCGGCGAGCCAGACGCTGTCGGCGGCGGCGAGGGCCTCGCGGAAGGCGTCCTGCATGACCTTGCGGGCGGCGGTGTTGCTGCGGGGCTCGAAGGCGGCGACGAGGGCGCGGCCGGGGTGGCGGGCGCGGAGCGAGGCGAGGGTGCAGGCGAGCGCGGTGGGATGGTGGCCGAAGTCCTCGACCACGACGAGGTCGGGGCGGTCGACGAGGACCTGCTGGCGGCGGAGGACGCCCTGGAAGCCGGCGAGGGGGGCGAGGGGGAGGCGGGTGGGGTCGGCGCGGTCGAGGAGGAGGCCCGCGGAGACGGCGGCCATGGCGGCGTTGCGGGCGTTGAAGAGGCCGGGCAGGGACCAGCGCACCCTGCCCCACTCGGCGCCGCGCCAGCTGAGGCGGAAGGAGGCGCCGGAGGCGTCCTCGGCGAAGTCATCGATGCGGCAGTCGTTGGCGGGGCCGGTGCCGACGCGGACGACGGGGCAGAAGGTGATGTCGCGGACGAGGCCGGCGACGTTGGGATCGTCGCCGTTGGCGACGAGGGTGCCGTCGCGCGGGACGAGGCGGATGACGTGGGAGAAGGTGCGGAGGACGTCGTCGAGGTCGCGGAAGATGTCGGCGTGGTCGAACTCGACGTTGTTGATGGCGAGGACGCGCGGCAGGTACTGGATGAACTTGCTGCGCTTGTCGAAGAAGGCGGAGTCGTACTCGTCGCCCTCGATGACGAAGGGGCCGCCGGGCCTGCCGGGATGCGAGCTGTCGGGGAGGTCTCGCGGGACGCCGCCGACGAGCCAGCCGGGGTCGGCGCCGGCGGCGCGGAGGAGGTGGGCGGCGAGGCAGGTGGTGGTGGTCTTGCCGTGGGTGCCGGCGACGACGAGGTTGGCGCGGTCGCCAAGCAGGCGGGTGCGGAGGAGCTCGGGCAGGGAGACGTAGGGGAGGGAGCGCGACTCGAGGAGCCACTCGACCTCGGGGTGGCCGCGGGAGGCGACGTTGCCGATGACGACGAGGTCGGGACGGAGCTTGGCGAGGCGGGCGGGGTCCCAGCCCTCAAGGATGTCGATGCCGGCCTTCCGGAGGTGGTCGGACATCGGCGGGTAGATGCCGGTGTCCGACCCGAGGACCTCGTGGCCGAGGGCCCGCATGAGGAGGGCGGCGTTGCCCATCGCCGTGCCGCAGATGCCGAGGACGTAGATGCGCAGGCCCGGCCCTCGGGGCTCGGGGGGCGGGCGGGGGGAGGGAACCCCAAAAGGCTCACTCGCGCTCGGCGCGGACGACGCCGTAGCCGGCGTCGAGGAGGGCTTGGCGGAGCTTGGCGGCGTCGAAGGGGCGGTCGGCGCGCGTCGAGACGCGAACCAGGCCTTTGTCCATGTCGATCGCGACCCGGGTCACCGCGGGGTCGCGCCGGAGGGTTTTGTCGATGCCGGCGACGCAATGGTTGCAGACGACGCCCTCGGCGACGGCGACATAGGTGGGGCCTGCGGGCGCGGCGGGGTCGGCGACGGGCGACGCGGCGCAGCCGGCGAGGAGGAGGGAGGCGAGGAGGAGGGGGCGCATTTAGAAAAGCCAGCGGAGGGCGACGCGAGGATGGCCCTCGCCGGTGACGCCGGCCTCGATGCGGTAGGCCTGGTACATGAGGACGAGCATGGGCGAGACCTCGGTCTCGGAGTCGCGGCCGACGACGCGGGCGACCTCGACCAGGATCCAGGGCGCGACCTGCTCATAGGAGGCGACCCAGGGGGCGAAGCCGAGATGGACCTTGAGCTCGCCCTGGGAGATGCGGTCGCCGAAGAGGCCGTGCCCGATGAGGGCGGCGTGGAGGCGGCGCGTCTCCCAGTCGAGCTGGAAGGCGGCGCTGAGACCCGCCTGGGTGTCGGCTTCCTTGAACCCGACAAGTCCGGCGCCGGCCGAGACATAGAGGTTGGCCTGGTCCTCGGCGGTGTTGCGGCGCCAGGCGAGGTGGTTGAGGACGAGGGTGGCGCCCCCGAGGTCGGGCTCGCCGAGGCCGCCGGAGAATTCGTTGAGATGCAAGCCCAGGGCGGTGCCGGGGGCGACATTGGTGACGAGCTCGCCGAAGGCGTGGTCGGGACCGACATCAACATGGACGATGGACGTGCCCGGCACGGGGACGAGCTGGGCCGCGGCGGGGGCGGCGAGCAGGGCGAGCAGGAGGCGCACGGCCTTCAGTTAGCCGGCAGGCAGGGGGATTGGCAAACGCAACCGATCAGCGCGGGTGGTCGCGGTGGTAGATCTGGCGGATGCGGGTGGTCTGGCGGCGGATGGCGTCGCGGTTGACGCCCTCGCTCTCGAGGATGAGGCGGCCGAGGGAGACGGCGGCCTCGGCCTCCTCGAAGCAGATGCCGGCGACGCCGAGCTGCTCGAGCTCCTGGCGCTCGCGGGCGTGGGCGGCGCGGACGAAGACCTTGAGGTTGGGATTGGCGGCCTTGGCGGCGGCGGCGACCTGGAGGCGGTTGCCGATGTCGGGCAGGGTGAGGACGAGGTGGGAGGCGCCCTCGAGCTCCTCGCGGTAGACGGCGGGGTTGGCGGCGTCGCCGTAGATGGCGAGGCGGCCCTGGCGGGTGATTTCCTGGACCTTGGAGAGGTCGAGGTCGACGACGAGGGTCTCGAAGCCGCGGGCGCGCAGGGTGTCGTCGACCGCCGCGCCGGCGGAGCCGTAGCCGAGGATGACGGCGCGGCGCACGCCCTCGCGGGCCTGGGCGGCCTCGACGCGGAGGTTGAAGCCCTCGACGCGCTGGTCGGCGCGCCAGTTGAGCAGCCGCCAGAGCCAGGGAATGGTGCGCAGCCAGGCCTCGACGCGGTCGATGCTGCGGAAGAGCATCGGGTTGACGGTGATGGAGAGGATGGCGCAGGCGACGAGGACGTTGTGGCCGCGGCTGTCGAGCAGGCCGTGCTGCTGGGCGAGGGAGGAGACGATGAAGGTGAACTCGCCGACCTGGGCGAGGCCGAGGGCGACGACGAGCCCGGTGCGGGCGGGGTAGCCGATGAGGGCGACGAGGAGGAGGGCGGCGAGGGGCTTGCCGACGAGGACGATGGCGAGGCAGGCGAGGACGAGCAGGGGCTCGCGGAGGAGGAAGGCGGGGTCGAAGAGCATGCCGACCGCGGTGAAGAAGAGGACGGCGAAGGCGTCGCGCATCGGGAGGATGTCGGACGCCGCCTGCTTCGAGAGGGGGGACTGGCCGATGAGCATGCCGCCGAGGAAGGCGCCGAGGGCCATGGAGGCGCCGAAGAGCAGGTAGGTGAGGGCGGCGACGGTGATGGCCATGACCAGGACGGTCAGGGTGAAGAGCTCGCGGGAGCGGAGGCGCGTGACCTGGACCATCACCCAGGGGAGGAGCTTGGCGCCGCCCCAGAGCATGACGGCGGACATGAGGAGAAGCTTGCCGAGGGCGAGGACGGCGAGCCAGGTGAAGTCGCCGAAATCGAGGGTGTTGCCCGGGGCGGAGGCCAGCGCGGGGATGAGGATGAGGACGACGACGGTGAGGACGTCCTCGACGATGAGCCAGCCGACGGCGACGTGGCCGTGGACGGTGTCCATCATCCGGTTGTCGGTCAGCACGCGGACGAGCACCACCGTGCTGGCGACGGACAGGGCGAGGCCGAGGACGAGGCCCGACTTGAGGGGCCAGCCGAAGGCGCCGGCGACGGCGATGGCGAGGAGGGTGGCGAGGGCGACCTGGCCGAAGGCGCCGGGCAGGGCGACGTTGCGGACGGCGAGCAGGTCCTTGAGGTGGAAGTGGATGCCGACCCCGAACATCAGGAGGATGACGCCGACCTCCGAGAGCTGCTGGGCGACGGCGACGTCGCCGTTGATGCCGGGGGTGTGCGGGCCGATGAGGACGCCGGCGAGCAGGTAGCCCACGATGGGCGAGAGGCCGATCCGCTGGGTGACGAGACCGCACAGCCACGCGGCCGCGAAGGCCGCGGCGAGGGTGTAGATGAGGGTCAGGTCGTGCACGCTGGGAAATGGTTGCGGAAACGCGGCGATCCGCAAGCCGGTGAGGGCTGGGCTTTACGCCCCTTCCTGGCTGCCCGGGTAGGGATCGAACCTACGACCAAGTGATTAACAGTCACCTGCTCTACCGCTGAGCTACCGGGCAGTGCGGAAGGAAGGACATTTAGACAGGAGCCGAGGCGGGCCTGTCAAACAGATAGGTGGGCCTTTTCAGGACCCCAGCTCCTTGTCCAGCAGGCCGCGGAAGGCGGCGATGCGGCCGGAGAGGGATTTCCGGAGGTCGGCGGCCTTGGAGTTGGCGGACGCCGCGGCTCCGGCGGTTTCCTTGCGGTTTTTCTGGGCCCGGGCGAGGTTCTCGCGGGAACGGCCGAGGTCCTTCTTTTCCTGGGCGAGGGAGGCGTTGACCGAGCTGATCTGCCTCCGGATGTCGTCCTGGTTGTCGGATCGGCTGCGCTGGGCGCGCCGGAGCTGGTCCTCGAGCTGGTCCTTTCGCTTCTCCAGGGAGGCGACCTGGCGCTCGGCGTCCTTGACCCGGCCGTTCTCGCGCTCGAGGGCCTTGTCGCGGGTTTCCATTTCCTTCTCGGCCTCGGCGGCCTCGCGCTCGAGGGTCCGGAGCTTGGAGAGGTCGGAACGCATGGCGGCGACATCCAGGGCCTCGACCTTGGCCTTGAGGTCGTTGGCCTTGGCGAGGTCCATGGGGTGGGCCTTTTGGTCGACGACGACGTTGGCGCGGCCCGCGGGAAGAAGGTCGACCCGGAAGGCGGGGATGGCGAGGCCGTCCTGGGCCGGGGCCAGGCTTGCGCCGAGAAGGAAGGCGAGGAGCGCGCACATGGGGTCTTTGCTATGGAAACCGCTTAAAAAGGGAAGGGTTTCGGGGAAAGCGCCCTTGGAAAGGCCCCATAAGGCTTGCCAAGGGGGGAGCGGGGGGGCAACTTCGACCCTCCCCTCGGCCACCATCCATGCGCGAAGACTACCTGCGAGCCGCCCACAAGGTCATCACCGACCCCAACATCCTGATCAACGTGATTTCAAAGCGCGTGAAGCAGCTCCGCAGCGGCCTGCCTCCCCTGGTGGACTCGCTGGAGAAGCTTTCGCCCGAGGACATCGCCCTGCGCGAGGTCATCGAGGGCAAGATCACCTACGAGCTGCCGACCGACGACGAGGCGGCCAAGGCCTGACCCGGCTGGACGTCCCCCGGACGTCCAAGGGCAGCCCGGCACGACGATGGGCGCGCGCAAGGAGATGGCGACGCCCGAGGTGGGCAATCCCAAGGCGGGTCGCGACTACTTCATCGGCCCGACCTTCGAGGCCGGCCTGATGCTGCGCGGCTCCGAGGTGAAGTCGCTCCGGCAGGGCCGGGCGAACATCGCCGACAGCTTCGTGCGGCTGGGGCCCAAGGGGCCGGTGCTTTACCGGGCGCACATCGCGGAGTGGGACTTCGCCAACCGGCTGAACCACGACCCTTACCGGCCGCGCCCGCTGCTGCTCCACACGGCGGAGATCGCCAAGATCACCGAGGAGGTGCGCTCGGGCGGCAAGAC
>JBKDBK010000006.1:0-15325 GCA_046315175.1 Opitutia bacterium | reverse complement strand
GGGAAAAGGCTTGGCCGGGCAGCCCGCTCAGCGGGCGCCGGCCCCGGCTATGCGGCCGGGGAGCGTCGCGAGGATGAGGCGGGGGCTGGACACGCTTGGCATCGTGCCCGCGCCGCGGCGCTTGGCAATCGCGAAGCGGGCCGGGCGGTCAGGCCTTGGCCAGCGAGGCCTCGAGGTCCGCGAGGATATCCTCGATGTCCTCGATGCCCACGGAGAGCCGGACATAGTCGTCCGTCACGCCCGCGGCGTCGCGCTCCTGCGCGGTCAGCTGGGAGTGCGTGGTCGAGGCCGGGTGGATGGCGAGCGAGCGCGCGTCGCCGATGTTGGCCACGTGGCTGTGCAGCTGGAGGGAGTCGATGAACCGGCGCCCGCCCTCGAGGCCGGACTTGAGGCCGAAGCCGACCAGGCCGCCGAAGCCGTTGGAAAGGTACTTCTTGGCGAGGTCGTGGTAGCGCGAGGACTTGAGCCCGGGATAGTTGACCCACTTCACCTTCGGGTGGGCCTCCAGGAACTGCGCGACCTTGAGCGCGTTGGCGCTGTGGCGCTCGACGCGGAGATGGAGGGTCTCCAGGCCCTGCAGGAGGAGGAAGGCGTTGAAGGGCGAGAGCGAGCTGCCCACGTCGCGCAGGAACTGCAGGCGCATCTTCAGGGCGAAGGCGATGTTGGCGCCGCCCGCGGGCGGGAAGGCCTTGAAGGCGTCCCAATGGACGAGGCCGTGGTACGAGGGGTCGGGCTCGGTGAAGCCGGGGAACCTGCCGTTGCCCCAGTCGAAGTTGCCGCCGTCGACCACGATCCCGCCGATGCTCGTGCCGTGGCCGCCGATGTACTTGGTGGCCGAATGCACGACGACATTGGCGCCGTGCTCAAACGGGCGGTTGAGGTAGGGCGAGAGCGCGGTGTTGTCGATGACCAGGGGCACGCCGACCTCCCGGGCGACCTTGGCCACCTCGGCGAAGGGGAAGATGTTGAGCCGAGGGTTGCCCAGGCCCTCGCCGAAGAAGGCCTTGGTGTTCTTGCGCGCCGCCTTGCGGAAGTTCTCCGGATCGTCGCCGTCCACGAACGACACCTCGATGCCGAGCTTGGGCAGGGTGTAGTGGAAGAGGTTGTAGGTGCCGCCGTAGAGCTGGGAGACCGAGACAATGTGGTCGCCCGCCCCGGCGAGGTTGAGGATCGCGCCCGTGATCGCGGCCTGGCCCGAGCTGTGGGCGAGCGCGGCGGTCCCGCCCTCGAGCGCCGCGAGCCGCTGCTCAAGGACGTCCGTCGTCGGGTTCATGATCCGCGTGTAGATGTTGCCGAGCTCCTTCAGCGCGAAGAGGTTCGCCGCGTGCTCCGTGTCGCGGAACTGGTAGGAGGTGGTCTGATAGATCGGCACCGCGCGCGACCCCGTGGCGGGGTCGGGCTTCTGGCCGGCGTGGAGGGACTTGGTTCCGAGGCGCATGGGGATGGGCGGGTTGGGCCGAGCAGATATCGCACGCCCCAAACGCAATAACAAGCCGCAACCCGCCTTATGACTTGAGCGGCGCGGCGGGCCTTGCAGCCTCGGCCCATGCGCCTTCCCGGCCTGCCCCTGCTGCTCCTCGCCGCCGCCACGGCGGCGGCGGAGTGGCGCGAGGTCTGGCGCGACGACTTCGCGGGCGCCGAGCTCGACTGGACCCGCTGGGCCGTCGAGGAGAACGGCCACGGCGGCGGCAACAACGAGCTCCAGTATTACCGCGACCGCCCCCGCAACGTCCGCGTCGAGAACGGCCACCTCGTCCTCGAGGCCCACCGCGAGGCCGTCAATGTCGCCGGCGTCCGGAAGGACTACTCCTCCGGCCGCATCCGGACCAAGCGGCGGGCCGACTGGCTGCACGGGCGCTTCGAGATCACCGCCCAGCTGCCCGCCGGCAAGGGCCTCTGGCCCGCCTTCTGGATGCTCCCCTCCGAGGAGACCTACGGCGGCTGGGCCGCCAGCGGCGAGATCGACATCATGGAGCTCAGGGGCGGGGAGCCCGACCGCGTCCACGGCACCCTCCACTTCGGCGGCGCCTGGCCCCGCAACGTCCACCGCGGCGGCTCGCACCGCCTGGCCCAGGGCGACTTCGCCTCGGGCATGCGCACCTTCGCCCTCGAGTGGGAGCGCGGCTCCTTCCGCTGGTTCGTCGACGGCGTCGCCTACCACACCGAGACGAATTGGAGCTCCGAGGGCGGCCCCTTCCCCGCCCCGTTCGACCGCCGCTTCCACCTCATCCTCAACCTCGCCGTCGGCGGCGGCTTCGGCGGACCCGTCTCCCCCGAGACCCGCTTCCCGGCCCAGATCCGCGTCGACACCGTCCGCGTGCTGCAGCGCTGATCCCTCCGCCACCCGCGTGAACCCGAGCCTGATCGACTCCCATTGCCACCCCGCCGCGGCCGCCCGCGCCGGGACCTTCGCCGCCTACCGCGCCCAGGCCGAGACCGCCGGCGTCGCCGGCCTCGTCGCCATCGGCACCGACCTCGACGACTGGACCCTCTACCGCGACCTCGCCGCGGCCAACCCAGGCTACGTCCGGCACACCGTCGGCCTCCACCCCAACCACGTCGGCGAGGGCTTCGAGGACACGCTCATGGCCCTCGGCGCGTACTTCGCCGACACCACCCCGCCCGCCGCCCTCGGCGAGATCGGCCTCGACTACTTCCGCCTGCCCGCCGACCCGGCCGAGGCCGACGCCGCCAAGGCCCGCCAACACGAGGCCTTCCGCCGCCAGCTCGCGCTCGCCCACGAGCTCGACTGCCCCGTCGTCATCCACTCCCGCGCCGCCTTCCACGACTGCGTCCGCCTCATCGACGCCAGCCGGGTCGACTGGCATAAGGTCGTCTTCCACTGCTTCACCGAGAGCGTCGAGTGCGCCCGCGAGCTCGCCCGCCGCGGCGGCCGCGCCTCCTTCACCGGCGTCCTCACCTACCCCAAGTCGACCGTCACCCGCGCCTCCCTCGCCTTCCTCGGACCCGACCACCTCATGCTCGAGACCGACGCGCCCTACCTCGCCCCCCAGTCCCACCGCGGGCGCGACAACCACTCCGCCTACCTGCCCGAGACCCTCGCCACCGCCGCCGAGGTCCTCCGCATGGATCCCGCCACCCTCGCCGCCCAGACCACGGCGAACGCGCGCGCGTTCTTCGGGTGGGAGACGGCCTAAGCTCCCAAGGAATACGTGGCGGAGGATTCGGAGGGGGCGGAGGTGGCGGAGGATGGCATCAAGAGGCGCGCCGGACTTTGCGGTTTTCGCAACTTCCTCATCGCCTGAACCCCGCCGCCCCCTTCCCCTATCCCCCATGTCCCCCTCGCGCCGTCCCGCCGCCTGGCTGATGAAGTCCGAGCCCGATGTCTTCTCCTTTGAGCAATTGAGGAAACGGAGGACGGAACCTTGGAGCGGGGTGCGGAATTACCAGGCGCGCAACTTCATGCGCGACGAGATGGCGCCGGGCGACCCGGTGCTCTTCTACCACTCGTCCTGCGCCGAGCCCGGGGTGCAAGGGCTGGGCAAGGTCGCCTCGAAGGCCTACCCGGATCCGACCCAGTTCGAGCGCGGCGGGGACTACTTCGAGCCCAAGGCCACCAAGGATAAGCCGGTCTGGTGGCTGGTGGACATCGCGTGGGCGGCCGACTTCGGACATCCCGTCACCTTGGATCGGCTGCGCAAGGACAGGCGCCTGGCCGAGCTGCTGATCCTGCGCCCCGGCAACCGGCTCTCCATCACGCCGGTCACGGCGGCGGAGCTGAAGGCGATCGTCGAGCTGGGGAAATGAGCGCAACCTAACGGGGGCACAGGAGCTCAGGGGCCCGGGAAAATGCCCGCGGGCTCGCCCGCCGACACCGCCGTCGCCGCAGCCACCGGGAAAACCCGCCGTCTTCGCATCCTACGCATCCTCCGCCTCCTTCGCCTCCTTCGTATCCTACGCCTCCATTAGCCATCGAGCCATACTCCCGAGCCCCTGTGCCCCTGTGCCGCCGTGCCCTTCCCCGCGGCGCCCTGCGCCGCAGTGCCCTTTCCCGCGGCGCCTTGCGCCGCCGCTTATCAATAGTGGTAGCGGGCCTGGAGAATCCAGACCTCGCCTCTCTCGACCCGGTAGACGAGGCGGTGCTCGCGGGTGATGCGGCGGGACCACCAGCCGGACAGGGGGCCCCGGAGCGGCTCGGGCTTGCCCATGCCCCTGAAAGGGTCTCTGGCGATGGCGCCGACGAGCTCCTCAAGACGCCGAGCCACTCGCGGATCGGCGGTGGCCCAATGGTCGCGGTCCTCCGCGGCCCCGGACAGCCACCGGACCTTCATCGACGTTGCCGCGGGCTGCTGCGCTTCGCCTTGGCGAACTCGGCGAGGCCGACCTGGAGGCGGCGGGCATTGGCGGGGCTGGCAAGCAGATGGAGGGTCTCCTGCAGGGAGGCCCACTCCTCGGCGTCGACCAAGACGACAGCGGCGGCCCCGTTGCGGGTGATGGCCACGGGTTCGCGCGAGTCGGACGCCTCGGCCATTAGCCGGGCCAGGCGGTTGCGGGCGTCGGTGTACGAGACGGTCTTCATGGCCGCATCGTCCCTTATGTACAGAATTCTGTCAAGCGCGTCGGGGTGCATGGCTGCTCCATGCCTGGATCCGGAAAGGCCGCCAAGCCAGGGAGTTGCCCAGGGAGAATACCCCGGCGGCGGGCGGGGGCGGCGAGGCGAGCTCACTGACTCCCTGGCTCAGTTGACAGGCAGACGAGGCAGCTCGCTGCCGACACCGCAGCCCGCGCTCCCCTCGTTCTTCGTTTTTCAGTCCCCCTCCCGCGCCCCCGTGCAGCTGCTCTAGCCCTCGAGCCAACGAGCTATGCCCCCTCCCACCCTCCCCCCATCTTAATTTTTGATTCTTAATTCTTAACTTCCTCTCCCCTCCCCCTCCCCCTCCTCCTCCGCCTCCTACGCCTCCTTCGTATCCTACGCCTCTTTTATTCCTACTTGTCCCCTGCCCTGCTTTGGGCCTTGTTCACGGGCTTAACCGACACCCATGGACCTCAAGATTGCCGTTCTCCCTGGTGACTACATCGGACCGGAGGTCATGGCGGCCGCCCTGCCGGTGCTCGAGGCGGCCTTGAAGAGGGGCGGCCACGCGCTGAGCCACTCCACCCACCCGGTCGGCGGGGCGGGCATCGACGCCCACGGCAAGGCCCTTCCCGACGCCACCCTGGCGGCCTGCCAGGCGGCCGACGCCATTCTCTTCGGCTCGGTCGGGGGTCCCAAGTGGGAGAGGCTGCCCCCCCAGGAGCAGCCCGAGCGCGCCTCGCTCCTGCCCCTGCGCAAGCACTTCAGCCTGTTCGCCAACGTCCGTCCCGGCCTCCTGCCCAAGTCCCTCTCGGAGACCTCGCCCCTGCGGCCGGAGCGCATTCCCGATGGGATCGACATGGTGTGCATCCGCGAGCTGACGGGCGGGCTGTACTTCGGGGCGAAGTCGACCCGCGAGCTCGAGGGCGGGGATGTCGAGGCGATCGACACCATGGTCTACCGCAAGTCGGAGATCGAGCGGATCACCGACGTCGCCATCGCGACGGCGCGCGGGCGCCGCGGACGCATCACCCTGGTGGACAAGGCGAACGTCCTGCAGACCTCGGTGCTTTGGCGCAAGGTGGTGGCCGAGCGCGTCGCGGCCAAGGCCCCCGAGCTGAGGCTGGAGTTCCTCTACATCGACAACGCGGCGATGCAGCTCGTCCTGCGCCCCGGCCAGTTCGATGTCATTCTCACCGAGAACATGTTCGGCGACATCCTCTCGGACGAGATGGCCGTCGTCTGCGGTTCCCTCGGCATGATGGCGTCCGCCTCCCTCGGCGCCGTCGCCAACCGCCACGGCCGCCCCTTCGGCCTCTACGAGCCGTCCGGCGGCACCGCGCCCGACATCGCCGGGCAGGACAAGGCCAATCCCTGCGCCCAGATCCTCTCCTGCGCCCTCATGCTCCGCCACTCCTTCGGTCTGGAGGCCGAGGCTCGCGCCATCGAGGCCGCCGTCGACCGCACCATCGCCGACGGCATCCGCACGGCCGACATCGCCGCGGGCAAGCCCTCCGTGGGCTGCAAGGCCATGGGCCGGGCCGTGCTCGAGCGCCTGTGAGCGAGTCGGCCAAGGAGAAGGCCGAGCGCCGCCGGCTCGAGGCGGTAACGAGCGCCTTCATGAGGGTGCCGCGCCTTCCCCTGGACGTCGCGAGGGACCTGCTGGACGCCGGCTACAGCCGCCTGGATCAAGTGGCGGGACGCTCGGCCGAGACCCTGCTCTCCGAGATCCGGGGCCGCAACCCGGGGGCGCCCGACAGCCACCTGCCGGCGCTCCGGCTGGCCATCTACGTGGCGGAGACGCCTCGGCCGGATCCGGCCCTGCTCTTCCTCGACCGCTGGACCTGATCGGCAGCCGCTTGCGCCCGTGCGGTTTGTCCCTCCCTTGGGTCCATGGGCTCAACCGCGGACTATCCCTGCATCCTGCTTGGCGGGTGCTCGCTGCTACCCTTCCAGCTGCTCCCCCTGCATCTTTTCGAGCCACGGTACCGTCGCATGGTCGAGAATGCACTCGCCGGCGACCGAAGGTTCGCCGTCGCCGAGGCGCAGGCCGACGCCGACGGCAACGAGATTCCCGGAACTTGGGCCACCCTCGGCAGGATTCTTAGCCACCACCCTCTCCCGGACGGGCGCCATGTGGTCCTGCTCGAGGGCGAGACGCGCCTACAAGTCGCGGGCCTCGCCCGGCGCAAGCCCTACCCTGCCCTAAGGGCGGTGGAGATACCCGACGACGAAGCGGGGCCGAGCACCCACATCCCCCTGGCCAGGGTCTCGGCCCTGGTTGAGCGGCTGATTCGGGCCAACCTGCCGGAAGAGGAGGCCGCGGGGCTCCTGCCCCGCCTGCAGCAAATGGCCGCCTCGCACCCCGGGCGCTTCGCCGACGCCGCGGCGGGCCACCTGATCGCGGACCAGGAGATTCGCCGCAGGCTCCTCGCGATGTCCGATCCCGAATCCAGGCTCCTCCTGCTCGCGGAAAGCCTTGGTCGGTTGGAGACAGAGCGCCAACTTGGTCCGGAAGACCCTGGATTCGACCCCCGGGTTAACTGAATTCGACCCAGCCAAGGCGGGTTTGGCTTGATATCTGGAATCATTCCAATTCTAGGTAAGCCATGGGCAAGCATGACCATGAGAGCCTGACCGAGGCCCTGCACCGGGCCGGCCAGAAGGTGACCCCCCAGCGCGAGGCGGTTTTCTCCGTCCTGCTCGACAAGCGCGACCACCCGACGGTCGACGAGGTCTTCCACCGCACCCGGGAGCGCATGCCCGGGGTCTCGCTGGCCACCGTCTACAACTGCCTGGAAACCTTCGTGGGCTGCGGGCTTGTCCGACAGGTCAACCACGAGCGCGAGCCCACGCGCTATTGCCCCAACCTCGCCCCGCACGCCCACTTCCGCGACCAGGAAACCGGCAAGGTCTACGACATCGATCTCCCGCCGCGGATGCTCGAGACGCTCCGCCGCATCCTCCCCGAGGAATTCCAGACCGACGCCGTCGAGATCTCCTTCCACGGCAAGCGCCGCAGCTGATCCCTCCTTCTACCCCTTCATCCCTTCCATCCCCTCCCCTCGCATGTCCCACCTCAGCATCCGCAACCTCCACGCCTCGATTGGCGACCGGCCGATCCTCAAGGGGCTCAACCTCGAGCTCCCCAAGGGCGAGGTCCACGCCATCATGGGGCCCAACGGCACCGGCAAGAGCACCCTTTCCAAGATCCTGGCCGGCCACGAGGACTACACCGTGACCGAGGGCGAGGTGCTGCTCGACGGCCAGCCCATCCTGGGGCTGGAGCCGGACGCCATCGCGCGCGCGGGGCTCTTCCTGGCCTTCCAGTACCCGAGCGAGATTCCCGGCGTCACCATCGCCAACTTCATCCGCGCGGCCCTCGTCGCCCGCCAGCCCAAGGGGGCGCCCTTCGACGCCAAGGCCTACTACGCCCGGCTCTACGAGAAGATGGACGCGCTCAGGATGGACCGCAAGTTCACCGCCCGCTCCGTCAACGAGGGCTTCTCGGGCGGCGAGAAGAAGCGCTGCGAGATCCTTCAGATGCTCATGCTTGAGCCCAAGTACGCCGTGCTGGACGAGACGGACTCGGGCCTGGACATCGACGCGCTGCGCATCGTGGCCGAGGGCGTGAACAAGGCGCGCGGCCCCGAGACGGGCTTCCTCGTCATCACCCACTACCAGCGCCTGCTCGACTACATCGTGCCCGACCGCGTGCACATCATGTTCGACGGCCGGATTGTCCACAGCGGGGACAAGGAACTGGCCCGCGAGCTCGAGTCGAAGGGCTACGCCTGGGTCGAGAAGGAGCTCGCCCGCGCCTGACCCCGCCCACCCACGACCATGATCGACCCCAACACCGAGCCCGACGCCCAGCAGGCGGCCATCGACGTCGACCGCGAGAAGGGCAACTTCCGCTACAAGGAGGACTACGCGTACGACGCCGGGGTCGGCCTGACGCCCGCCACTGTCGACTACATCGCCAAGGTCAAGGGCGAGGACGAGTGGGTGCGCGCGTTCCGCCACAAGGCGCTCGGCATCTTCGAGTCGATGCCCATGCCCACCCACTGGGCGACGCGCGACCTGGACAACATCCGGTTCGAGGACATCCGCTATTACCTGGCCAAGGGGCAGAAGCCCTCGCGGACCTGGGAGGAGGTGCCGGACGACGTCAAGCAGACCTTCGAGCGCCTGGGCATCCCCGAGTCGGAGCGCAAGTTCCTCGCCGGCGTCGAGGCGCAGTTCGACTCCGAGGCGGCCTACTCCAACATGAAGGCCGACCTCGAGAAGCTCGGGGTGATCTTCGTCGGCCCCACCGAGGGCCTGCGCGAGCACGCCGAGGTCTTCCGCCGCTGGTTCGGCAAGGTCATCCCGGCCTCGGACAACAAGTTCGCCGCGCTCAACTCCGCGGTGTTCTCCGGCGGCTCCTTCATCTACGTGCCCAAGGGGGTCAAGGTGCGCCAGCCGCTCCAGGCCTACTTCCGCATCAACGCGGAGAACTTCGGCCAGTTCGAGCGCACCCTGATCATCGCCGACGAGGGCGCCGAGGTCACCTACATGGAGGGCTGCACCGCCCCGAAGTTCGAGACCGCCACCCTGCACTCGGCGGTGGTCGAGCTGGTCGCCCTCAAGGGCGCGAAGATCCAGTACATCACGGTCCAGAACTGGTCGAACAACGTCTTCAACCTCGTGACCAAGCGCGGGCTGGCCGAGGAGGACGCCGAGGTGCGCTGGATCGACTGCAACATCGGCTCGCGGCTGACCATGAAGTACCCCGGGGTGATCCTGAAGGGAAAGCGCGCCCGCGGCGAGGTGCTGTCCATCGCGCTGGCGTCCGACGGCCAGCACCAGGACACGGGCGCGAAGATGATCCACGCCGCCGACGACACCACGTCCAACATCATCGCCAAGTCCATCTCCGTCGGCGAGGGCCGCTCGACCTACCGCGGCCAGGTCCACATCCCGCGCACGCTCCGCAACTGCCGCAACAACACGGAGTGCGACGCCCTCCTGATCAACGCCAACAGCCGCACCGACACCTACCCCGCCATCACCGTCCGGGGCCAGCGCAACAGCGTGCAGCACGAGGCGAGCGTCTCGAAGGTCTCGGCCGAGCAGATCTTCTACATGCGCCAGCGCGGCCTCTCGGAGGGCGAGGCGATGTCCCTCGCCGTCAACGGCTTCGTCAACGACCTCGTGAAGGAGTTCCCGATGGAGTATTCCGTCGAGCTCAAGCGGCTGATCGAGCTCGAGATGGAGGGCTCCGTGGGCTGAACGACCATGCCGACCGCCCCCGCTCCCTCCCCCGTGATCCTGCCCGCTCCCGACGCCGCGGCGCCCGCCTGGCTGGCCGCGCTCCGCGCCCAGGGCGCCGCCGACGCCCGCGCCCTCCCCATGCCCAGGCTGGGCGACGAGGCGTGGCGCTTCTCCGACACCCGCTCGCTCTCCCTCGACGGCTTCGCGGCCGCGCCCGAGCCCGCCCAGGCCGACGTCGACGCGCTGGTCGCGCGGAGCGCCGCCCTGGTCGCCGACCCGGCGGGGCTGGCCGTGTTCGTCGACGGCCACTGCGTCCTCCGCCCCGCCCTCGCCCCCGACCTCGCGGCCAGGGGCGTGGTCTTCGAGACGCTGGCGGACGCCGTCCGCCACCACCCGGCCCTGCTCCAGTCGCACCTGCTGCGCCACCCGGCCGCGCTCGGCGGGGCCAAGTTCCTCGCCCTGCACAAGGCCTGGCTCGGCGCGGGGACCGTCCTGCGCGTGCCCAAGGGCGTGAAGGTCGACCGTCCCTTCGTCGCCGTCCACTGGGGGCTGGCGGAGGGCGCGGCGGTCTTCCCCCACACCTTGGTGGTCGCGGAGGAGTCCTCCGGCGCAGCGGTGGCGGACTTCTTCCTCGGCGCGAATCCCGGCACGCGGACGCTCAGCGTCTCGGCGGCGGACGTCCATGCCGGCCCCAACGCCTCCGTCGACCGCCTGTCGGTGCAGGACTGGGGCTCGGAGGCGCAGTCCTTCCAGGTCGACACCACCACGGGCGAGCGGGGCGCACGCATCACCTCGGTCAACGCCTCGCTCGGCTCGCGCCGCGCCCGGCTTGAGCATGTCGTGCGCATCGAGGGCGCGGGCGCCGACGTGCGCCTCTACGGCATCAGCGTCTCGGACGGGGAGCAGGAGTTCGACCAGCGCACCCTCCAGGTCCACCAAGCGGGCTCCGCCACCTCGGACCTGCTGTTCAAGAACGCGCTGCTCGGCAAGTCGCGCACCATCTTCTCGGGCCTGATCAAGGTTGCCCCGGACGCGCAGAAGACCGACGCCTATCAGACCAACCGGAACCTGCTGCTCTCCGCCGACGCCGAGGCCAACTCCCTGCCCGGGCTTGAGATCGAGGCCAACGACGTGAAGTGCTCCCACGGGGCGACGACGGGCCAGATCGACCCGGCGGAGCTCTTCTACCTCCGCGCCCGCGGCATACCCCTCGAGAGCGCGCAGGAGCTCCTCGCCTTCGGCTTCCTCGAGGAGATCGTGGGCAAGGTGGCCGACGAGGGCCTCGCCTCGACGCTCCGCGTGCGGCTCCAGGCCAAGTTCCGCCGCTGATCCCCCGCCCCTTCACCGACATGCCCGACGATCCCTCCACCTCCGGCTCCCGCCACGCGCCCGGGCCGCACGACAAGACCCTGTCGCGCGACGTCCAGGCGACCCTCATTCCCGCCGGCGAGCCCGCCGTGCTGCCCGCCGGGACGCGGGTGACGATCACGCACCGCCTCGGCGGCAACTTCACCGTGGTCTGCGACACCGGCATGTTCCGCATCAACGGCGCCGACGCCGATGCGCTCGGCGAGAGCGTGCCGACGGAGGCCACGGCCGGGTCGGGCACGACCGACACCACCGGCTCGCGCGGCACGGCGGAGCACCCCGGGCACGCCGGGCCGCCGGCCGAGGACGCGCTTTGGAACCAGCTGAAGACGGTCTTCGACCCGGAAATCCCGGTCAACATCGTCGACCTCGGCCTGGTCTACTCGCTGGCGGTCGAGCCCGTCGAGGGCCAGGCCGACCGTCACCGCGTCAAGGTGGCGATGACGCTGACGGCTCCCGGCTGCGGCATGGGGCCCGTGATCGCCGAGGACGCGCGCAACCGGCTGCTGGCCGTGCCGGGCGCCAACGAGGCGGTGGTGGAGATTGTCTGGGACCCGCCCTGGACGCAGACGATGATCTCCGAGGACGGCAAGATGCAGCTCGGGCTGATCTGAGCGCCGCTCAGTCGTCCGATCCCCCGCGCAGCTGCCCGGGCAGGAAGCCGTAGAAGGTCCCCAGCCAAAGCCTCCAGGAGAGGCGGTGGAGGAACCAGGGCAGGGCCATGCCGGCCGCCAGGGCGGCCCAGGCGGCCTGCCGCCCGGTGAGCCAGCCGGACAGAACGGCGACCAGGAGGAGGGGGAGGATGCCGAAGGCGATCAGGCCGTAGTTCCAGACGAGGGCGCCGAGGAAGAACCCGCCGGGACGGCGGAGCACGAGCCTGCACCCGGGGCAGGCCGAAGGGATGTCCCAGGGCGGCGAGGGCGGCAGGGGGCGCTCGCAGGCGGGGCAGCGGCCGCGGGCGGAGCGCAGGAGGATGTCAGCCCGAAAGCTCACCGCTCCAGCCGGTCGGCGAGGGCGCGGGCGACCGCGCGGAGGACGGTCACGCGGGCGTGGCGCTTGTCGTCGGCGGGGACGACGACCCAGGGGGCGTGCGGCGTGTCGGTGCGCGCGACCATGTCCTCGGCGGCGCGGAGGTGCTGATCCCACCTCGCCCGATTGCGGTAGTCCTCGGCGGTCATCTTGTGGCGCTTGTGGGGCGACTCCTCGCGCGAGCGGAAGCGGCGGAGCTGCTCCTCCTTGGACAGATGAAGCCAGAACTTGAGCACGACGACCCCCGCCTCGGCGAGGCGGGCCTCGAAGGCGTTGATCTCGGCGTAGGCCCGCTGCCACTCGTCGGCGCGGCAGAAGCCCTCCACGCGCTCGACGAGGACGCGCCCGTACCAGGAGCGGTCGAAGACCGCCATCCGGCCGGGGTCGGGGAGGCGGTTCCAGAAGCGCCAGAGATAGTGGCGCGACTTCTCCTCGGGGGTCGGGGCGGGCGTGGGATGGATGGCCACGAGGGAGGCGTCGACCCAGGCGCAGAGCCGCCGCACCACCCCGCCCTTGCCGGCGGCATCGGGACCCTCGAGCACGAGCACGGTGGGCACGCCCTCGCGGTGGGCCTCGCGGGCGAGGCGGCCGATGCGCAGCTGCCACTTGCGGACCTGCGAGGCGTAGTCGTCCTTGTCGAGGACGGGATGGACGGCGGTCTCGAGCAGGCCGCGCGGGCGCAGGCGGGACGGCTTGGGCGGGGCGGGCAGGCGGGCCGGGGCGCGGGCCAGCTGGAGGGCGAGGGA
This sequence comes from Opitutia bacterium, assembly GCA_046315175.1. Lineage (GTDB taxonomy): Bacteria > Verrucomicrobiota > Verrucomicrobiia > Opitutales > UBA953 > UBA8828. Next base: position 2,392 of record JBKDBK010000006.1, on the reverse strand, counting down.
GCGTCCCGCCGCGAGCTCGCGGGTCTTGGGCTCGGCGCCGGAGACCTTGGCCCAGGCGTGGCCCTTGGCCGAGGAGAGGCGGCGGACGAGGTTGGCGCCGGCGGCGGCCTTGCGGTCGGTCAGGAGCAGGTCGTCGTCCGACACCACCCAGCCCTCGGCCTCGCTGTCATCGGCGTCCTCCAGGCGGCGGCGGAGCGACTTGCGGGGGGTGGAGAACCAGACCTTGGCGAGGGCGACGCCGGAGGCGACGAGCAGCTCCTCGAACTGCCGCAGGGAGCGGAGGCGCTCAGCCAAGGCGGCGCGGTCCAGGCGCCCCTCGGCGGCCTCGATCGCGGTGCGCGTGGCCCAGTCGCCGACCACCACGGTGATGCGGCCCTTGGCGGGCATGCGCAGCCAGTACGGCCAGAGGAAGGGTCGCCCCTCGAGGTCGGGGGCGCCGAAGACGGGGGCGCAGACCTCGACGGTGCGGGCGTCGAACCATCCCTGGAGGCGATTGGCAAGGGCGCTGGCCGCCAGGCGGTCGTTGCCACCCAGCAGCAGGACGGCCCCCCTCCCCTGCCGGGCCAGGCGTGACTGAAGCTTGAGCAGGCGGAGGTGGAGGGCGGAGGAGGCCCGGTCGATGGCAGGACGGGGGGGTGCCATGGGAGAACAAGCCTAGACGGGGCAAAGGCGGGGGCAAAGGGCAAAACCTTGGCTGAAACCGAGTTGTAACCCATGCCGGCTTGCCGAAGGACACCCGGGCTGGCAGGCTGGGACGATGGCGGAGTCCCAGGAGAGCCCCCCCGAGAGGTTCGAGCGCGAGCTCAGCTGGCTGAACTTCAACGGCCGAGTGCTGCGGCTGGCGAGCGAGCCCAGCGTGCCGCTGCTGGAGCGCGTACGGTTCCTGTCGATTGTGAGCTCGAACCTGGACGAGTTCTTTGAGATTCGCGTGGCGGGCCTGCTGCAGCAGGTCGAGTCGGGAGCCGGGCCTGACAATGCCAGCCTCCTGCGGGAGGTTCTCGCCCGGGCCCACGCCCAGGTCGCGGAGCAGTACCGCATCTGGCGCGCGGAGCTGAGGCCCGCGCTCGCGGCCGAGGGCATCCATGCGCTCGACCGGAGCGAGCTGCGAAAGGTCGACCTCACCGAGCTCGGGCAGCGCTTCGACCGGGAGATTCTGCCCGCCCTGACGCCGCTCGCCATCGACCCCGCGCACCCCTTCCCGGTCCTGACCAACAAGAACCTCTACATCCTGGTGCGCCTGGCCGGCGAGAAGGCGGGGCCCGCGCGCCACGCGGTGGTCCCGGTCCCGCGCATCCTGCCCCGGGTCGTCCTGCTCGGAAAGACCGGACGCGAGGTGCGCTTCACCTTCCTGAGCCACGTCATCAAGACCTTCGCCGACCGGCTCTTCCCGGGTATGAAGGTGCAAGGAGCCTGGGCCTTCCGCATCACGCGCAACAGCGACCTTTACGTGGACGAGGACGAGGAGGGCAACCTGCTCGAGGCCATCGAGGAGGAGATCCACCGCCTGCGCAAGGGAGCCCCGGTGCGGCTCGAGATCACGGGCGACGCCCCGGAGGAGACCGTAGGCTGGCTTTGCGCGGCCCTGGACCTCGAGCCGGATTGCGTCTTCCGCATCGACGGCCCGGTCAACCTCCTGCGCCTGGGCGGGGCCCTCGACCTCATCCAGCGGCCCGACCTCGCCTACCCGGCCTTCCAGCCCTCGGTGCCGTCCGGCATGGGCGAGACCGACCCCATCCTCGCGCGCATCGCCAAGGGCGACATCCTCCTGCACCACCCCTACGAGTCGTTTGCGCCGGTGGTCGACTTCCTGCGGCAGGCCGCGCGCGACCCCGAGGTGGTGTCGATCAAGCTGACGCTCTACCGGACCAGCGGCGACTCGCCGGTGATGCAGGCCCTGAAGGAGGCGGCCGAGGCGGGCAAGCAGGTGACGGTGCTGATCGAGCTGCGGGCGCGCTTCGACGAGCTGAACAACATCGCCTGGGCGCGCCAGCTCGAGGAGGCGGGAGCGCACGTCGTCTACGGGCTGGTCGGGTACAAGACGCACTGCAAGGCCTGCCTGGTGGTCCGGCGCGAGAAGGGCGTCCTGCGCCGCTACGCCCACCTGGGCACGGGGAACTACAACCCACGCACGGCCCGGATCTACACCGACCTCTCCCTGTTCACCGCCGACCCCGAGATCACCGAGGAGGTCGGCCTGCTCTTCAACGCGCTGACCGGCAACCTGGCCAAGCCTCGGTTCCGCCAGCTGGTGGTGGCGCCCTTCGACCTCCAGCGCCGCATCGTGGAGCTGATCGCCGCGGAGGCCGCGGCGGCCCGCCTCGCCCGCCCCGCCTCCATCTTCGCCAAGGTGAACAGCCTGGTCGATCCCGGGGTCATCGAGGCCCTGGAGCGC
>JBKDBK010000005.1:0-10529 GCA_046315175.1 Opitutia bacterium | reverse complement strand
GTCGCGGACAGGGTCCGCGGGGAGTCGCGATTGGGAATCGCGGGGAGTCGCATCGCGGGGCGATGCGGGGGAGATTGGCTCGGTGGCTCGGTGGCTCAGTAGCGGGAGAGCGGGGTTAGCGGTGTTAGCGGTGTTAGAAGGGAGCGGGGAATTAGCTCGTTAGCTCTCTAGCTCGTTAGCTCGTTAGCTTTATAGCTCACTAGCTCTCTAGCGGAGTAGCTGACTAGCGGGATGGCTAGAACAGGGGCACGGGGGCTGAGGGGCTCAGGGGCACGGGAGAGAGACGGAGGCCTCGGAGAGGTCTCCCTACCCGAGGCAGGGGGCGGGAGTACGGGAGGGGGAAGATGCACGGACGTCTCGGAGAGACGTCCCTACCCAAGGCATAATGGGCATTCCCCCTGGTTCCCTATTCCCCCAGTCCCTTGTTTAGCTGGTCCCCTTTTTCCGGCGGCGGAGGGCGGCGCCGGCAAGGGCAAGGGCGCCGAGGAGGAGGCCGTAGGTGGAGGGCTCGGGGACGGCGGTGTAGGTGATGCGGATGTCGTTGCCGACCTGCTGGAGGCTGAAGAAGGCGTCGGTCCGGGCGTCGGAGAGCAGGTCGCCGGCGGCGTCGGTGAAGGCGACGCCGGTGATCTGGAGGTTTTCGAAGGTCTCGGACGGCGTGGTGAGGCTGAAGAGGGTCCAGTGGCGGTTGATGGACCAGAAGCTGTCGGACCAGTCGACGGTGCCGGTGAAGCTGAGACCGAGATTCACCGTGTCGATGCCGGCGAGGGGGCCGAGGACGAGGTCGCCGGTGACATCGATGCCGTCGAAGTTGGTTCCACGTCCCAGGTCGGTGTTGGCGTTGAGCTCCCAGGCGATGGTGGCTCCGGAGGCGTACTGGAGGTTGCCGTCGATCACCTGCAGGCCGGGGGAGTTGCCGGGGGCGTGGGTGGCGCCGTCCTCGAGCAGGACGTCACCGACAATGGTGCCCGTGCCCTTGAGGGTGCCGGTGAAGGTGAGGCCGGTGGCCGAGGTGACGGTACCGGATGAGACGATGGTGCCGCCGAAGGTGCCTTCGAGGGAGGCGTTGCCGGAGAAGCCGAGCGTGCCCGCGAAGGAGCCGGGATTGAGGAGAGTGCCGCCGGCGGCGAGGGTGATGGTGTTGGCGGCGGCGAGGTTGCCGAGGTTGAGGGTGGCGCCGGAGGCGACGGTGATGGTGGCGGAGCCGAGGGCGGTGGCGTTGCCGATGGCGAGGGTGCCGGCGTTGACCGCGATGGAGGTGGCTTCGTTGGAGGCACCGTTGAGGGTGAGGGTGCCCGAGCCGTCCTTGGTGAGGGCGAAGGCGCCAGCGAGCGAGCCGTTGAGGGTGATGTTGCCCGAGCCTAGGGTGGTGGCGGCGGCGATCGTGAGGGTGCCGCCGAGGGTGGAGGTGCCGGCGGCGCTGTTGAGGAGGGCGCCCGCTGAGGAGAGGCCTGCGCCAGAGAGGGTGAGGTTGTTGGACGCCAGAGAGAATCCTGCGAGATTGAGCGCAGCGCCGGAGGCGACGGAGACGGCGCCACCGCCAAGGGCGGAGTTGTTGCCGAGGGCGAGGGTGCCAGCGGAGACGGTGGTGTCACCGGTGTAGGTGTTGGCACCGGAGAGGGTGAGGGTGCCGGCGCCGGACTTGACGAGGGAGGCGCTGAGGTTGACGCCGCCGGCGAAGGCGGTGCCGAGGGTCACGTTGTTGCCATTGGTGTCGAGCCGGGCGGACTTGCCGGCGATGAGGGTCAGGCGTCCGCCGACCGAAAGGTCCTGGGTGGTGCCGGTGTTCCAGAGCAGGGTGCCGCCGTTGAGGTTGATGGCGGTGGCGCCGGCGTCGCCGGCGGTGTTGAGGATGGCCTGGGTGGAGAAGGCGAGCACGCCGGACTTTATATCGACGATGCCGATCATGCGCTGGTCGGGATCCGCGGTCGTGGTGTTGGCGGAATTGGTGATGTTGAGCGTGCCGCCCTCGACGGTCAGGTGAACCCGGGCGACGCCCGTGGTGGACTGGGCGCCGACGAAGCCGGCGAGGGTTAGGGAACCGATGCCCCTCTTGGTGAGGTTCATGGTGCGTCCCACGCTTCCGGACCAGTGTGAGAGGAGGGCACCGTTGAAAGTGGTGTCAGAGGCCTGGTCAACGACGAGATACCGGTTAAAAACCGCGCCCGACCCACCGGCGTCCTGCCGGATCGCCCCGTATCCCTGGAGCGAGGCGAGGGTGACGACGGCCGCCTCGGACGTGGTGGCGAGGCCGAAGTCCCTCCGGTTGGCGGCGGTGCCGGTGTTGAGGTGGAAGGCGGTGCCGATGTCCTCGGTTCCCACGCTCCAGACGAGGTAATTGGTGTTGGCGCCAGCCGCGCCGGAGGACTCATTGATGATGGTGGCGGAACCTCCGTTGAGTTGAAGAATCCCGGTGCCGGTGATTCCACCATAGTAGAAGGAGGTCGCGTTGGTGGCAACGCCGACCGTCGCGGTGTTGGCGCCAAGGTCGAGCATCCCCGTGGAATCCCCAGAAGCGGAGGTCAAGTTGGACCCCAGGGAGACGGCAGCCCCAAGACGAAGCGTGCCGGCGGAGACGGTGGTGACGCCGGTGTAGGTGTTGGCGCCGGAGAGGACCCAGGTGCCCGTGCCGGACTTGGTGAGGGAGGTGATGTTGGCGGCGGTGCCGCTGTCCCCGAGAACAGAGGCGAAGAGGTTGGCGTCGGCGTTGGTCCCGCCGAGGGTCAGCGTGCGGGCCGAGGCTGTTCCGCCTTGAATAACGCTGGCGGCGGTGAAGGCGATGGCACCGGTGGACGAGTTGTTGATGACGCTGGCGGAGGCGCGCATGTCGATGGCGCGGTTGGTGGTGTCACCACCTGCGCCGGCGTAACTCAGGACGCCGCTATTGACGATGATCGAGGAAGCGAGGGCGCCCGTCCCGAGGGATGAGTTGCTGCCGCCGTCGGCCAGCTTGGAGACCTGGAGCGTGCCGCTAGTGACGGTGACCTGTCCGGAGAAGGTGTTGGCGGAGCCGGAGAGGACGGTCGTCGTGCTGGAACCGGTCTTGGAGAACGCCGCGGCTCCCCCGAGGGTGGCCGAGATGGTGGCGTTGCCGGAAGAGGCGTAGCTGGCGGCGGCAATGGCGCCGCTGACCAGGCTGCCGGTGTTGACGGCAAGGGCTCCGGTGGTCGAGTGGGAGAGACCGCCGAGGTCCAGGGTGCCGCCGGAGACGGTGACGGTGCCGGAGGTGGCGGGCAAGGCGGAGGCGCCGCCCAACGTGAGCGTCCCCGCGCTCACCGAGAGGGTCCCGGTGAAGGTGTTGGCGCCGGAGAGGATCCAGGTGCCCGTGCCGGACTTGGTGAGGGAGGTGAGGTTGGCGGCCGAGTTGTTGACGATGGCGCCTGCGATCTCCCCGACGCCAGCGGTGGAGCCGGAGAGGGTGAGGGTCTTGGAGCCGGCGCCGGTCGCGGTGAAGTCGGACGTGAACCGGAGGGTGCCGGTGCCGGAGTGGGTGAGGGTGGCGCCGGAGGTCGTTCCCGAAAGGTTGACGACCTTGGAGGTGACCGCGGCGTCGCCGGTGTAAACCAGGGTGCCGGCCGCGACGTCGCCGATGCTGAGGGTGCCGGCGCCGAGCGCGGCGAGGGAGGCGACCTGCAGGGTGCCGTTGTTGACGGCCACGCCGCCCGTGAAGCTGTTGCCGGCGTTGGAAAGCGTCCAGGTGCCGCTGCCGATCTTGATGATGCGGACGACGGCGGAGTCGCCGTCGGCGATCAGGCCGGAGAGCTCGCCGGTGCCGGCGGTGGTGCCGCCGAGGGTGAGGGACTTGGCGCCGGCGCCGGTCGCGGTGAGCGAGCCGGTGAAGCGGACGTTGCCGGAGGTGCCGGACTGGGTGAGGGAGCCGCCGTTGGTGGTGCCGGCTAGGTCGATGTTGTTGGCGACATCGCCGGCGGCGCCGGTGTAGGTGAGGGCGCCGGCGGCGGCGGCGGAGCCAAGCGAGACGGTGCCGGAGCCGAGGGATGAGGTCGAGCTGAAGGAGAGGGTGCCCTGGTTGACGGCGGTGGACGCGTGGGTGTTGGCCCCCGAGAGCGTCAGGGTGCCGGAGCCGGTCTTGACCAACGCGCCCGCTCCGGAGAGATTGCCGGAATAGCTCGTGCTGGAGGCATTGCCCACGGTGAGGGCAACGGCGGTGGCGGCGGTGTTCTGAAGGGCGAGGTTGGCGGTGCCGGCGAGACCTCCGGCGGTGAAGGCGTTGGCGACGACGGAGTCGTCGAAGGCGACCGAGCCACCGGAGAGGGTGAGGGTGCTGGAGGTCCCGACCGCGGAGGAGGCGGCCAACCTGAGGGTCCCGGCGGAGACCGTGGTGGCTCCGGAATGGGTGTTGGCTGCGCCGAGGACGAGGGTGCCGCCGTCGGCGGTGATGGAGGCGGAGCCGCTGAAAACGGCGTTGAGCACGAGGGTGCCTGAGCCGGTCTTGGTGAAGGCTTGGCTGCGGGTGCCGCCCGAGGGGGTGAAGGTGAGCGATCCGGTGGCCTGGGTGACCTCGATGGTGGCGGCCTGCTGGTCGATCCAAAGCTGGCGGGTGGTCGACTGGGATCCGGTTCCGGTGTAACGGAAATTGCCGCCGACGATGCTGAGGCGGGGGGCGGTGCCCGCGCCGCCGAGGATGCCGAGGTTGCTGGAGCCGGTGTCGGCGACATCGGCGACCTCAAGCCAGCCGGCGGTGACGATGAAGGCGCTGCCGAGGGTGTTGGCTCCGGTGAGAACGAGGGTGCCCGCGCCGTTCTTGCGGAGATTCGAGGAGCCGGCGAGGATGGCGCCGATGGTCTGCGTGGAGCCGGTGTCGACGGTGATGTCGAAACCCGGAGTCACGTTGGCGGCGACGGAGGAGGTGAGGGTGCCGGTGCCTAGGAGGGTGCCGGCGAGGGTGAAGGTCCCGACCGTGTCGCTGAACCCGTTGAGATCCAGGGTGGCTCCCGCCGCGACGGTGACGGCCCCGGGAAGGACGTCGTTGGCGCCAAGCCGGAGCGTGCCGCCCGAGACGGTGGTGGTCCCCGAGTAGGTGTTGGCGCCGGAGATCGTCCAGGTGCCCGCGCCGGTCTTGGCGAGCGCGGTGGTGTTGGTCGAGGAGTTGTTGACAATGGCGCCGGCGATCTCGCCCTGCGTGCCGATGTCGCCGGCGAGGGTAAGGGTCTTGATGCCGGCGCCGGTGGCGGTGAGGGCGGAGGTGAACTTGAGCAGGCCGGTGGAGCCGACGAGGTCGAGGGTGGCGCCGCCGGTGGTGCCCGCGAGGTTGAGGACGCGGTCGGTGGTGTAGGCGCCGCCGGTGTAGCGCAGGGTGGCCGCGACCGCGGCGGAGCCGATGCCGATGGTGCCGTCGGCCACGGTGGTGGGCCTGCCGAGGGCGGAGGAGGCGTCGGGCAAGGCGACCTTGTTGAGGGATGAGACGGAAAGCGTGCCGGAGGCGATGCGGGTCGCGCCGGTGAAGGTGTTGTCACCGGTGAGCACGACCACCTGGGTGGCGGTGCCCGCCAGGGCGGTGGCGGAACCGCCGATGTAAAGCGTGCCGCTACCGGTGATCTTGTTGGCGACGGTGTGCGTGTCGGTGCGGGTGAAGGCGAGCTGGGCGGAGGTGGCGGCGAGGTTGACGTCGCCGGTGCCGAGGCTGCCGCGGGTGCCGGCGTCGAATCCGTCGCCCGCCACGGTGGCGGTGGCGTTGCCGCCGACGCGGACGCGGGAATTGGCGGAGATGGTGGTGGTCCCGTAGGTCGAGGCGCCGGCGCCGGCGAGGATGAAGCCGGCGGCCTCGTTGGCGTTGGTGCCCCACTGGACCTGTCCGTTGGTGTTGGTGAAGGTCAGGCCCGAGCCGTTGGAGGAGGTGAGGTTGCCGAGGAGCTTGAGCGTGCGGCCCGAGGCGGCGGTGCCGGAATCGTTGCCGATGACGGAGGCGGCGCTGGCGGCGATGGCGTTGCTCCAGGTCCAGTTGCCCGAGGTTTGGTGAAGAGCGCCCCCGTTCAGGGTGACGAGGCCGGTGCCGAGGGCGGCGGCATCGTTGCCCTGGGACTGCATCTTGACGTTGGCTCCGACGGTGATGTTGCCCGAGTAGGACGACCAACCGGTCTGGCCGCCGCCGACGTTGCCGTTTTGGTTGAAGAGCACGGTGGCGACGCCGGTGCCCGACTGGGCGAGGATCAGATTGCCGGTGCCCGAGCCGGATGAGGTCGAGCTGCCGGCGATGCCGGTCAGGGTGCGGCCGCCGTTGACGGTCCAGGTCTGGTTGGCGCCGATGGCGAAGCTCGAGCTGATGGTGAGATTCTGGGTGGCCGCCGACATGTCGATCCCGCCCGAGCCGATGGTGAGGAGGGCGCTGGCGGTGTTGCCGATGGTAACGGCACCGGCGGGGTTGGTGACCTGGAGGCCGAGGACGGAGAGGTTGCCTCCAAGCAGGGAGGAGTTGGCGGCGCTGACGGTGTTGTCCCAGAGCAGAATGTCGTCGGACGTCGGGACGGCCCCCTCGACCCAAGAGGCGAGGTTGTTGAGCGCCGTGGTGTTGTTCGCCTTGGTACGCGTGGCAGCGGCTGTGGATGCCATCGAAGCGGCAAGCACGAGCGCGGCGGCACGCAGGGCGAGGGGGTTCACGGGGTTATGAAAAGTCATTGAGTAAAATTTATCGCGAATCCACCGCTAGGCAACCCCCACCCGCAAGCCCCCCTATGGTAATAGAAAATTGCCAGTCTTGTTAAGAATAGGTCAAATCCGCTCATCCTGACCCTGCGAAAAGGAAAGCGACCCCGACAGGACGCCTGCGCCTTGGACAGAATCAAAGCGTCTCGCGGATATATTTTACGGGGGAAAACTAGGCCAAACGGAGAGGCATCCGCTGTTTTTGGATTGCTGACACCGCGGTGGCGGCAAGGGTTGGGGGCATGGGTTTCATGCCTGCGGCGAGGATCAAGCTGGCTTCCGACTGGCGGGGCACGGCCGAGGAACTGGCGGCGGAGGCGACGGCCTTCCTGGCCGAGAGCGGCTTCGACGAGAAGTTCGCGTGCACGGAGCGGCTGGTGAGATATTATCTGACGCGGGGCGTGCTGGCGTCGCCGGAGAAGGACTCGGTGGACCGGCGCAAGGCGCTGTTTGGCCCGCTTCAGTTCCGGCAGCTCGTGCTGACGCGCCTGTTGGCCGAGCGGGGCTGGGACCTGGACCGGGTGGTAAGCCAGCTGCAGGGGCCGAAGGGGTGGAAGGCCGAGCCGGAGCTGGATTTGCTGCTGAACCAGCTGGCGGAGCCGACGCAGGCGGAGCGGCTGCTGTTTCGCAGCCGCCGCGAGGACGCGGCGGGAGACGACATTGTCTACGCGAGGGGCGTGAACTACTCGGCGGGCAAGGGTGCCCGGCTGGGATCGTCGCCGAAGGAGCGCGAGGTGGAGGAGTCGGCGGAGCCCATCCGCGCGCAGAAGAGCTCGATTGCGCGGCGGATCCTGCAGTCGGCCCGGAGCGAGGAAGGGGGGTTGGACCGCCTTTCGTTCTTGGCGGAGAAGCTGCTCAAGGAGCCCAACCTGACGGAGGCGGAGACGCTCGCGTTGAGGGAACTGGCGGAGATGGCTCGGCTGGCCTTCAGGGAGCCGGGAAGGAAGGAGCGCTGGACGCGGGTGAAGCTGGCCCCTTGGTGTGAGGTGAACATAAGGATTGGAAAGGACATCGAACTGTCGACAACGCAGAAGTCTCACATAATCAAGGAGTTCGTGAGTCTAATCGAGGATTATGACAGTCGGATGGGTTTATGACGATTTGAGGTGTTGACACTAGTTGGGTGGTTTTTAGGGTGCTTGCCTTTCACCCACCATGAGCACACCCAACAACGCCGCGTCGACCCCCCTGCCCCGCCTTGAAATCCACCCGCTGAAGAAGGGCCTGCCGAGGGGACAGGCGCTCGCCACGAAGGCCTTGGTCCGGGTGGTGTCGGACGCGCCGGTGACGGAGCAGCAGAGGCAGCGCGCCCCGATCGACCTCGCGATCGTGATCGACCGATCGGGATCGATGAGCGGGGAGCCCCTGGCGGCGGCGCTGGGCTGCGCCCGCAACCTGATCCGCGGCCTGAGGGAGACGGACCGGGTGGCGGTGGTGGTCTTCGACAACCAGGTGAACGTGCTGCAGCCCTTGGCGCAGGTGGCGGACCGCGAGACGGTGTGCAGGGTGCTCGCGGAGGTCAGGGCGGGCGGCAGCACGGCGCTCTTTGCCGGCTGGGAGGAGGGGGCGCGGCAGCTGGCGCCCTTCACGTCGGCCAACCGCACGAGCCGGGTGATCCTGCTGACGGACGGCCAGGCGAACCAGGGCCTGGTGAACGAGGACGAGATCGCGGCGAAGGTGCGCGAGCTGGCGAAGGCCGGCGTGACGACATCGACCGTGGGCCTCGGCGGGCAGTTCAACGAGACGCTGCTGAGCAAGATGGCGGACGCGGGCGAGGGCCAGGCGCACTATGGGCAGCGGCCGGAGGATCTGGAGGAGGGTTTCGCGGAGGAGTTCGCGATCCTGAGCAAGGCCCACCTGCGCCAGCTGGAGCTGAGGGTGACGGCGGGCGAGGGCGTGGTGGCGAAGGTCCTGCGCAACGATGGGTCGAGGGGCGACACGAGCCGGCTGGGCACCCTGCCCTGCTCGGCGTCGCGGGACGCGGTGCTGGTGCTGGAGATCGGGGCGAGCCGCTCGGCGGGCGGGGTGGTGTCGGTCACGGCGACCGCCAAGGACGCGACAGGCGCGGCGGTCACGCTCGGGCCGGCGGTGCTCTCGCTGCCCGAGCTGGAGCCCGCGGCCCATGCGGAGCTGCCCGAGGACCCGGCGGTGGCGGCGGCCGTGGCGGAGTCGGACTTCGCGGACGAGTTCCTGCGCATCCACGAGTTGGCGAGCCGCGGCAGGGTGGGCGAGGCGCTGGCGGCCCTGCGCGCGCTGAGGAGCCGTCCGGGCGCCACCGCCTGGGCGGAGAAGACGGCGAAGTATATCCTCAACCTGGCGGACGACGACCTGGAGAGCGCGCTGAAGGAGCTGGTCTACTCGAGCCGCGGCTTCCGCGGCCGGACGAAGTCGGCGCGGATCCACGAGGCGTACTCCAACCTGCACTGCGCGGAGGCGGAATTCTCCGCCGACATCCATCTCTCGAAGAAGATCGGCATGGGCCGCAACCGGAACCGGGCGAAGAAGGAGGAGCAGCAGGACTGAGCACGGGGCGAACTCTCTGTGTGTTGTGTGCGAGGGCGGCCGGGTGGCCGCCCTCTTTTGTTGGGGGAGGGGGAAGCTGCATGGCTCGATGGATCACTAGCTTTCTAGCGGGATAGCGGTGTTAGCGGTGTTAGAAGGGAGCGGGAGTTGGAATGGGGGAATGGGGGTGAAATTAAGAATTAAGAGGGGAGAGGAAAAGGGGAGAGGAAGAGGGGGAGACACAGCTGGCCCTGCCATTTATATCTTCAGCGATTAGTCCCTTTGATCCTTGTTCCGGCGGCGGAGGAGGGCGGCGGCGGCTGTTCTATTATCGAGCCGCGGGCGCCAGTGATGTCGCAGGGTTAGGGATGTCCGTCCTATCCCCTGCGGACTTCCTTGCAGGAAGCGGGGAGGAGGGCAGGATGAGGGCATGGGAAAAAAGGCCAAGGTGCTGCTCGGGTTGGGTGTCGGCGTGGTTGTCCTGGTGGGCGCCGCGCTGGGCGTCGCGGAATGGCAGCTGAAGCCGGCGCAATTGACGCCGCGGGTGAACGCCTTGCTGAAGGACGCCGGCCTCGGCGGGTCGATCGGCGAGGTGGGGGCGGGCTTGGACGGGGTTTTCCGCGTGAGCGGCATCGACCTCACGCTGGCGGACGGGACGCGCGTGCGGGCGGAGTCGGTCGCGGGCGAGGCGGAGCTGCTGCCGTTGCTGAGCGGGAAGGTACGCTTGGCGACGCTGGAGGTGAAGGGAGTTGAGTTGAAGATGGGGAGCGAGGAGCGGGGAGCGGGAAGCGGGGAAAAGCAGGGGAGCGAGGGGCTGGGCTTGGGGAGGTATGCGGTGGGGAAGCTGGCGGCGGCGGGGCGGGTGACGCTGGCGGACGGCACGGAGCTGCGGTTCAACGCGCGCAGCGAGGGCATTGATTTCTCGAAGGCGGCGGAGCTGAGGGCGGGGCTGGCCTGGACGGGACTCAAGGTCGGCGGGGCGGAGACGGATCCGAGGGCGGACGTGGTGGTGGCGGCTGATTTTCGGCGGACGCTCGGCGACGCGGGGTTGGCCCCGGCGGAGCTGGCGGCGGACCTCGCGAGGCTGCGCGTGCGGCTCAACCTGCGGGACGCGAGCCCGTTGGCGCTGGGCGGACCCTCGGTCGAGCTGGACGCCGAGCAGGGCGCGAGGGGTCTGGCGGGGAAGCTTCTGGTGAAGGATGCGAAGGGCATGGCGGCGCTGGAGGGCGAGGCGCGGCTGGGCGAGGGCGTGGAGGTCGGCGGCAAGGTGAACCTAGCGACGGAGGACCTGGGCGTGCTGGCGCCGCGCGAGGCGGCGGCCCGGGTGCGGCTGCGCGGGGAGGCGTCGGCCAAGGTCGGTGTCGACG
>JBKDBK010000004.1:0-12571 GCA_046315175.1 Opitutia bacterium | reverse complement strand
CCCCGCCACCCTGCGCAACCCGCTCTTCCACTGGACCCACCTCGAGCTCCGCCGCCATTTCGGCATCGGGGACCTGCTCGGCCCGGACACCGCCGACCGCGTCTGGGACGAGGCCAACCGCCAGCTGGCCGGGGGCGACCTTACCGCCCGCGGCATCCTCCGCCGGATGAACGTCGAGCTCGTCGGCACCACCGACGACCCCGCCGACTCGCTCGAGTGGCACGCGAGCCTGGCCAAGTCGGGCTTCGCCACGCGCGTGGTCCCGACCTTCCGGCCCGACGCCGCCCTGAAGGTCGGCCAGCCCGACAAGGTCGCCTCCTGGGCAAGGCGCCTCTCCGACGCGGCCGGCACCGGCGCCGACACCCTGGCGGGCCTCGCCAAGGCCCTTGCCAAGCGCCACGAGGACTTCGCGGCGGTCGGCGCCCGCGCCACCGACCACGGCCTCGAGGCGATGCCCGACGCCGAGCCCGACGAGGCCTTGGCCAAGGCGGCCTGGGAGGGGGCGCTCAAGGGACGTCCCGCCTCCGCCGAGGAGTCCGCCGCCTTCGCCTCCTGGCTGATGCGACTCGTCGGCCGGATGAACCACGCCAAGGGCTGGGTCACCCAGCTCCACCTCGGACCCATCCGCGACCCCAACCCGCGGCTCGCCGCGCGACTCGGGTCGGACGCCGGGTGCGACACCATCGGCGACGCGCGCCAGGGGCCGGGCCTCGTCCATTGGTTGTCCGCGCTCGAGGCCGAGGGCTGCCTCGGTCGCGTCATCCTCTACAACATCAACCCCGCCGACAACGCCCTGTTCGCCGGCATGTGCGGCTCGTTCCAGGACGGTGTCATCCCGGGCAAGATCCAGCACGGCTCGGCCTGGTGGTTCCTCGACCAGGAGCGCGGGATGCGCGACCAGATCAACCAGCTGTCGGACCTCGGCCTGCTCAGCCGCTTCGTGGGCATGGTCACCGACTCCCGATCCTTCCTCTCCTACCCGCGCCACGAGTACTTCCGCCGCATCCTCTGCGACCTGGTCGGATCCGACGTGGCCACGGGCCGCCTGCCCGACCGGCGGGAGTGGACAGACGCCCTCGTGCGGGACGTCTGCAGCAACAACGCCCGCCGTTACCTCGGCCTCGCCTGATGGCCTTCGGCTGGATGAAATGCGCCCGCTGGATCGCGGGCATCGAGGTCCCGGCGCGCGAGGGCGGCACGGGCTTTGACATGGAGGCTCTCGCCCCGACCCGCAGGCGCACGCTCTCGGAACGGGGCATCGCGGCGCTGACGACCCTCACCGCCGCCCTCGCGCCTTGGCTGGTGCTCGGACACCTGATGGAGCGACCCGCGCCCACGTGGATCCTCGCCCTGCCCGGGGCGGCCTGGGTCCTGCGCATGTGCTTCCCGCCGCGCCTGCCAATGGACCGCGCGGCGCTGGCGGTCGGCGCCTACACCTTCGTCCCGTGGGCGGTCGCCCTGATGGCCCGCCCGCGGCGGCATTCATGGGAAGAGGTCGTCGAGGACGGCCGATGGCTCCTCTGGCAGGCCGGCGCCTTCGCCTTGGTTGCCGCCATCGGACTGGCGATGGACATCCGGTCGGAGATCGTCCGTTCCAAGGGCCGCTGAGGATGCGATTTGCGGTGACATTTCCCCGGCGACGGGGTTGTGGGTGGCATGCGCCTCCTCACCCTGCTCGCCGCCTGCGTCCTCGCCTCGCCGACCCTCTCCGCCGCGGACAAGCCCGCCAAGGAGCCCACCTTGGCCGACTTCAAGCTGGGTCGGCCGGTGCTGGGCAAGGGCTCGCTGGCCGACGCCAAGGGCAAGGGCGTGGTCATCGAGGCCTGGGGCGTCCGTTGCCCTCCCTGCATCGCGAGCCTGCCCAAGCTGCAGGAGCTCTCGGTGAGGCACAGGGACAAGGTCCTGTTCTTCGGGGCGGAATCCCAGGACAGCGACCGGAAGGCGATCGAGGCGGTGATCGCGAAGGCCGGCGTGACCTTCCCCATCTCCACCGGCCTCGCCAAGTGCCCCATCGAGTTCAACGCCATCCCCCGGGCGTTCGTCTTCGACGCGACGGGCAAGCTGATCTTCGACGGCACCCCCCACGGCAAGGGCTTCGCCGAGGCGGTGGAGAAGGCCGCCGCCGGCGCCAAGGGCCCCTGAGCCGGGACCTGCTCAGGATCGCTGCCGGCGGAGGCTGGGATCGACCGCGGAGGCCATCTCGCGCGGCCGCGGGAGCAGTCCTTGGCCGAGGAACTCGCCGATCCGGTCGACCCACGCGGACGGATGGGCCACCAGGTCGGGATAGTCGACGACGAGAAGCTCGACCTGCTTGTGCGAGCCCAGCGCCTTGAGGATGCCGGCGACCTGCGCGTCGAGGCGCCGGGCGAGCTCCCCCTCCTCGATCAGGCGCGGCTTGCCCGCGCGCTCGAGCATGGCGTACTGCGAGCGGACGATCTCGGTGGTCGGGCGACGCATGAAGAGGATGCGGTAGCGGTGCGCCCCGGGCAGATACGGCAGGAGGGGCGTGAGCAGCTTGACAACCTTGCCCTCGGCGGCGGAAAGGACGGCCGGGTCCTTGGGCAGGCGCTTGATATCCTCCCACTCGAGGAAGCCCCGGGGATTGTCCTCGTCGGGCTCGCGCTTGCCATCGGTCATGACCTCGGCGCCGCCGGCGACGAGCATCTGCATCATGAGCGAGGTGCCGGAACGCGGCAGGCCGCTGACCAGGGTGAACTGCGAGGGCTTGATCGGCGGCGGGGGCGGGGGACGGACGGCGGCCCGCGCGGACTCGCGCGCGAGGGACTCCTCCCTGAGCCGGGCCAGCCTCGCCTCGCGGCAGGAGAGCTGGGCGGCGCGGAGGTCCTGCCCGCGCGCGCGGACCTCGTCGGCCTCGGCATCGCGGCCGCGCCAGCGCAGGGCCATCGACATCAGGCGATAGGCGGGGAAGAAGCCCGGGGAGACCCGGAGCACCTCCGCATAGCTCTCGATGGACTCATCCCAGCGCCCCAGGGCCGACAGGGCCTGCGCCCGGACCATCAGGGCCTCGTGGCGTAGCGCATCCAGGGCCAGGGCGCGGCGGACGGCCTCGAGGGCGGCGGCGGCGTCGCCCCGGCCGAGCTGGGCCTTGGCGAGGATGCTCCAGCCGGTGGCGGAACCGGCATCGCGGGCGAGGATGGCGCGGGCGGCGGCATCGGCCGGCACCCAGCGGCGGAGGCGAAGCAGGGAGCGGGCGCGGATCTCCAGGGCCTGGGGAAGGTCGGACACGCCCTCGAGGCCGGAGAGCGCGCCGGCATAATCACCCTTCTGGAAGGCGAGGTTGGCGCGGAGGACACGGAGGGCATCCTGGTTCCTGAAGCCCGCGAGGAGGGGGGCCAGGGTCGCCTCGGCCAGGTCGACGAGCCCGAGGTGAATCTGGCAGTGGGCGAGCTGCTGGGGGATGTCCGGACGTCCCGGGGCGGCCTCGCGCGCGGCCTCGAGGAGGGGCAAGGCCTCCTCATGGCGCCCCTCGTTGACCAGCAGGGCCGCGAGCTGGGCCTGGTTCTGCGCGAGGGTGGCGCGCGCCGCGGCCTCGCCCTCGGAGGGGAGCTCCTCGAGGTAACCGAGGTCGACGAAGTGCTGGAGCATCTTCCGGCGCTCCGAGTCGTCCATGTGCGGGCCGGCGGGGGGGCTCCGCCAGGATCGGACCGGCGTCCCAGGACGGGATGTCGGCCGGCGGCTCGCCCGCGTCGAGGATCTCGTCGAGCCGCCGCCCCATCATCTCCTCCGAGCGAGGAAGGCCGAACCAGCCGAGGATGGTGGGGGTGAGGTCGGGCAGGCGCGCGCCCTCGACCGTGACGCCCGCGCGGAACCCCTTGCCGGCGGCGGCCACGATGCCGTGGGAGCGATGCCAGGCGATGATGCCCGCGGGGATCTTGGGCACGAAGCGCGGACGCAGGTGGTCGCTGTGGAAACCGTGGTCGGAGACGAGGAGGACGCCCGCCTCGGGACCCGCGAGGTCGACCAGTCGGGTGAGCATGAGGTCGTGCAGGCGGTAGGTCGAGTTGACGACGTCCTTGTAGATCGCGAAGTCCTCCTCCTTGAGCCCTTCCATCCGGGGAGGATGGTAGGGCATGAACATGTGGGAGATCTCGTCGATGGCGCGGAAGTAGACGCAGGTCAGGTCCCAGTCGTCGCGCTTCATGCAGGCGACGGCGGCGGCTTGGACGCTGAAGGCCTCGCCCAGCTTCTGGACGAGCTGGTGGGGCGGCGGTCCTTCTCCAGGTCGACCTTGTCGAGGTCGGGGATGAACATCCGGGCGACGTCCTGGGTCAGCGAGCCCGGATGGACGCGGAGCGCGTCGAGCTCCGCCCGGAGGTCCTCCGGCCAGTAGGTGCCCGGCGGGGTCGGCGCCCACGTCTCCGGCTTGTCCGCCTCGCCCTTGGGCTCGGAGGGGTAGAGGTTGGAGACGAGGCGGACGTTGGGGTCGCGCTCGCCATGGGAGGCGAACCAGGAGACGAGGTTGGTGCGCAGCCCGTGGCGAGAGAGCAGGTTCCAGACCGCGGGGCACTTGCGCGTCGCGGCGGAGATGGGGAGCACCTTGCCGTCGCGGACCTCGGTGAAGCCGTGGACGCCGTGGTCGACCGGGTGCCGCCCCGTGGCCATCGTGGTCCAGAGCATCGGCGAGAGCGAGGGCTCGAGCGTGGCGAAGTCGCCCTGGGAACCCTTCTCGACCATCGTCCGGAGCATGGGCATCTGCCCGGCCTCCATCAGGGGGCGGATGACCTTCCAGTCGGCGGAATCCCAACCCACGACGAGGAGGCGGCGCTTGGCGGGCTTGGATATGGACCGATGAGAGCGAAGGCGGACCCCCGGGGCAATGAAAAGGGGCGCCGAAGCGCCCCTTGTTGACCGGATGCCCCGCGGGATCAATTCAGCTTCTCGCCGGCGGCCAGGGCCAGGAACTTCTCCGACGCCGCGGCCTGCTTCTGCCGGCGGCGGCGCGCATGGGCCAGGGCGACGAGGCCGAAGAGCCCGCCGGCGAAGCCGAGCGTGGAGGCCTCGGGGACGGCCGTGGTCTGTCCGGCGAGGATCGACTGTCCGGCGACGTCGTTGAAGGCGAACTGGTTCATTTGAAACTCACTGGAAGACACTCGGGTGAACTCGAGCCATCCGTAATAGGATTGAGAGTTCTCCAGCAGGACAAGGCCTACATAATGAGTGCCAAGAGGGATTTGTGAAAGCTCACGATCGATGCCTGGAACGAACGAATCAGCCGAGGAAAAGGAAAGGGCCGAGGGATCAAGCAGGCTGCCGATAGTGTCCTTTATTCTGATGGAAAAACCGGTGATGTGAAAGTAGTCACCGTACATTCCATCCACCGAAGATGAAAACATGAAACCTGCCCCAACCAGATTGTTGGGGGCATTGGCTATAAATGAGCCATCCTGTAAATTTATGCTGGCAATGCGGGAATACTCCTCGCCCACCTGATGAGTCTGGTTGTTGGCGTCAAAGACAACGATGGCTGCGGAGGAGGATGCGGAGGAAAGGACGCCCGCGGTGACCAGAGGAATTTTGCTGATTCTCATGGCGCTATCGGATGAAATATGGTTGGTAGTTTACAACTCCAAAGTAGCCGCGCGTGGCAAGCCAAGCAGGCAAGCGCGGCGGTTTAACGGATACCGACTCAGATAAGGATGGCATCTCGCCCGCATCGGGCTCCTCAGGTCCGGTCCGTGCGGTAGACCCGGCGCACCCGCTGGGTGAGCGAGCAGAGGGCCTCCCAGGGGATGCAGTCGGACCAGGAGCAGAAGTCGCCGACCGTGATGCGCTCGCCGCCCTGCGCGCCGACGATGGTGGCGATGTCGCCAACGGCGGCGCCGGGCAGGTCGGTGACGTCCACGATGGTCTGGTCCATGGTCACGCGGCCGAGGATGGGGCAGCGCCGCCCGCGGATGAGGAGCTGGCCGCGGTTGCTCGCCGCCGTCGGGATGCCGTCGCCATAGCCGGCGGCGACCACGGCCACGCGGCTGTCGCGGGCCAGGCGATGGGTGGCGCCGTAGCTGACCGGGGTGCCGGCCGGGAGGTCCTTGACGAGCACGACCCGGGAGTGGAAGGCGAGCAGAGGCTCCGGGCGGATGCGCTCGAGGAAGGAGCCCGGGTGGGGAGGGAGGCCGTATTGGAGCAGACCGACGCGGACGGCGTTGAAGGGGGCGTCGGCCGCGAAGGTGTCGAGCCCCGAGGAGTTGTCGGCATGGACCATCAGTCCGGGCCGGACACCCGGGGGCACGCGGGCGAGGACGCCGAGGAAGCGGCGGCGCTGCTCGGAGGTGAATGTCGGGTCGCCGTCGGCGTTGGCGAAGTGCGTGTAGAGGCCGCGGAGCTCGAGCCCGGGCGCGGCGAGCACGGCGTCGAGCGCCTCGGCGGCGCGCTCATGCCAGACCCCGGCACGCCCCATCCCGGTGTCGACCTTGAGGTGCACGCGCGCTCGGCGTCCGAGGCTCGCGGCGGTGGCCGACAAGGCCAAGGCCTCCGCCACGGAAGAGAGGGTGAGGTCGACGCCGAGGGCGATGGCGCGGGCATGCTCCTCGGGCAGGGCCGGAGACAGCACGAGGACCTCGGCCTGGGGGCCGATCTCCCGGAGAAGGGCGGCCTCCTCGACATTGGCGACGGCGAAGCGGTCGATGCCGGCCTGGAGGAGGCGGGCGACCACCTCGGGCATGCCGTGGCCGTAGGCGTTGGCCTTGACCACCGCCACGTAGCGCACGCGCGAGGGCAGCGCGGCCTTGATGCGGCCGACGTTGCGGTCGAGCGCGGCGAGGTCGATCTCGACCCAGGCACGCGAGCCGGGAGCGGGCACGGTGGGGGTCATGGCGCGGAGGCGCCGTGGCGGCGCCCGGACCAAAGGGCGTGGGCGGCCGGCGAGTTGAGGGCATCGGGATGGTCGGTGGCGACGGCGAGCCCGCGCGAGGCGAGGAGCCCGGGAAGCGCGGCCCAGGCGTCGACCTCGTCCCCCATTCCCGGAGGCACGCCATGGCGGAAACCGCCGGCGAGGGGTCTGAGCCTGAGACCTACCGCCTCCGCGGTCTCGACCTCGGAGAGGGTCCCAACGGGAGCCTCGGCGCCGACGCGGTGGAGAACCCACTTGCCGCCCCGCCCCTCGGAGACGACGCCGTCGCAGGTGCCCACCGCGGCCCAGGCGGCGGCGAGATGGCCGGACCAGCCATGGACGGGGATGCCGTGGACGACGGACCAGGCCTGGAGGGAGACGGCGGCGGCGCGGATGCCGAGGACGGATCCGGGTCCCTGGTTGAGGGCGAGCGAGCGCAGGTCGCCCCAGCCAAGACCGGCGACCTCGAGCAGGGACTGGGCGAGGGGGGCGAAAGTCTCGGCGGGGTCGCCCTCGAGGTGAAGCTCGGCGAGCCAGCGGTCGCCGAGCCAGATGCCGCCGCGAGGACGGTCGCGGACGGCGCCGTCGAGGCAGAGGCAGGGCAGCGGCACGGGCATGGTCAGCCGGGAGGCCAGCCCAGCGCGCGCCCTCCGAGCAGGTGAACGTGCAGGTGGGGCACGGTCTCGCCGCCGTGGCGTCCGTTGTTGACGACGAGGCGGAAGCCGTCGCGGAGGCCTTGGTCGGCGGCGACGCGGGCGGCGACGAGGAGAAGGTGCCCGACCAGCTCGGCGTGGGCGGCGCTCGCCTCGGCGATGCGCGCGACAGGCTCGCGGGGGACGACGAGGATGTGGACGGGGGCCTGGGGGGCGATGTCGTGGAAGGCGACGCAGCGGTCGTCCTGGTGGACGAGCTTGGCGGGAATCTCGCCGTCGGCGATGCGCTGGAAAAGGGTCTTGGCCATGGGCGGGTTCAGAGGACGACGACGGTGACGCGGCGGCGGCCGGCGAGCCGGCCGGCGATGCCCCCGAGGGTCTCGACGGCGGCGGCATAGGCGGCCTCGCGCCGGGCGCCGCGGCCGCGGCCGAGGAGCTGGTCCTGGAGACCGGCGACCCAGAGGAGGATGTCGTTGGAGCCGTCGACGGGGGCGAGGGCGTGGGTCATCTCGGCGGAGGCCCAGAGCGGGTCGAAGGGGCGGTCGCGGTAGTCGAGCACGGCGATGTCGGGCGTGCGGTCGGCGGGGAGGATGAGGCCGAGGATCTGGCGGGCGGCGCGGGCGAGGGCGTGGGCGTCGAGGCCCTCGGCGGGGAGGATTTCCGACTCGACGACGCGCAGGACGGCGTCGATGTCCCGCCTCAGCTCGGGGGTGGAGCCGGCGAGGGTGGCGACGAGGGCGTGGAAGGTGCGCAGGCGGGCGGCGCGGACGGCGGCGGCGGCGGTCATGGCACCCGCCCCCCCTTGCGCAGCTGGTCGATGACGCGCGCAAGCTCGTCGATGTCGCGGAAGTCGCGGTAGACGCTGGCGAACCGGACGTAGGCGATCTGGTCGACCGCCTGGAGCTTCTGCATGATGATCTCGCCGATGGCCTTGGAGGGCACCTCGTCCTCGAAGCGGGCGTTGATCTCCTCGGCCACCTCGGAGATGAGGAGGTCGATGCGCTCGGTCTCGACCGGGCGCTTGTCGGTCGCCTTGCGGATGCCGGAGGCGACCTTGGAGAAGTCGAAATCCTCGCGCGAGCCGTCGCGCTTCACCACGACGAGGCCCTCGCGGAGGATCTCCTCGATGGTGGTGAACCGGTGCTCGCAGCCGAGGCACTCGCGGCGCCGGCGGATGGAGTGGTTGCCCTTGAGGAGCCGGGTGTCGATGACCTTGGTGTCCGAGTGCTGGCAGCGGGGACAGTGCATGGTCAGAGCCGGAGGAAGTTGGCGAGCAGGTCGAGGCCCCGCTCGGTCACATACGACTCGGGGTGGAACTGGACGCCCCAGACGGGGAGCTCGCGGTGGCGGAGGCCCATGATGAGGCCGTCGTCGGTCCAGGCCGTGACCTTGAGGCAGGCGGGCAGCGAGGGGCGGTCGACGACCAGCGAGTGGTAGCGCGTGGCCGCGAAGGGATTGGGCATCCCGAGGAAGAGGTCCTGGCCGTCGTGGAAGACGGGCGAGGTCTTGCCGTGCATGAGGCTGGGGGCGCGGACGACCTTGCCGCCGAAGACCTGGCCGATGGCCTGGTGACCGAGGCAGACGCCGAGCAGGGGCTTGCGGCCGGCGAAGGCCTTGATGATGTCGCACGAGACGCCCGCCTCGGTGGGCGAGCAGGGACCGGGCGAGATCATCACCCGGTCGGGGTTCAGGGCGAGGGCCTGCTCGACGGTGATCTGGTCGTTGCGGAAGACGCGCTGCTCCACGCCCAGCTGGCCGAAGTACTGGACCAGGTTGAACGTGAACGAGTCATAGTTGTCGATGACCAGGAGCACGGCGTGACGATTGACCCGCTCAGGCGGGAGTCAAGGGGCGGCCGAGGGATGTGAACAAGTGCCCGGAGCTCAGCGACGGACGGTGGAGGTGCCGACCTTGTTGAGCGCGGGGAGGTAGGTGTAGCCGGGCAGCGTGACGTTGCGGACGACAAAGGTCACGGTTCCCCGCACCGAGGCGGGGAGGGCGGCGCTGCGCAGCGTGGCGTTGCCCAGGCGATCGCTCACCACGGTGACGGTGGCGGTGTCGAGACCCTGCACCGAGGCGGTGAGGGTGACCCCGGGCAGCGGCCTGCCGCCGGAATCAACGACGCGCACCACGCACTGGGCCACGCCGGTGGTGCGGGAAAGCGACACCCACGAGGGCGCCATGGAGAGCACCCTCATCGGCCGGTCGGCGATGGGTCGGGGAGCCACCGTGACGACGACGGGACTGGTCGAGGTGGCGCCCACGGAGTCGGTGACGGTGAGGAGGGCGGTGTAGGTCCCCGGGGTCGCGTAGGTGTGGGTGGGGTTGGCGAGGTTGGAGGTGGCGCCGTCGCCGAAAGCCCAGGAATAGGAGGCCACCGTGCCGTCGAAGTCGAAGGAGCCCGCGCCCACGAAGTCGACCCGGAGGGGGAATCCGCCGATCAGGGGGCGGCTGCCCGCCGTGGAGGCGATGGGCGGCTGGTTGATCGCCCAGTTGCCCGAGACGGTGTAGCGCCCGACCGAGGCGTAGTCGGTGAAGCCGGTGTCGACCGTGCGGAAACCGACGCCGTCGACCACGGCGTAGTAGACGCCCGCCTGGGTGACATTGTAGGTGAGGGTGGCCGACATGGACGAGGTGGTCGTGCCGGAGGAGGCCAGCAGGTTGCCGTTGGCATCCACCAGGCTCAGGCCGAGCTTGAGATTGGGACCGAGGGCGGAGACGGCGCCGTTGAGCCTGAGCTGGCCGCCGCCGGCCTCGATGCGATACCAAGCCGTGTCGGCGGCGTTGAGGATGGTGCCGCCGGCGATGTCGCCCCGGCCGATGGCCAGCGCGTCCACGGCGTTGATGGGGTGGTCGATGGGCGCGGGGGGAATCAGCTGGCTGATGACCGCGAGGTCGTCCTGGGTGGGATTGGTGGCGCCGGCGTAGTCGCCCCGGCTCCACTGGGAGACGGAGGTCGAAGGACCCGAGCCCATGATCGGGGCCCAGTTTCCGTGGCCGGCGTAATACTCGCCGTCGGTGTCGCTGCCGTGGTGGAAGAGGTTGAGGGCGTGGCCGGTCTCGTGGGAGACGGTGTCGGCGAGCATGGCCCAGTCGTTGCGGTGGGCCTCCGAGAAGTTGAGAACCGGGGTGTCGACACTCATGCCGAAGGCCCCGAAGTTGGCGATGCCGAGGATGCCCTGACCGGCCAGCTCGGCGCTGAGGTCCTCGGCGTCGCCGCCGATGGAGGCGCGCACGCCGTAGACGGTGTCGGCGGGGCTGTCGCGCAGGATGGCCTCCAGGGCCGGCTCCTCGGTGGTCACGTCGACGTCGAACGGCGCGAAGTCCTCGGCGACGCGGCGCCAGACCTGCTGGATGATGGTCATCTCGGTGTTGCTGAACTTGTTGGGGGCGTTGTCGATGTCGAAGGGAGGGATGACGATGATCGGGCCGTATTCCTCGTTCCAAAGCGTGCCGGTGATGGTGTGGCCGTTGAAGTCGAGGTAGAGGACCTTGGTCGATCCAGGGCGGCTGTGGAGCTTGAAGGTCTGGTCGAGGGGGTAGGCGGGCGTGCCGACGAAGCCGGCGTTGTCGACCCCGACGACCTTGGCGCCGGCGAGGCGCGCGGGGTTGCGCCGGCAGGCGTAGACAAGGTTGCCCTTGCTCGAGACGTGGAGGGCGGTGTCCCGGCGGACCAGGCGGCGAACGTCGTCGACGGACATCCGGAGCGAGGTGGCGGCCCGCTGGATGCGCTCGTCGTCGGCGTCCTTGCCGCGCACCAGGCCTTGGCGCGTCTGCGCCTCCAGCGGAAGGGCGAGGAGGGCGAGGATAAGACCCCGGATCGGCAGTCGATGACGCATGCATCATGTTTGGACAACCCGGGACCGCTGGCAAGCCCCGACAAGGAGGGGGCGGCGTTCGGAAGCCCCTGCAATCCCGCGCTTTACACCGGCCGCGGCCTGTGAATAACTACGGAAGGCATGAAGCAGCAAACGCTCGACCGTCAGGTGTCCCTCAAGGGCAAGTCCCTGCACACCGGCCAGGAGGTCACCCTGACCCTGCATCCGGGGGCGGCCGACACCGGCATCGTCTTCCGCCGGTCCGACCTTCACGGCCGGCCCGAGGTGAGGCCCGTTTCCGACATGGTCACCGAGGTCGAGCGCAAGACCACGGTCGCCCACGAGCACATCAAGCTCCACACCATCGAGCACGTGCTCTCGGCCCTGGCCGGCATGGGCATCGACAACGCGGTGGTCGAGCTCGACGCCTCCGAGCCCCCGATTGTCGACGGCTCCTCGCGCCCCTTCACCACCCTGATCCGCCAATCCGGGGTGGTCACCCAGCCCAGGGACCGCGAGGTTTTCGCGATCACCGCGCCGATCACCATCAACGAGGGAGGACGCTCCATCGTCGCCCTGCCCCACGACGGCTTCCGCGTCACCTGCACGTCGGCCGACGACCGCGGGATTCACACCCAGCACCTGACCATCGACCTCGACCCCGAGACCTACGAGTCGCAGATCGCCCCGGCCCGCACGTTCACGGTCTACGAGGACATCGAGGCGCTGCTCAAGAAGGGCCTGATCCAGGGCGGCTCGCTCGACTCGGCCATCGTGCTCAAGGGCGACAAGATCATCTCCAAGGAGCCGCTGCGCTTCCGCGAGGAGCTGGTCCGCCACAAGATCCTCGACATCGTGGGCGACCTTTCCCTGGCGGGCGTGGCCGTCAAGGCCCACATCATCGCCGTCCGCCCCGGCCACGCCCTCAACGCCCGCCTGGCCGCGGCGATTCGCCGCCAGTGGCTCGACGCCAAGGCGGGCAAGGCCAAGCCGGCCAAGGCGCCCGAGCCCAAGGTCCATGCCCCGGTGGGCGACGCCCTCAACATCCGGCAGATCCTCAACCACCTGCCCCACCGCTACCCCTTCGTGATGGTCGACCGGGTGCTCAAGCTCGAGCCCGAGAGCATCGTCGCGATCAAGAACGTGACCATCAACGAGCCCTTCTTCCAGGGCCACTTCCCAGGTATGCCGGTGATGCCCGGCGTGCTCCAGGTCGAGGCGATGGCCCAGGTGGCCGGCCTGATCATGCT
>JBKDBK010000003.1:0-13848 GCA_046315175.1 Opitutia bacterium | reverse complement strand
AGGTCGCGGTAGGACTGGACCCACTTGGCGTAGGTCTCGCCGATGATGGTCTCGGAGGTGGGTCGGACGATGAGGGGCTCCTCGAGGGGGCCGGCGGGGGCGAGCTTGCCGTCGGGGCCGGCCTCGAGGCGGGAGTGGGTGACGACGGCGCACTCCTTGGCGAAGCCCTCGACGTGCTGGGCCTCCTTCTCGAGGTAGCTCATCGGGATGAAGAGGGGAAAGTAGGCGTTGACGTGCCCGGTGGCCTTGAACTTGGCGTCGAGGTCGCGCTGGATGTTCTCCCAGAGGGAGTAGCCCCAGGGCTTGATGACCATGCAGCCGCGCACGGGGCTGTTCTCGGCGAGGTCGGCGGCCTTGATGACCTGCAGGTACCACTCCGGGTAGTCGTCGGCCCGGGTCGGGGTGATGGCGGTCTTGGGCTTGGCGGGCTGCTGGGACATGGGGGAAGGTGGGGAAGGGGAGGCGAAGGATACGAAGGAGGCGAGGGAAAGGGGTGAGAGGATTAAAGGATTAAAGAATGAAGGGATGAAAGGATGAAGAGTTAAAGGCGGGGAAATATCGAACGGGACCAAGGCTTCGGAAGCCGGGGCTGTCGCCTCAAGCCTATCCTTCGAATCCTACGCCTCCTTCGCTTCCTCCGAATCCTCGTCGTCGACGACGTCCCATCCCGGGGCTCCCGGACGGGTGGCGCGGAGGAACTTGCCGACGAGGGCGAGGGCGGCGAAGCCGAGGCTGGTGGCGAGGCCGATCCAGATGCCCACGGCGCCGAAGCCCAGGGGGAAGGCGAGGATGAGGCAGAGGGGCAAGGCGATGCCCCAGTAGGTGGCGGCGGCGACCCAGGAGGCCCAGGCGGCGAGGTTGATGGAGCGGAGAAGGTGGGCGGCGACGACCTGAAGGGCGTCGAAGGGCGCCCAGAGCGCGGCCCAGATGAGGAGCGCGGCGGCGAGCTGGCCGGTCACGGTGGCGTCGACATCGTAGAGAACCAACAGGGGCTGGCGCAGGACGAGGAGGGCAAGCGCGTAGGCGCCCATGACGACGGCGGCGAGGAGGAGGGAGCCGAGGCCGATGGCGCGGGCGCGGGCGCGGTCGTCGGCACCCCGGGCCTCGCCGGCGCGGATGCCGGCGGCCATGCCGAGACCTAGCGGGAGCATGAAGGCGGCGGAGGCGGTGCTCACGGCGACCTGGTGGGCGGCCTGGGCGGTGGGCGAGATCCAGCCGGCGATGACGGGGACGACGGCGAAGATGCCGACCTCGCTGAGGCTGTGGAAGCCGGCGGGCACGCCGGTGCGAAGGAGGCGGTCGAAGACGGGGCGCGAGAGCCCCTGCGACCAGAGCACCTCGCCGCGGCCGGGCGTGAGCCAGAGGCCGGCGAGCATGAGGACGCGCGAGGCGAGGGTGGCCCAGGCGGCGCCGTCGAGACCGAGCGCGGGCGCGCCCCAGTTGCCGTACATGAGGATCCAGTTGAGGAGGACGTTGGCGGCGAGGCCGAAGGCGAGCCAGGCGAGGGAGACCCAGGGCTGGTGCTGGCTGTCGCGGTGAACGCGGAGGGCATGGAAGAGGAGGCCGGGGACCATGGCCCAGGACATGATGACGAAGTAGCCACGCGCCTCGGCGGTGACGGCGGCGTCGGAGCCGAGGAAGGGGAGCAGCGGGGCGAGGAGGTGGCAGAGGGCGGCCAGGGCGACGGAGAGGACGAGGGCGAGGGCCATGCCGTGACGGAGGATGGCGGGGGCGGAGGAGGCGACGCCCGCGCCGTTGTCCTGGGACTGGTAGACCTGGATGGCGCCGACGACGCCGATGCCGAAGACGTACGGGATGTAGTTGAGGTTGCCGGCGAGGGCGCTGGCGGCGAGGGCGGTCTCGCCGAGACGCGCGGCCATGGCGACGTCCGTGATGAACATCAGCCCGTAGCCGAGCATGCCGAGCATGATGGGGACGGCGAGGCGGAGGGTGGGCCCGAGCTCGGCCCGGGTTTGGCGAAGGAGTTCGGGCATCGGGCTCAGGAGGGAAGGACGACGACGTCCTCGGGCTCGATCCAGGCGAAGGCGGGCGCGGCGCCGCGGGAGCGGGCGTTGGGCTCGGTCACGCGGAGGATGGGGCCGGCGGCGGTCTGGAAGCGATGGCGGGTGAGCTCGCCCTGGAAAAGGGAGTCGATGACGCGGCCGGCGAAGGCGTTGAACTCGGGCGGATGCGCGTCGATGCGGAGGCTCTCGGGGCGCAGGCAGAGGACGACGTCGGCCCCCTCGGCGGGAGGCGACTCGGGGCGGGCAAGCGCGCCGCTGACCTCGCCGAGGGCGGTGGCGACGACGGCCTCGCCGGCGCCGACGCGGACGACGGAGCCGGGGATGAGGTTGGCTTGGCCGAGGAAGCCGGCGACCCAGCTGTCGGCGGGCCTGCGATAGAGGTCGGCGGGGCGGCCTGACTGGACCACCCTGCCCTGGCGGAGAACGGCGAGCCGATCAGCCCAGCCGAGGGCCTCGGGGACGTCGTGCGTGACGAGGAGGGTGGTGACGCCGCGCTCGCGGAGGAAGGGACGGAGGCGCGCCCAGACCTCGGCGCGGGCGGGGGCGTCGATCTGCGAGAGGGGTTCGTCGAGCAGGAGGAGTCGGGGTTGGCCGGCGAGGGCGCGGGCAAGCGAGACGCGCTGCTGCATGCCGCCGGAGAGCTCGGCGCCGAGGCGGTCGGCGAGGGCGTTGGCGCCGGCGACGGCGAGGGCCTCGCGGGCGAGGGCGAGCGCGGGGGCGGCGGGGGTGTCGCCGGCCACGGAGGCGAGGGCGGTCAGGTGAGGCAAGGCGGCGACGCCCTGGGCGACGAGGGCGACGCCGCGGCGCGCGGGGGCGAGCGAGAGGAGGTCGCGGCCGTCGAGGAGGACCTTGCCGAGGTCGGGAGGCTGCGCTCCGGCGAGGACGCGCAGGAGGGTGGTCTTGCCGGCGCCGGAGGGGCCGACGAGGCAGGCGAGCTCACCGGGGCCGACCTCAAGGTCGGCCCCGGCGAGGGCGTCGACGCCGCCGATGCGGCGGCGCAGGGAGCTGACGCGCAGGAAGGCCACGGCGGGGAGAAACGCCGAGCGGGGCGCGGGAGGCAAGCCGGGGAAATCCCGGGCCTAGCGCGCGACGGCGGCGGCCGCCTCCTTGGGCGGGGTGGAGCCGGCGGAGGGAGGCTTGGCGAGGTAGGCGGTCCAGTCGGCGGCGATGCGGACGGCCTCGCGAAGGGGGATGTCGTAGTCGGGCCAGTTCTCGTCCTCGAGGAGCATGCGCTGGCGGGAGAGGCGCTTGGCGGCCTTCTGCCAGGCGGGATCGGCGTCCTTCTCCTGCTTCAGGGCGGCGTCGAGCTTGACCTCGCGGGAGGGGAAGTCGGCCTTGACGTAAGTCTCGAGCTCCTTGCGGACGCGCTCGCGGAAGGCGAGGTCGTCGGCGCGCTCGCGCTGGCGGTCCTTGAGGGCGAGGGGAATCTCGGCGCGATTGAGGCGCGAGTCGGTCCAGGCGAGGACGCGGCCGTGGGTGGTGAACTCGGGGAGCTCGGCCTGGCGGCGCTGGCTAGCCTCGCTGAGCGAACGGAGGAGGCCGGGGCTGAGGGGGGCGCGGAGCCAGGAGCGATCGGGGTTGTCCTGGAGGGAGGGCGTGACGGCGTCCCAGGGCAGCGGGCGCTTGAGGTCGGACTCGGCGACGGGCAGCACGGAGAAGATGGAGGGGACGAGGACGTCGGCGGGGACGCCGCGGAGCTGGATGGACGAGCCGCTGGGGGCGTACCACTTCTGGATGGTCACCTTAACGCCGGACTTGAGGTTCCGGTCGAGGCGGCTGAGCTCGAGGATGTTCTGGACGGTGCCCTTGCCGTGGGTGGTTTCGTCGCCGACGATGAGGGCGCGGCGGTGGTCGCGGAGGGCGCCGGCGACGATCTCGGAGGCGGAGGCGGAGGCCTTGGAGGTGAGGAGGACGAGGGGACCGTCCCAGGCGACCTTGGGATCCTCGTCCTTGTACGTCTCGCCCTGCCCCATGCTGTTGCGGACCTGGACGACGGGGCCCTGGGGAATGAAGAGGCCGGTGACGCCGATGGCCTCGTTGAGGAGGCCGCCGCCGTTGCGGCGCAGGTCGAGAATGAGGGCCTTGGCGCCGAGGGCCTTGAGCTTGGCGATGAGCTCCTCGACGTCCTTGGTCGGGGTGGAGGCGTCCTTGCCCTCGCCGCCGTAGAAGGCGGGGAGGTCGATGACGCCGATGACGGCGGTGCCGGCGCCGGAGGGGACGTCGAAGACGCGGGCGGTGGCGAGCTGGCCGACGAGCTTGATGACGTCGCGCTTCAGGACGATGTCCTTGCGCGGGCCGCCGCCGGCCGGCTCGAGGATGAGGCGGATGACGCTGCCCTGCTTGCCGCGGATGCGGGAGATGGCCTTCTGGAGGCGCATCCCGACGATGTCCTCGAGCTCGCCGTCGGCCGACTGGCCCACGGCGATGATGCGGTCCTCGGGCTTGGCGCGCCCGTCGAGGGCGAGGGGGCCGCCGGGCATGATCTCCTTGATGGTGCAGTAACCGTCGTCGTCCTGGAGGGTGGCGCCGATGCCGCAGAGGGAGTTGCGCATCTGGACCTCGAAGTCCTCGAGGGACTGCTTGCTGAAGAAGGAGGAGTGGGGGTCGTACTGGCGGGCGAAGGCGCTGAGGAAGAACTCCTGGACCTCGTGGACCTCGAACTCGAGGTAGCCGGCGATCTTCTCGTAGCGCCGGGCGAGACGCTCGCGGGCCTCGGCGAGGCGGGCGGGCGTGATGGCGGCGGCGGGGTCGGCGGGCTCGGCCTTGTCGGGGCGGGCAGGGGCGTCGAGGGCGAGCTGCTCGCCGAGGAGCTCGGCGAGGAGGTCGAGCTGGACGCGACGGCGCCAGAGGTCGTCGAGCGCGGGCTCGTCGGCGGCCCAGTCGGCCTTGCGCCGGTCGACGGGGAAGGTGCCGGGGCGGTTGAGGTCGAGGTCGGGATCGGCGAGGAGGGCGGCGACGAAGGCGGCGCGCTCGCGCACGCGCTTGGCGAAGGAGGCGTGGATCTCGAAGGCGGGGGCGAGGTTCCCGCGCTGCAGGTACATGTCGAGCGACTTGCCGTAGCGGGCGCGGAAGCGCTCGACGTCGGCCCGGGTGAGGTAGAGCTTGGAGGGGTCGAGCTGCTCGCAGTACTCGGTGATGACCGACTCGAGGTCGATCTCGCGGAGGGGCTTCTTGGAGATGTGGAGGCGCTCGAGGAGGGCGGTGGTGGCGCTGGCCTCCATGGACATCGACCGGTCGGTCGTGAACGGGCCGGGCGCGGCGGGGGCGGCGGGCTGATCCTGCGCGCCGAGCAGGGCGGCCAGGGCGAGGATGCAGAAAGGCAGGCGCATGGGATAGTTAGCGTAGCCGCTGGCTAAGTTCGTCCAATCTTCGCCGTTCCTCGGGACTCAGCGAGCCGAAACCCTCGGCGGAAATCTTGTCGAGCAGCCGGTCCAGCTCGGCCCGGGCGCCGAGGGAGGGAGCGGGAGCGGGCTCGGCGTCGGCGGCGCGGGCGGGACGGGTCCGAACGGCGGGCGGCGCGGGAGTTTCCTGAAGGACGAGGTAGGGCTCGGGGACGATGCGGGCCCGGCGGGCGGCGAGCCAGCCGACCACCAGGCCGCCCAGGTGGGCCGAATGGGCGATGGAGGAGTCCCAAGCAGGGGTCCAGACGGCCCACTCGTGGCGGCCGGGGAGCTCGCTGAACGCCCAGCCGCAGACGGCGGTGACCCAGATGAAGGCCATGACCCAGCGGACCTTGAGGGTGACGGGCAGGAAGAAGAAGAGGAGGAGGGTGACGGACTCGTCCTCTCGACCGTCGAGGCCGAGGGCCATGGCGGCGAGGACGGCCGCGGAGGCGCCGATGAGGACGGACCCGGCGGAGCCGCCGAGGCCGGTCAGGAACCAGGCGACCGCGCCGGCGAGGGTGCCGAGGACGAGGATGCGAACGAGGCCGGCGCGCCCGTGGGCGGCCTCGACGAGGGGGCCGACCCACCAGAGGAGGAGGCCGTTGCCGAGAAGGTGCCAGAAGTCGCCGTGGAGGAGGGCGTAGGTGAGCCACTGCCAGGGCTGGGCGCCGGGCGTCTGCAGCTGCATCCAGCCGAGGAAGCCGGTGCGGGAGGAGTGGGCGACGAGGCCGAGGATGAAGAAGCCGACGAGGACGCCGAGGACCAGGTGCGTGGCCGGGAGGGCGCGACCCTCGGGCGCGCCGCGCATGTAGGTGCGGTCGGCCACGCCCATGGGTGAATCAGAGCTTGGTGACGATGGCGTCGGCCAGGCCGTACTCGACGGCCTCCTTGGCCGTCATGTAGAAGTCGCGGTCGGTGTCCTTCTCGACCTTGGCGAGGGCCTGGCCGGAGGCCTGGGCGAGGATGGCGTTGAGCTCGCGGCGCATGCGCTCCATCTCCTGGGCCTGGATGTGGATGTCGACCGCCGGGGCGACGATGCGGCCCATGATGAGGGGCTGGTGGATCATCACCTGGGCGTGGGGGAAGAGGAGGCGGCTGCCCTTCTGCTTGGGGGCCTGGAGGAGGATGGAGCCCATGGACGCGGCCATGCCGGTGACGACGACCTTCACGGGCGAGGTGATGAGGCGGATGGTGTCGTAGATGGCCATGCCGGCGGTGATGGAGCCGCCGGGGGTGTTGATGTAGAAGGTGATGGGCTCGCCGGGGGCGACGGCCTCGAGGTAGAGGAGGCGCTCGGTGATGTCGCGCGCGGAGGCGTCCTCGACGGGCCCCCAGAGGGAGAGCTTCCGCTGCTCGAGGAACTTGCGCTGGATGAGCATGGCGACCGGGGAGCCGGCGGCCTTGGCGGCCTCGGCCTTCTCGGCGCCCTCTTCGTCTTCGTCGTCGTGAGCCATGGGAAGGGACAAGGATGACGAGGGAAGCGTCCGTGGCAAGCGGCGGATGGCCGGAAAAAAGGAAGGGCCCCGGCGAACCGGGGCCCGGCAGGGCGGCGGGGGACGGGTCAGCCGGCCTTGGGGACGTCGGCCGAGCCGTCGTCGGTGCGGGCCCAGAGGCGGCGGATGACGACGAGCAGGACGGCGCCGGAGACAAGGAAGACGGCGCCGCTTGTCCAGGCATGGACGACGCGGGAGGCGTCGCCGACGGCGTAGAGGATGTTGCCGAGGGCGAAGAGGGCGGACCAGATGACGACGACCCCGGAGATCCAGCCGACGAAGGCGAGGCCGGTGTGGTTGACGTCGCGGCTCTGCTCGTCGGAGACGCCGGCCTCGGCGCGGAGGGCGGCCCAGCCGGGGCCGGCGGGCTTCACCTTGCGGACGAAGGAGAGAAGGGTGGCCCGGTCGGTCTGGGGGCCGACGAAGGCGACGACGATCCAGGCGAGGGTGGTGACGCCGACCTGGAGGATGATGACGGTGGCGAAGTCGTCGGCGATGGCGGTGCCGGCGGTGGCGTTGAGCCAGCCGATGAAGGGCTTCATGCCGACGGAGGTGACGAGGGAGACCACCATGGCGGTGACCTCGCACCAGGCGGAGACCCGCCACCAGAACCAGCGGGCGAGGTAGAGCATCCCGGTGCCGGCCCCGATGGAGAGCAGGACCTGGAAGGCCTGCTGAGCCGAGGTCATGAAGTAGCTGAGGAAGGCGGCGAAGAGGTAGATGAGCACGGTGCAGACGCGGCCGGCGTTGACGTAGTGCCCCTCGGAGCCGTCCTTGACCATGAAGCGGCGGTAGAAGTCATGGACGAGGTAGGAGGCGCCCCAGTTGAGGTGGGTGAGGATGGTGGAGGAGGTGGCGGCGATGAGGCCGGCGATCATCAGGCCGAAGAAGCCGGCGGGCAGGAACTTCATCATCGCGGCGTAGGCCGAGTCGTGGCCGATCAGCTTGGGGTCGGCGTGCGGGAAGGCGGCCTGGATGGAGGCGAGGTCGGGGAAGATGAGGATGGAGCAGAGCGCGCTGATGATCCAGGGCCAGGGGCGGAAGACGTAGTGCGCGAGGTTGAAGAAGAGGGTGCCGCCGAGGGAGTCCTTCTCCGACTTCGAGGCGAGCATGCGCTGGGCGATGTAGGAGCCGCCGCCGGGCTCGGCGCCGGGGTACCAGTTGGCCCACCAGGAGATGGCGACGGGCAGGATGAAGATCATCAGGGCGAGCTCGGACATCCCGAAGTTGGGCAGGAGGTCGAGGATGGGCTGGCCCTTGCCGTCGATGGCGGAGACGACGGGCACGTGGGCGTCGCCGACCTTGGTGTCGACGACCTGGAGGGTGGAGAGCTTCTCGACGAGGATCTGCAGGCCGACCCAGGCGCTGTCGGTCTGGGCGAACTTCTGCGCGACCGCGACGAGGGCGTACCAGGCGGCGGCGAAGACCGCTGTCATCATGATGAAGAACTGGATGGTGTCGATGATGATGACCCCCCAGAGGCCGGAATGCGCCGCGAAGACGACGTTGAGGACGCCCATGCCGACGATGGTCCAGAGGGGGTCGAGGCCGAAGAGGATGTTGGCGATCTTGCAGGCGGCCAAGGTAACCATCCCCATGATGAAGCAGTTGAAGAAGAGGCCGAGGTAGACGGCGCGGAAGCCGCGGACGACGGAGGCGGCCTGGCCGGAGTAGCGCAGCTCGTAGTACTCGAGGTCGGTCATGACGCCGGAGCGGCGCCAAAGTCGGGCGAAGAAGAAGACGGTGGCGACGCCGGTGAGGGCGAAGGCCCACCACTGCCAGTTGCCCGCGACCCCGTAGCGGCGGACCTGCTCGGTCACCCAGTTGGGGGTGTCGGCGGAGAAGGTGGTCGCGACCATCGAAAGGCCGGCGAGCCACCAGGGCACGGAGCGCCCGGAGGCGAAGAACTCGGAAGTGCTGGAGCCCGAGCGCTTGCCCAAGAAGAGGGCGGGGATGAAGCAGACCAGGATGGAGCCGATGATGATGGCCCAGTCGAGCAGGGTGAGTTCGGGCATGGGGGTGGACGCAGGGAAGCGGGGGAGCGCCGCGGTGGCAATAGAGAAGGGGGATCAGGGCTCGGGGGCACGGACGAGACGGCAGCACAGCTGCACGGGGGCACAGGGGCTCGGAGGTGGCGGAGGATTGCGGAGGCAGGATGGGAAGGAAGGAGGAGGCGAAAGGGGCGGCTGTTCGTCCTTTCATCGCTTCATCCCTTCAATCCTCCACATGCGGCGAGCCACAGGAGACCGAGTCTCGCGTGGCCTTACCGAGCACCTGCTATCTCCCGTGCCCCTGAGCCCCTGTGCCCCCGCGGAGCTGATATCCGTGCCCCTGTGCCGCCGGGCTCCCGTGCCCCTCCCATCCGAGCCCCGGAGGGGCTCGGCTTACCTCGCCATCCGGTAGACGCCCTGGGGGTCGTACATCCAGTAGGCGTCGAAGGGATTGGCGAGGGGAGGCAGCTCGTAGTAGGAGCGGCCCTGGGCGTCGACCTTGAGCTCGACGCCGAACTGCGAGGCGGGGCGGGCGGGCACGATGGTGGGCTGGGCGGCGGGGCGGGCCGGGAGGACGTCGAGCACGGAGGTCTCCTCGACGCGGGCGATGACATGGTCGACCCACTTGAGCTCCTTGGCCTTGTCGCCGAAGACCTGCCAGTCGCCGGTCGAATCATTCTTGTACATCAGGTCGATGAACTCCTTGAGGCTGATACCCATCTTCTTGGCCACCGGGGTGGCGAGGCGCTCGAACCAGGTCTGGACGAAGGTGAGCTGCTCCTTGAGGACGGTCATGTTGGCCCGGTTGAAGGCGGTGCTGGCCTGGTGGTGGAGGAGGATGGTGTTGGGATAGCAGTAGGAGCGCTCGGCCAGCGTGGTGATGACGGCGGCCATGGAGGCGGCGAAGCCCTTGACGACGACGTAGACCGGGGCCTTGGAGGAGGCCATGGCCTGCTGGATCTGGTAGCCGGCGGCGATCGAGCCGCCGGGCGAGTTGTCGATCACGATGAAGATGGGGAACTCGGGCGACTGGTTGTTGAAGAAGGCGATGCGGCCGGTGACAAACTCGGCGAGCTGGTCGGTGACGGGGCCGTTGAGGGCGATGCGGCGGTCGCTGATGACGAGGGTGCCGTCGACCAGGGGCTCCTTGAGGTAGCGGGGCTGGGCCTTGGTGGCGACCTTGCGGGCCTCCTCCTCCTTCTGGAAGCGGGCGAGCTCGCCGCCGATGCGGGCGACGGCGTTGGCGGACTCGAGCTGGAGCTGCTTGGACTCGGCCTCGAGCTCGCGGATGCGGTTGTTGCGCTCGGTCAGGCGGGCGGCGGCGCGGGCCGACTCGAGGGCGGCGGTGCGCTCGAGCTTGGCGCGCTCGTCGTCGGCGGCGGCGGCCTCGGCGCCGGCACGGGCGGCGCGAAGGGCCTTCTCAGCGGCGAGCTTGGCGGTCTCGGCATTGAGGGGGGCGAGGGCCTCGGCGCGCTTCGCCTCGGCGAGGGCGAGCTCGGCCTGGATGCGGGCGGCCTCGGTGCGGAGCTTCTCGGTTTCCCTTTGCAAGGCACGCAGCTCGGCAGGGGCCTCAGGGGCGGCGGGCGCGGCGGCGGGGGCGGCGGGGGGGGCGGCCTCCTGGGCGAGGGCGGGGGCGCCCAGCAGGAAGGCGAGCGCGAGGGTGTTGAGGGTGCGGTTCATGGTGAGTGGAAGATTGTCAGCGAGCGGGGGAAGGCTCGTGGATGAGATGGATGTCGCCGGGCAGGACGGGCGCCTCGGCCTCGGCGGCGGAGGACTCGCCCCGCACGACGATGAAGGAACGAGAAGGAGCCGGGATTTCGGGAAGCCGGTTGACACCGTTCTCGACCATGCGCTCGACGACGTCGGTGACCCAGCGGATCTCCTTCGCCTCGGTGCCGGTGACGCGCCAGTCGCCGGTGACGCTGGACGCGTACATCCGCTTGACGAACTCCTCGAGGCTGACGCCCATCTTGGCGGCGACGTCGGCGTTGATGCGGTCGCACCAGATGCGGGTCCAGTCGAGGCGCTCGCGGAGGATGGTGAGGTTGCCCTGCATCACGGAGGAGGGCTGGTGGTGCATGATGAGCGTGCCGGGGTAGCAGAACGAGCGCTTGGCCAGGGTGGTGATGACGGCGGCCATGGAGGAGGCGGAGCCCTTGACAACGACGTAGACCGGGGCGCTCGAGGCCTCCATGGCGCGGAGGATGAGATAGCCGGACATCACGGAGCCGCCGGGCGAGTTGTCGATGACGATGAAGATGGGCTTGGCGGGGTCCTGCGCGTTGAAGAAGGCGAGGCGCTCGATGACGGACTCGGCGAGCGCGTCGTCGACCCGGCCGTTGAAGGGGATGCGCCGGTCGCTGATGTGGAGGGTGCCGTTGATGACGGGGTCGAGGGGGTGCTCGACCTTGGCCGCCGGGGCGATGTCGGCCAGGCGCTCGCGGGCGCGGTGAAGGGCGAGCTCGCCGTCGATCCGGACGGTGGCGAGGCCGGCCTCGAGCTGGGCGATCTTGAGGTCGGCCTCGAGCTCGGCGCGGGCGAGGACGCCGGCGTTGCCGGCGGCACCCTGGCGCGCGGCGTTGAGGGCGGCGGCGCGGGCGAGGGCGGCGCGCTCGGCGTCGGCCTCGGCGGCGTCGGCCTCCTGGCGGGCGGCGCGCAGGGCGGACTCGGCCTCGAGGCGGCGCAGCTCATCGGTGGCCGCCGCCTCGTCGCGGCGGCGGGCGAGAGCATCGCGCTCAAGCCGGGCCTGGATGGCGGCGGCGCGCGCCTCGTTGAGGCGGGTCTCGGGCGAGCGGGACGCCGGGGCCGACTGCCCGGAAAGGGCGGCGGCGAGGAAGAGGGGCGCCAGGAGTCGCATGCGAGGGAGAGGCAGTAGAGAGGTTTGGGGTTCCCTTAAAACCTTTTTTGGGGAAAAAAGAGGCTTATGGCCGCTCCCGAGCCCATCCGCTTCCGCAATCGACTGACCGGGGAGCTCGAGACCGAGCAAATCTACGGCGAGTCTTGGCTGCGCTGGCTGTACGAGGGCAATCCCCTCGGGGCGCTCTCCCTGCACGCGCTGGTCAAGCGGGGGATTTTCTCGGCTTGGTATGGCCGGCGGCAGGACAGCCCGGGGAGCGCCGCGAAGGTGGCGCCCTTTGTGAGGGAGTTCGGGATCCGAATGGAGGATTTCGTGGAGCCCGAGGGCGGCTATGCGTCCTTCAACGACTTCTTTTTCCGCAAGCTGTCGCCCGGGGCTCGGCCCGTCGACCCGGACCCTACGGTGGCGGTCTTCCCGGCTGACGCGCGGCATCTCGGCTTCCAGGACGTGTCCAAGGCGCCGGGCATCTACGCGAAGGGACAGCGCATGGACCTGGCGGGGCTGACCGGCGACCCCGCCCTGGCCCGACGCTACGAGGGCGGGGCCTTGGTCTGCTCGCGCCTGTGTCCGGTCGACTACCACCGCTTCCATTTCCCGGTCGCGGGAACGCCGGGCAAGGCCGTGTTGGTCGAGGGCGCGCTCGGATCGGTCAACCCGATCGCGCTGCGCCGAAAGCTGTCGTGGCTCTGGGAGAACAAGCGCCAGCGCGTCACGCTCGAGGCGGGGTCGTTCGGCTTGGTGACGATGGTGGCGGTCGGCGCGACCAATGTGGGCGGCATCGTGGAGACCTTCGAGGCCGGGCGGGCCGCGGGCAAGGGCGACGAGCGCGGCTACTTCCGCTTCGGCGGCTCATGGATGGCGACGCTCTTCGAGCCGGGCAAGGTGCGGCTGGCGGAGGACCTCGCGGGCGCCACCGCGGAGGGCGTCGAGCTCCTGGCCCGCTTCGGCACGCCGATGGCGAGGCTTGCCTGAGGGGGCGAATGGGACAAGGATGGCGGCACGCTCAGGTGGTGGAATGGCAGACACATCCGC
Source organism: Opitutia bacterium (assembly GCA_046315175.1). GTDB lineage: Bacteria > Verrucomicrobiota > Verrucomicrobiia > Opitutales > UBA953 > UBA8828. The sequence continues at coordinate 1,068 of JBKDBK010000003.1, read as the reverse complement.
TTTAGGTGCGGACGCCGAAAGGCGTGCGGGTTCGACTCCCGCCCTGAGCACCCCTCGACGCTGGACAGCCGCCGTCCGTTCGGCAGATTAAACCCATGCTCGCCTGGTTGCGCAAAGTCCTCGCCGGTGAGGCGCCCGCGCCGGCGACGCCTCCCGAGGAGCCCGTGCCCGCGGAGCGCGTCGGCTCGACCCGGCCCCCGGGCTTCGATTCCTGGATCGGGGTCGACCTCGACGGCACGCTGGCGCGGGCGGATTCCTGGAAAGGCATGGAACACGTGGGCGAGCCCGTCCCGCTGATGATGCGACGGGTGCGCGCCTGGCGCGAGAAGGGCCTGAAGGTCAAGGTGGTCACGGCCCGCGCCGGCGACCCGGTTGGCCTCGCCGCCGCCCAGGCCTGGCTTGAGGCGCAGGGGCTGGGCGACCTCGAGGTCACGGACCGGAAGGATTTCGGGATGGTCGAGCTGTGGGACGACCGGGCGGTGCAAGTGGTGCACAACGCGGGCATCTGCTTCCTGAGCCCGTCGGCCTTCGGACGCCCGCGCGCGCCGATCCTGCCCGACGAGGTCGCCGACCGCACCTATCTGCTGGTCGGCGCCGAGCGCTTCGACACGCTGAAGCCCGCGCCGCCCGCCAACCGCAACCCCGGAACCGACCCCTCATGATCGCCTCGCTCAAGGTGGAGTACTCGCTCCGCGTCCTCGCCCAGCTCGCCCGGAGGCACAGCCCCGGGAAAGTGGTGCGCATCGAGGACCTGGCCAAGGCGGAGGCGATCCCGGCCAACTACCTCGTGCAGCTGCTGAACGAGCTGCGCGAGGGCGGCTTGGTGGTGTCGAAGCGCGGCAAGGCGGGCGGCTACCGCCTGGCCAGGGTGCCCTCGGAAATCACCCTGCAGGAGGTCCTCTCGGTCGTGGAGCCGAGCCTGGGGCGGACGCGCGTGACGGTGAAGGGAGCCTCGGGGCCGCAGGTCGCCGCGCTCTGGCGCGAGCTCTCCAGGCGCCTCGAGGCCGAGACCTCGAAGCTCACCATCGCCCAGCTGGCCCGCGGCGGCGAGGGCGGGGACTGGGAGAT
>JBKDBK010000002.1:0-73794 GCA_046315175.1 Opitutia bacterium | reverse complement strand
CGCGTCGCGGGCAACCCGAGGAACGCGGCGATGGCGGCGATCGAGATGGCGGCGTGGCCGGCCATCGACGGGCGCCGGGCGATCACGCTGATGTCCCTCGAGCGCTACCAGGTACGGGGCGGGCCGGCCTTCGACGCGGGCTGGATGCGCTCGGAGCGCACGCTGCTGGGGAGCGCCAACCCGCTGATCCTCGACCAGGTCGCGCTGCTGCGGATCCGGGCGGCGAGGGGCGAGGCGCCGGACGCGGGCGGCGAGCCCGCGCTGTTCCAGGCGGCGGCGGGCGGGGGTGCGGCGCTGGGTCCGGCGAGGCCGGCGGACGTGACGCTGGTGCGGCTGGGCGCTCGCTGAGCTCGGCGCTCAGGCGGCCCGGCGGAGGTTGTCGGCGCCCGCGCGGAAGGCGGCGAGCTGGAATCGCCGATACAAGGGCAGGCCGAGCCAGACAAACCAGCGGCTGGGCCGCACATGGCAGGAGACGCGGAGAACGAGTCGGTCGCCCTGGCGGGAGAGCTCGGCCACCCACTCGCCCCGGCCGTAGTGGCGTCGAGTCGTGCGGTAGCCGAAGCGAGCCGATTCGTCGGAGGACGCGGCGGCGGCAACCTCCACGATGGCGGGAAGCAGGAAGGGGGGCAGCCCGGGAAGGCTGGGCATGAGGAGACCGAGACCGAGACGGTCGCCGACCCGCGCGGCGCGCGACGCCTCCTCGAACTGGGTGCGGCGAATCATCACCGCCTCCGGGTAGAAACGATAGCCGAGGAGCTGGTCGCGGAGGCGCGCGAAGGCCTCGGGACTCCACGGGCCAAGGTCGCGGGTGTGGAGGTCGGCGAAGAGGGCGCGGGCGGGATCGCCCGCGTCAACCGGGGTCGCCAGGTCCGGGGCGGGCGGGGCAACGGGGGGAAGCGCGGGAGCGCGCGCCACGAGCAGGAGGGAGCCGGCGAGGTTGAGCGAGCCGTGCACGACGGCCATCGCGGGAATGGTGAGATAGGGCCAGCCGAAGGCGGTGGCGGCGGAGTAACCCGCCCCGAGAAGGATGCCAGGGGCGAGCAGGACGAGCGCGAGCGGCGTGGCGCGGGCGGGAAGCGCGGTGGCCCAGGCGAGAAAGGCAGCCGCGAGGAAGACGGCGCAGGCGACCTCGGCCAACCCCGGCGTCATGGGCTGGGCGCGCAGGGCGAAGGCGAGGGCGGTGGCGGGCGCGGCGACGACGTAGGCAAGGAGGGCGCCGGCGCGCAGCCGGCTGGGAGGGAGGGAGCGCTCCCAGGCGGCCATGGCGAGCGGAAGGACGCCGAAGGTGATGGAGAAGTGGACGGTAGTGAGGGTGGCCAGGGGTTCGGGAAAGCCGGCAAAGGTGCGATCGAGCCGGGACCAGATCCAGGCGGCGGCGGCGACCGTCGGCCCGGTGGCGGCGAGCATCGCGATGAGACGCGCGGGCAGGCCGACGGTGTCGTCGGCGAGGAATCGGCGAAGGCCGAGGGCGAGGATCGCAATCGCGAAGGGCGCGGCGGTGGCGGCGACGCAGGCGGCGGGCAGGCCGGGCCCGACGGTGGCGAGCCAGAGGGCGGGCGGAAGCATCGGGAAGGCGGCGAGCCTCAGCCAGCGCGGGCAATCGGGCTCGAGGCGCAGGGACCAGGCCAGGGCTCCCCAGAAGCACGCGGCGGCGACAAGGGCGAAGGGGTCGGTGCCGGCGGGCATGGACCTAGTTTGCCTGGGCTCAGCCGGCGGTCAAGGTGGCGAGGACTGCTCGGCGACGATCCGGGCGACGGCCTCGGCGAGGGCGGCGGTGGCGGGGTCGAAGCGCGCGGGGAGGGGGCTGTCGAGGTCGAGGACGCCGAGGAGGCGCCCCTCCTTCACCAAGGGGACGACGAGCTCGCTGCGCGAGGCGGCGTCGCAGGCGATGTGGCCGGGGAAGGCGTGGACATCGGGGACGTTGACGGTGGCGCGGCGGAGGGCGGCGGCGCCGCAGACGCCGCGGCCGGGAGCGATGCGGGTGCAGGCGGGCTTGCCCTGGAAGGGACCGAGCACGAGGGTGTCGCCGCGGAGGAGGTAGAAGCCGGCCCAGTTGAGCCCGGGCAGGCGGTGCCAGAGGAGGGAGGCGGCGTTGGCGCAGTTGGCGACGAGGTCGGTCTCGTCGCCGATGAGGGCGCGGAGGTCGGCGGGCAGGTCGGCGGACCGGCCGGCGGCGTCGTCGGCGTGGGCCACCTCAGAGGGCGACGCCGAGCGCCTCGGCGGCGGTGGCGCGCTCCTCAAGCAGCTCCTGCTCGGTGAGGGCGACCTTGCCGCGGGCGAAGTCGTCGAGCGCGAGGCCCTGGACGATCTCCCAGGAGCCGTCGGCCTTGGTGCGGACGGGGTAGCCGAAGAGGATGCCGGGCTTGATGCCGTAATCGCCCTTGGAGAGGACGGCGACGGAGTGCCAGTCGCCCTCGGGGGTGGGGAAGTGGAGGCTGCGCAGGGTGTCGAGCGCGGCGTTGGCGGCGGAGGCGGCGGAGGAGGCGCCGCGGGCCTTGATGACGGCGGCGCCGCGCTGCTGGACGGCGGGGATGAAGGTGTCGCGGAGCCAGGCGTGATCGGGAATGGCGTCGGCGGCGGGGCGGCCGCCGACGGTGGCGTGGGCGAAGGCGGGGAACTGGGTGGAGGAGTGGTTGCCCCAGATGCCGACGCGGCGGACGGCGGAGACGTGGACGCCGGCCTTGGCGGCGAGCATGGCCTTGGCGCGGTTCTCGTCGAGCCGGGTCATGGCGAAGACATTCTCGGGACGGAGCTTGCCGGCGCGGAGCGCGATGAGGGCGTTGGTGTTGCAGGGATTGCCGACGACGAGGACGCGGGCGGTGGGCTTGGCGCTGCGGCCGATGGCCTCGCCTTGGCCGACGAAGATCTTGCCGTTGATGCCGAGGAGGTCCTTGCGCTCCATGCCGGCCTTGCGGGGGACGGCGCCGATGAGGAGGCACCAGTCGGCGTCCCTGAAGCCGGTGTCGAGGTCGCCGGTGGCGACGACGTCGGCGAGGAGGGGGAAGGCGGCGTCCGCGAGCTCCTGGACGACGCCCTGGTGGGCGTCGAGACCGGGCCCGACCTCGATGAGGTTGAGCGCGACCGGCTGGTCGGGCCCGAAGACGGCGCCGGAGGCGAGGCGGAAGATGGCGGCGTAGCCGATGTTGCCGGCGGCGCCGGTGACGGCGACGCGAATGGGAGGACGTGAGGTCGGGGAAGCCATGCCGCATCCAACCCTGCGGCGTGAACCGGGGGAAGGAAAAACCTCAGAGCGGGAGTTCGCCTTGGCCGAGGGCGGCGTCGGTTCCGGCGGCGGCGGACTCGGCGAGGAGGCGGCCGAGGGGGTCGGAGGCGGAGGGCGCGAGGGCGAGGAGGACGAGGGCGGCGGCGAGGGCGTCGAAGCCGGCGGCGTGGTAGCGGCGGCGGCCCGGGGGGCAGAGGCGCTCGGCCTCGGCGGCGAGGCGCGGCGCGAGGCCGAGGCGCTCGACGAGGGGCTCGAGCGAGTAATCGCCGAGGCCGGGACGCCGGAGGCGGGCGAGCGCGAGCGTGTCGATCCAGGGACCCCACTCGGCGCGGGCCTCGGCGATCTCGGCGACGGCGGGCACGGCGGCGGGGTGGGGCCAGGTGGCGGCGAGGAGGCGGGCCTCGACGGAGGCTTGGTGGGCGGCGAGGAGGCCGCTGGCGCGGAGGGCTTGGAAATCGGGCCAGCGGGACTCGAAGGGCCGCTCGCCGCGCAGGTCGCCTTCGGCGAGCCCGTGGCAGCGGGTTTCCTCGGCGGGGATGGCGGCGCGGGGGGCGCAGCGGCCGGTGAGGAGGCTCACCACGCGGCCGCCGAGGAGGGTGGCGGCGCCGAACTCGACGACGCCGGTGCGGGAACCTCCCTCGAAGTCGAGAACATGGACCGGAACCTCGGTCCAGGGCTGGCGGGGATCGGCCAAGTCAGAGCGAGGCGTAGAGCTGGCCGAGCTCGGTCAGGGAACCGTCGGCCTTGGTCAGGGCGCTGGTGCCAAGGGGGGCGGAGGTGGGCGACGAGGGGAACCAGGCGTGGCGCTCGAGGCACTCGAGCTCCTCGAGCCTGGGGAAGACCTTGCGCATGAAGTCGGCGACCTGGGCCGGCTTGAAGCGGTTTTGGTCGGCGGCCTTGGCGCCCCAGTCGCCGACGGCGTACTCGGTGATCCAGACGGGCCGGTTGCCGAACATCCTCGAGACGGAGCGGACGCGGCCGACGAGGCCGTCGGGGTCCGGCCCGCCGTACGCGTGCATGCAGATGAAGTCGACGCGGAGCTTGCGCTCCTCGACGCCCTTCATGAAGGCCTTCATCCAGTCGCGGTCGGGGTGGACGCAGCCGGGGGAGCCGAGGCGGAGTCCGGTGCGCATGAGGACGGGCCAGACGTCGAGCACGCGCTCGACGCTGAGGTTGGATTGGTCGTGCTGGTCGGGCTCGTTGAAGCCGAGGAGGGTGCCGATGCCCTTGGCCTTGGCCTGGGCGGCCGCGGCGGCGATCTGGGAATCCTGGCCCCAGTAGCCCCAGATCATCGGGGTGAAGTCGATGTCCTTGGGCAGCAGGTCGGGTCGCTCGGGGCCCCAGGTGTAGATCCAGCGGGGCTTGAGGAGCTGGACGACCGGAAGCCACTTGCCGTCCTTCTTCGCGACGAGGCAAAGGCCCTTCTTGCGGAGGGGCTGCGGGGCGGGCGGAGCGACCTGGGCACCGACGGCGGCCGCAAGGGCGAGCGCGCCCGAGAGGGTTAGGAATTCCTTCCGGTCCATGTGGGATGAGACAGCGATGGCAGGCCTGGGTTGCGGGTGCTAGCGCCACTCATGGCGAGGGTAGCGGCCGCGGAGGTCCTTGCGAACCTGCTCGTAAGACCCCTTCCAGAAGGCGTCGAGGTCGGTGGTTCTTTGGACGGTGCGGCGGGCGGGCGACTGGATGCAGACGACGAGGGGAACGCGGCCGCCGCAGACGCGGAGGCGCGAGCCGGGGACGTCGTAGAGCTCCTGGACGGTGGCCTCGATCTCGGCGGTGCCGTCGGGATTGTAGGCGATGCGGGCGGGGTGCTTCTTGCGGGGGAGCTCGAGGCGCTCGGGGCACTGGGAGTCGAGGGCGAGGGCCTGCTCGTGGGTGAGCCAGCCGCGGACGCTGGGCATGACGGGGCGGTCGCGGATGTCGCGGTGCGAGGTGGCGCCGGCGCAGACCTCCTCGATGACGAGGCGGCGGGCGTCGTCGTCGAAGGCGGGGATGGCGAGCTCGGGCGCGTGGCGGGCGAGGAAGTTGGCGCGGGCGATCCAGGCGTCGACCGACGCGTCCCAGCGGTCGAGGGCGAGTCGGCCGGCGACGACCTCGGCGGCGAGGAGGCGGCTGGCCTCGTCGGAGGGCGCGTCGTCGCGCTCCCTGGACTCGAGAACGAGGTCGCGGAAGCGGCGCTCGACGCGGGTGACGACGCGGCGGAGGGTCGGGTCGTAGCGGGGCGCGGCGACCTCGTGGAAGTCGCCGGGAAAGAGGTCGCGGAGCCAGGCCTCGTCGACGGCGGTGGCGAGAGCGAGGAGGGTGACGACCTGGCCGCGGACCTGGACCTCCTCCATCTCGGCGGCGACGAGGAGGCGGGCGTCGCGCACGCAGGTCTCGCGGCGCAGCTCGCCCTTGCGGCCGTGGGCGACGGCGCAGCGGAGGGTGCCGGCGTCGAGGCGGACGGCGATGCGGTCGGAATGGCCGAGGAGGAGGCAGCGGCGGAGGGCGTCGGGGTCGGCGGGGGGTGTGTCGGCGGGGAGGCCCTGGGCGCGGGCGATGCGGAGGAACTGCTGGGCGGCGCGCTCGGCCTCGCGGGCGCCCTGGGCGTGGATGCCGAGGCGGTCGCAGGCGTCGGGGTCGAAGCGGAGGTCGGCGGCGCGGGCGAGGAGGGCGAGGCGCAGGTGGAAGTCGGAACCCGGGGGGCAGGGGATGGCGTCGCGCGCGGCCTCGACGGACGCGTCGACATTGCGCAGGAGGATGTCCCTGCCCTGCTCGAGGCCGGCGATGCGGGCGACCTCGGGGACGCAGGCGAGGTCGCCGGCGGCGAGGAGCATGCGGGCGAGGCGGGGGTGGGCGGGGAAGGCGGCCATGCGACGGCCGAGGGGGGTGATGTCGCCCTCGGGGCCGAGGGCGCCGAGGTCGGCGAGGGTGGCGCGGGCGCGCTCGACGGCGCGGGGCTCGGGCGGCTCGAACCAGGGGAAGTCGGCGGCGTCGCCCCAGCCGCCGGCGCGGAGCAGGAGGAGGGTCTCGCAGAGGTCGACGCGGCGGATCTCGGGGGTCTGGCGGGCGGGGCGGGCCTCGTGCTCGGAGCGGGACCAGAGGCGGACGCAGCGGCCGGGGCCGGTGCGTCCGGCGCGGCCGGCGCGCTGCTCGGCGGAGGCCTGGGATATGGGCTCGGTCAGGAGGGTGTCGATGCCGCGGACGGGGTCGAAGCGGGCGACGCGGGCGAGGCCGGCGTCGACGACGGCGCGGATGCCGGGGAGGGTGAGGGAGGTCTCGGCGACGTTGGTGGCGACGACGACCTTGCGGGTGTCGCCGGCGCGGACGGCGCGGTCCTGCTCGTCGGCGGGCAGGTCGCCGTGGAGGGGGAGGAGGTCGACGCCGCGGCACTCGGGCGCGTTGCGGAGGAGGCCGAGAGTGCGGCTGATCTCGTGGGCGCCGGGCATGAAGACGAGGAGGTCGCCCGAGGGTTCCTCGCGGAGGAGGCGGCGCACCTGCTCGGCGGCGGGTTCCCAGGGCCAGCGGCCGGCGACCTGGGGGGTGGCGACGTTCTCAATGTCGACGGGATAGGTGCGGCCGTCGGCGGCGAGGGTGACGGCGTCGCCCAGCCAGGCGGCGAGGGCGTCGGTGTCGAGCGTGGCGGACATGGCCACGAGGAGGAGGTCGGGCCGCTCGGTGGCCTGGAGGCGGCGGGCGAGGGCCAGGGCGACATCGGCGTGGAGGTTGCGCTCGTGGAACTCGTCGAAGACGACGGCGCCGACGCCGCGCAGGGCGGGGTCGGCGGCCATCTGGCGGAGGAGGAGGCCCTCGGTGACGAACTTGATGCGGGTGGCGGCGGACTCGACGCGGTCGAAGCGGATCTGGTAGCCGACCTCGTCGCCGAGCCGGCCGCCGCGCTCGGCGGCAATGCGGGCGGCGAGGAGCCGGGCGGCGATGCGGCGGGGTTGGAGGACGACGACCTGGCCCTGGACGAGGCCGAGGTCGACGAGCATCTGGGGCACCTGGGTGGACTTGCCGGAGCCGGTGGGGGCGCGGAGGACGATGCGGCGGGTGCGGGCGCAGGCTTCGCGCAGGGGTTCGCGGAGGGACTCGATGGGCAGGGCGGAGCTCATCGGACGTCGAGCTCGATGATCTCGGCGGCGGGCTCGCCCGGACCGAGGGTGAGGATGGCCACCGTGACGGGGAGGCGGAAGCGGCGGGGGCCGGCGGAGCCGGGATTGACGCGGAGGGGGCCGGCGGCGTCGCGGCGGACGAGGGGTTGGTGGGTGTGGCCGGTGACGACGATGTCGGGCCGGTGGGCGGCCTCGTCGACGGCGCGGTGGCCGTGGTGGAGGAGAATGCGGCGGGAGGCGGCGAGGTGGATGAGCTCGAGGGGGAGGCCGGGAAGGTCGTCGCAGTTGCCGGCGACGGCGAGGGTCGGGGCGAGGTCGCCGAGGGCGTCGAGCAGGTCGGCCTCGCCGACATCGCCCGCGTGCAGGATGGCGTCGCACCCCTCGAGGGCGACGAGGGCCTGCGGGCGCAGGAGCCCGTGGGTGTCCGCGATCAGGCCGATGCGCGTCATGGCCTCGGCCTCAGCGCGGGCGGCGGAGCGCGCCGGGCTTGAGGGGGCGCAGCTGGGAGAACTCCGCGCCGAGGGTTTCCTTGAGCTTGGCGCGGACGCCGGGGGGGATGGCGCCGAGGGCTTGGTCGAACTCCGGGGCGCCGGGCCGGGCGGGCGCGGCCTCGGGAAGGACCTGGGCGGCGGCGGTCGAGGGCTCGGGCCAAGACTCAGCGAGATCGGCGGCGGCCTCCGGAACGTCGAGGACGTCGTCGGGCGGGCCGTCGTCGACGGGCCGCGCGGGCGGGACCGGGGCAACCGAAGCGACCGGGGCCGCCGATGCGACGGGGGCTGGCGCGGCGGGGGCGACCGCGGGAGGCGGAGTGCCTATTTTTTTTTGGCCGGGCTCCCGGGGGAGTCCGTTGGCGGCGGCGCTGAGGTCGCGGATGAGCGCGTCGACCGATCGGTGTCGGGTCTGCTCGGCGGCCTTGAGGAGGGTGACCTCGAAGACGGCGCGCGGGGAGAGTCCATGGCGGAGGGAGGGCTCGGCCTGCTGGAGCGTGTCGAGCATGCGCACGAGGGTGTCGGAACCGAGCTCGGCGCCGAGCCGGGCGCTGCGGCCGCCGGAGCGGGCGGCGTCGAGCATGGCGGCTCGGACGTGTGACTGGAGGTCGGCGTGGATGCGGAGGAGGTCGCGACCGTCGGCGTGGAAGCGGTCGGCGAGGGCGAGGAGGGCGGACGCGTCGGCCTTGGCGAGGGCGGCGGCGAGGTCCTGGAGCTCGCGGGCGGAGGCGAGGCCGTAGATGTCGAGCACGTCCTTCTCGGCGACCTTCTTGCCGGCGAAGGCGATGATCTGGTCGAGGATGGACTGGGAGTCGCGCATGCCGCCCTGGGCGAGGCGGGCGATGGCGAGGAGGGCCTCGCGGTCGGCCTGGATGCCGTCGGCCTTGACGATGGCCTCGAGGCGGTCGGCGATGAGCGCGTCGGGGATGGGCTGGAACTCGAGGCGCTGGCAGCGGGAGACGATGGTCTCGAGGACCTTGTCGGACTCGGTGGTGGCGAAGATGAACTTCACCCAGGGCGGGGGCTCCTCGATGGTCTTGAGGAGGGCGTTGAAGGCGTCCTTGCTGAGCTGGTGGACCTCGTCGATGATGAAGACCTTGAACCGTCCGGCGGGGCGGACCTGGCAGGCCTCGCGGATGGACTTGGCGTCGTCGATGCCGCGGTTGGAGGCGGCGTCGATCTCGACGACGTCGAGGTACGAGCCCTGCTCGATCTCGCGGCAGACGGGGTCGTCGGGGTCGAAGTCGGCCTTGGGGCCGCCCTCGCAGCAGAGGGCCTTGGCGAGGATGCGGGCGGTGGTGGTCTTGCCGGTGCCGCGGGGGCCGACGAAGAGGTAGGCGTGGGCGATGCGGCCGCCGCGGATGGCGTTGCCGAGGGTGCGGACGATGTGCTGCTGGCCGACGATCTCGCCGAAGGCGCGGGGGCGCCAGCGGCGGGCGATGACCTGGAAGGCGGGTTCGGGCACTGGCCGGAGGGTGGCGAGGGCGGGGGCGGGTGTCAACGGCCCCGGCTCACTCCCACTCGATGGTGGAGGGCGGCTTGGAGGAGATGTCGTAGACGACGCGGTTGAAGCCCTTGACCTCGTTGATGACGCGGGACGAGACCTTGCGGAGGAAGTCGTGGGGAAGGTGGGCCCAGTCGGCCGTCATGGCGTCGGACGAGGTGACGGCGCGGAGGGCGCAGACGTGGTCGTAGGTGCGCTCATCGCCCATCACGCCGACGGTGCGGACGGGAAGGAAGACGGCGAAGGCCTGCCAGACCTTGTCGTAGAGGCCGGAGGCGCGGAGCTCGTCGATGAAGATGGCGTCGGCCTGGCGGAGGATGTCGAGGCGCTCGCGCGTGATCTCGCCGCAGACGCGGACGGCGAGGCCGGGGCCGGGGAAGGGGTGGCGCCAGACCATGGGCTTGGGGAGGCCGAGGGCCTCGCCGAGAGCGCGGACCTCGTCCTTGAAGAGCTCGCGCAGGGGCTCGAGGAGGCGGAGCTTCATGCGCTTGGGGAGGCCGCCGACGTTGTGGTGGCTCTTGATGGTGGCGGCGGGGTTGCCGTCGATGGCGACGGACTCGATGATGTCGGGGTAGAGGGTGCCCTGGGCGAGGAACTCGACCTTGCCGCGGCGGCGGATCTTGGCGACCTCGGCGTCGAACACGCGGATGAACTCGTGGCCGATGATCTTCCGCTTGCGCTCGGGGTCGGTGACGCCGCGGAGCTTGCGCAGGAAGCGGTCGGAGGCGTCGACCACGCGGAGGTCGACCTTGAAGCGGCCGCGGAACATGCGCTCGACCTGCTGGCGCTCGCCGAGGCGGAGCAGGCCGTTGTCGACGAAGACGCAGGTCAGCTGGCGGCCGATCGCCTTCTGGATGAGGGCGGCGGCGACGGAGGAGTCGACCCCGCCGGAAAGGCCGAGGATGACGTGGGACTTCCCGACCTGGGCGCGGATCTGGCGGATGGCGGCGCCGGCGTAGTCCTCCATCACCCAGTCGGGGCGGCAGCGGCAGATGCGGAAGAGGAAGTTGCGGAGGATGTCCATCCCGCGCTCGGAGTGGGCGACCTCGGGGTGGAACTGGATGCCGTAGAAGCGCCGGGCGGAGTCCTGCACGACGGCGTGCTCCGAGTTCTCGGTGCTGGCGACGGCGCGGAAGCCCCGGGGGAGCCGCGCGACCTTGTCGCCGTGGGAGTTCCAGACGCGGAGGGGGCCGCGAAGGCCGTGGAGGAGGTCGGAGCCGGCGCGGAAGCGGAGGGTGCCGTGCCCGTACTCGCGGTGGGCGGAGGGGGCGACCTTGCCGCCGAGCATCTCGCCCATCAGCTGGACGCCGTAGCAGATGCCGAGGACGGGCACGCCGAGGTCGAAGACGGCAGGATCGGGGCGGGGCGAGCCCTTGGCGCGGACGCTGGCGGGACCGCCGGAGAGGATGACGCCGCGGACGCCGTCGGCGCGGAGGGTGGCGGCGTCGACGCCGAAGGGATAGATGCGGGAGTGGACGCGGCACTCGCGGATGCGCCGGGCGATGACCTGGGTGTACTGGGACCCGAAATCGAGGACGGCGATGGTCTGGTTGGCCATGGGGAGGGGGGAGGATGGGGGGCTTCAGAAGCGGAGGCGAACATTGTTCGCCCCGCAGCCCGGGCAGGGGGCCTCCTCGCGGAGGCGGGGCCGGGAGTAGGTGCGCCCGCAGCGGCCGCAGGCGAAGGCGGAGCGTAGGCGGCGGGGGTCGGCGAGGAGGGCCTCGCGGCGGTCGTACCAGAGCCAGGCCCCGAGCGGCAGGGCGCAGCCCAGGCCCACGGCGAGGGCGAGGAAGGTTCCGAGCTCAACGGCGATCATCGGGGAAACGGCGCCGGGCGCGCCCGCGGCGGGCGGGCGCGTCCGGTGGGGCCGGGCGGGCTCCGCGGCTTAGGCCTGGGCCGGGGCGGCCTCGGGCGCCTTGGCCTTGCGGACGCGGGGCTTGGGCTTGGCGGGGGCGACGTCGTCCTTGCCCACGAGCTCGATCAGGGCGGTCTCGGCGGCGTCGCCGCGGCGGGCGTCAAGCTTGTAGATGCGGGTGTAGCCGCCCTTGCGGTTGGCGAAGCCGGAGGCGCGCTCCTTGAAGAGGAGGGCGACCGCGGACTCGTCGCGGACGCGGGAGAGGGCGAGGCGGTAGTAGTGGAGGCGGACCGAGGGGGAGTCGGCGGCGACGCCCTTCTTGGCCAGGGTGATGATCTTCTCGACGAAGGGGCGGACGGCCCGGGCGCGCGACAGCGTGGTGCGGATGCGCGCGTGGGTGATGAGCTGGGCGGCGAGGTTGGCGACCAGCGAGATGCGGTGCTCCTTCTTGACCCCGAGGGTGTTGCGGTGGCTGCGGTGGCGCATGGCTTGGCGGGTTCGGGGGAATCAGTTGGCGGCGCCCTTGTCCATGAGGCGCTCGAGGCCGGTCATGCCGAGGGAGAGGCCGAGCTGCTCGAGCTTCTGCTTGATCTCGTTGAGGGACTTCTTGCCGAAGTTGCGGTACTTGAGCATCTCCTGCTCGGTCTTCATCGCCAGGGAGCCGACGGTGGTGATGTTGGCGTTGTTGAGGCAGTTGGCGGCGCGGACCGAGAGCTCGATCTCGTTGACCGACATGTTGAGCAGGTTGCGGAGGCGGTTCTGGTCGTCGGCCTCCTCGCGGGCCTTGGACTCGAACTCGATCTCGGTGCCGGCGACGCCGTTGAACACCTCGAGGTGCTTGCTCAGGATGGCGGAGGCCTCCTTGAGCGCCTCGTCGGGGGAGATGCGGCCGTCGGTGGTCACCTCGAGGACGAGGCGGTCGTAGTCGGTCTTCTGGCCCTCGCGGGAGTTCTCGACCGCGTAGCGGACGGAGGTGACGGGGGAGAACAGGGCGTCGATGGGGATGACGCCGATGGTCTGCTCGGCCGACTTGTTCTCCTCGGCGGAGGACCAGCTGCGGCCGACCTTGATCTCGAGCTCCGCGGTGAAGCGGCGCTTGCGGTCGAGGGTGCAGAGGACGAGGTCGGGGTTGACCAGGGTGAGCCCGGCGGGGAGCTGGATGTCGGACGCCTTGATGGCGCCGGCCTTGTTGACGTCGATCGAGGCCTTGAAGTCCTCGCGGCGGTCATGGCGGATGAGGACCTTCTTGAGGTTGAGGACGATCTCGGTCACGTCCTCGACCACGCCCTCGAGGGGCTGGAACTCATGGGAGACGCCCTCGATCTTGACCGAGGCGATGGCTGCGCCCTCGACGGAGCCGAGGAGCACGCGGCGGAGGGAGTTGCCGATGGTGTGACCGAAGCCCGTCTCGAAGGGCTCGGCGGTGTAGCGGGCGTGGTGGGCGGACGAGCCGGACTCGTCCTTGCGAAGCTTGTTGGGAAGCTGGAATTTTCCGAGGCGCTTGGGCATGGCGTTGGGTGGGTTTGGGGTTGGTTTCGGGTCAGCGGCTGTAGAACTCGACGATGACCTGGACGTTGATCTCGGTGGGGAGCTCCTCCTTGGCGGGCTCGCGGACGACGGTGCCGCGAAGCTGGTCGGGGGAGGCGGCGAGCCAGCCGGGGACGGCGCGCGACTGGTTCTCCTCGGCGGCGCGGGTGGCGAGCTGCTTGGAGGAGGCGCGGTCGCGGACGGCGACCTCGTCGCCGGTCTGGACGGCGTAGCTGGAGATGTCGACCTTGTGGCCGTTGACGCGGACGTGGCCGTGGCCGACGAACTGACGGGCGGCGGCGCGGCTGGAGGCGAAGCCGAGGCGGTAGATGACGTTGTCGAGGCGGGTCTCGAGGATGCGGAGGAAGTTCTCTCCGGCCACCCCGCCGAGGCGCTTGGCGCGGGCGAAGGCGAGGCGGAACTGGCGCTCGTTCAGGCCGTACATGAAGCGCAGCTGCTGCTTCTCAGCGAGGCCCTGGCCGTACTCGGAGACCTTGCGGCCGCGGGTCTGGCCGTGGACGCCGGGGGGATAGGGCTTGCGCTCCTCGCCCTTGGAGGTGGGCAGGAGGGCCTTGTTGAACCGGCGGTTGATCTTGGTGGTGGGTCCGGTGTAGCGGGACATCGCGGTGGGTGCTTTGGGTTGTTGGGGGTGGCGTTGGATGTTCCCGTCCGGCTTGCCATCCCCGGACGGTCAGTTGGCGGCGCGGCCCGCGGTCAGACGCGGCGGCGCTTCGGCGGACGGCACCCGTTGTGGGGGATCGGGGTCGTGTCGACGATGGAAAGGATGTTGAGGCCGAGGAGGGAGAGGGCGCGGATGGCGCTGTCGCGACCCATGCCGGGACCGCGGACGCGGACGGCGACGTCCTTCAGGCCGTGGGCCATGGCGGCCTTGGCGGCCTCCTGGCAGACGACCTGGGCGGCGTAGGCGGTGGACTTGCGGGAGCCGCGGAAGGCGTGGCGGCCGGCGCTGCCCCAGGAGACGACGTTGCCGTTGGGGTCGGTGAAGGTGACCTTGGTGTTGTTGAAGGTGGCGAGGATGTGGCAGACGCCGGAGACGATGTTCTTCGAGCCCTTGGCGCGGCGGACCTTGATCTCGCCGATCTCGTCGCCGAGGAGGGAGGCGGCGGTGACCTCCTGCTTCTCGCCGGGGGCGGCGGGGGCCGAGGCGTCGGCGGCGGGGGCCGCGGGGGCGGGGGCGGCCTCGGCGGCGGGGGCCGCGGCGGGCTTGGCCTTGCGGGCGGGCTTGTCGGTCTTGGGGGTCTCGTCGCTCATCGGGAAGGGTTCGGTCGGAAATTACTTGGCCGCGGCGGGGGCGGCGGCGGTGGCCACGCCGACGGTCTTGCGCTTGCCCTTGCGGGTGCGGGCGTTGGTGCGGGTGCGCTGGCCGCGGACGGGCAGGCCGCGGAAGTGGCGGAGGCCGCGGTAGGACTTGATGGCCTGGAGGCGCTTGAGGTCCTGGGCGATCTCGCGGCGGAGGTCGCCCTCGCAGCGCCAGCCCTCGCGGACAATCATGTCGACGATCTTGTTGAGCTGCTCCTCGGTGAGCTCGCTGGCGCGCATCTCAGGGCGGAAGCCGAGGGTCTGGCAGATGAGCGTGGCGCGCTGGGGACCCACGCCGTAGATGTAGCGGAGCGAGTACTCGACCTTCTTGTTGTTGGGGATGTCGACGCCGAGGATGCGGGGCATGAGGGTCTTCCGGAGGTGCGGGTGGGAGGTGGAGGAAAAGGGTCGAAAGTTGCTAACTTTGGGGGGCCAAGGGAAGCCTAAAATACCTAGGGGAGGGTGAGGATTTCGACCCCCCCCTCGGTGATGAGGATGGTGTGCTCGAAATGGGCTGCGGGGGAGCCGTCGCGGGTCCGGGCGGTCCAGCCGTCGGGGTCCATGGCGATCTTGGGGGAGCCGAGGGTGATCATGGGCTCGATGGCGAGGGCCATGCCGGGCAGGAGGCGGGGTCCGACGCCCTTTTTGCCCCAATTGGGCACCTGGGGCTCCTCGTGCATGCGCCGGCCGACCCCGTGGCCGACGAATTCGCGGACGATGCCGAGGCCGAGGGGTTGGACGGTGCCTTGGATGGCGGCGGAGATGTCGCCGACGTTGCCGCCGGGGCGGGCGGCCTCGATGCCGGCGGCGAGGGCGGACTCGGTGGCGGCGCAGAGGCGACGGAGGGGCTCGGGGACGGCGCCGACGGGGACGGTGGCGGCGTTGTCGCCGATGAAGCCTCCCTTGCGGACGACGACGTCGAGCGAGACGAGGTCGCCCTCCTGGAGGACGCGCCCGGGGTGCCCGATGCCGTGGACAACCTCGTCGTTGACGGAGATGCAGACGCGGCCGGGGTAGGTGAGGCGGCCGACGACGTAGCCGAGGCAGGCGCTCTCGCAGCCGTGGAGGGACATGAGGTCGCCCGCGGCGGCGTCGAGCTGGCCGGTGGTGACGCCCGGGGCGACGCGGCGGCGAAGGTCGGCGAGGACGCGGGCCGCGGCGCGTCCGGCGGCGCGCATGCCGTCGACGTCGCCCTGGCTCCGGAGGTCGATCATCGGCCGCGGAAGCGGCTTAGCCGAAGAGCTGGCCCCAGTGACCGGCGGCCCAGGCGACGAGGCCGAGGAGGAAGAGCGCGAGGCAGGCGGTGCCGAGGGAGCCGGGGCCGGACGCGTCGGGGGACGCGGGGCGGCGGGGCGGCGGCGGCGTGGCGACGCCCCCCACCCTGCCCTTCTTCAGGAAGCCGTCGTAATGGCTCTGAAGGAGGAAGGTCTCGACCTGGCGCATGGTGTCGAGCATGACGCCGACGGTGATGAGGCCGCCGGTGCCGCCGAGGAAGCTCGCGAGGCGGGCGGGGAAATCGAGCTTGTACATGAACAGGTCAGGCAGCAGCGCGATGATGAGGAGGAAGAGGGAGCCGGCGACGGTCAGCCGGGTCATGACGAAGTCGAGGAACATGGCGGTGGGCTCGCCCGGGCGGACGCCGACCACGTAGCCGTTGTTCTTCTTGAGGTCGTCGGCGATCTGGACCGGCCGGAACATGATGGAGATCCAGAAGTAGCTGAAGCCGAAGATGAGGGCGGAGAGCAGCGCGTAATGCAGGACGGTCGGGTACTGGATCACGTCGGCCCACTCGGCGAGGAAGCCGACCGTCGGGAAGTTGCTCGCCAGGGGGCGGAGCATCATCGGCGGGAAGGCGATGATGGCGCCGGCGAAGATGACGGGCATGACCCCGGCGTAGTTGACCTTGAGCGGGAGGTAGGTGCTCTGCCCGCCGTAGACCTTGCGACCGACCATGCGCTGGGCGTACTGGACGGGAATCTTCCGGACGGCCTGGTTGAGGGCGACCATCGCCGCGGTGACGAGGAGGAAGAGGATGGCCATGCCGACGGCCTTCTCGGGGCCGTGCTGGGTCGCGCCGCTGCCGACCGCGCCGCCGAAGGCGATGGCCGAGAAGGAGCGGAAGGCGCCGGGCAGGTCGGCGAGGATGCCGATGGTGATGAGGATGGAGGTGCCGTTGCCGATGCCGCGCTGGGTGATCTGCTCGCCCAGCCAGAGCATGATGACGGAGCCGGAGGTGAGCAGGGCGATGCCGAGGGCGACGAAGAGCGTCTGGTTCTCCATCACGACGATGATGCCGCGGAAATCGGAGCCGAGCCCGAGCGCGGAGCCGACCGACTGGGGGTTGCAGAAGGCGCCGAGGAGCAGCGCCGACTGGACGAGCGCGATGAGGATGGTGAGGTAGCGCGTGTACTGGGCGATCTTCTGGCGACCCAGCTCACCCTCCTGCTGGAGGCGGGCGAGCGAGGGCACCACGGCGGTCATCAGCTGGAGGATGATCGAGGCGCTGATGTAGGGCATGATCCCCAGCGAGAAGATGGCGCCCTTGAGGAGCGCCCCGCCGGTGAACATGTTGTACATCGCGACGACCCCGCCGGCGGTGTTGTCCGCCATCTGCTGGTAGTACTGCAGGATGTCGCGCGGGTCGACGCCCGGCAGGGGGATGTTCGCGCCGATGCGGGCGACGAAGACGAGGGTGACGGTCGCGAGGATGCGGGCCCGGAGTTCCGGGATGCGCCAGCAGTTGGCGAGCGTCGCGAGCATCAGGGCCCGGTCGGGTTCACTCCGGCTTGGCCTCGCCGCCGAGGAGGACGACCTTGCCGCCGGCCTTCTCGATCTTGGCCTTGGCCGAGGCCGAGACCGCGTGGGCGGTCACGGTGACGGCGCGGGTGATCTCGCCGTTGCCGAGGACCTTGAGCAGGCCGTCGGCGGAGCGCACAAGGGACTGGGCGGCGAGCTCGGCGGGACCGAGCTTGGCGCCTTCGGCGGCCTCGAGGTCGGCGACGTTGACCACGGCATAGTCGACGCGGTTGATGTTGCGGAAGCCGCGGTGAGGCAGGCGACGGTAGAGGGGCATCTGGCCGCCCTCGAAGCCGGGGCGGTGGCCGCCGCCGGAGCGGGCCTTCATGCCCTTGTGGCCGCGTCCGCTGGTCTTGCCGTGGCCGGATCCGCGGCCGCAGCCGAGGCGCTTGTGGCGGTGGGTGGCGCCCTTGATGTGGGGGAGAGCGTGGAGCTTCATGGTGTCATTGGACCGCGCGGATGGCGCGGATGTTCTCAAGGGTGCGGAGCTTGGCCAGGCCGTCGAGGGTCGCCTTGACGACCGCGGCGGGATTCTGGGAGCCGAGGGACTTGGAGAGGACGTCGCGGAGGCCGACGACCTCGAGGACGGCGCGGACGCCGCCGCCGGCGATCAGCCCGGTGCCGGGCGCGGCCGGGCGGAGGAGGACGACGCCGCCGTCGCAGCGGCCGATGACCTCATGGGGAATGGTGTTTCCGCGGGTGTTGACGGGCTTGAGCGCGCGGTGGGCGCGGTCGGTGCCCTTGCGGATGGCGTCGGGGACCTCCTTGGCCTTGCCGTAGCCGACGCCGACGCGGCCCTTGCCGTCGCCGGCGACGACGAGCGCCGCGAAGTTGAAGCGGCGTCCGCCCTTGGTGGCCTTGCTGCAGCGGTTGATGTGGACAACCTTCTCGTTGTAGGGGGAGGCGGGGCGGTCGTCGCGGCGGGGGGGGCGGGGACCGCGGCGCTGGCCGCCGGGACCGGGACGGCCGCGGCCGTCGCCGCGGGGACCGCGGGCGGCGTCAGCACCCGCGGCGGGGGCGGCGGCGGGGGCGGCTTCGGGAGGGTTTTCGCTCATGAGAGGTGCGGAGGGCTTCAGAAGGCGAGGCCGGCCTGGCGGGCGGCGTCGGAGAACGCCTTGACGGTGCCGTGGTAGGCGCGGGAGCCGCGGTCGAGGACGACGGCGGTGATGCCCTTCTTGCGGGCGCGCTCGCCGAAGGCCTTGCCGAAGGCGGTGGCGCCGGCGGCGTTGGGCCGGAGCTTGGCGGCGCGGAACTCCTTCTCGGTGGTGCTGGCGGCGGCGAGGGTGGCGCCCTTGTCGTCGTCCACGGCCTGGGCGTGGATGTGCAGGTGGGTGAACTTGATCGCGAGGCGGGGGCGCTCGGCGGTGCCGCGGATGCGCTTGCGAAGGCGCAGCCGGCGCTTGGCGGCGAGGGCGTGCTTGCGGGAAACCTTGGTGGCGGGCTTGCTCATGGGAACGTGGCTTAGGCCGTCTTCTTGCCTTCCTTGCGGCGGATGAACTGGCCAACGATGCGGACGCCCTTGCCCTTGTAGGGCTCGACAGGGTAGTAGCTGTAGATGTCGGCGGCGACCTGGCCGACGAGGTGGCGGTCGGGGCCGGTGACCTCGATCTTCACGTTCTCGGTGACGGTGACCTTCACGCCGGCGGGCAGCTTGTAGAGGATGGGGTGGGAGTAACCGAGGACGAGGTCGAGGGTGTCTCCCTTGAGGAGGGCCTTGAAGCCGACGCCCTCGATCTCGAGGTTCTTCTTGTACCCGGTGGCGCAGCCTTCGACCATGTTGCGGACGATGGCGCGGGCGGTGCCGTGGAGGGCGCCGGAGAGCCGGTCTTCGCCCTGGCGGACGACGCGGACCTGGTTGCCCTCGAGGGCGAACCCGACGCCGCGGAAGGAGCGGGCGAGCTTGCCCTTGGGGCCCTCGACGCTGACGTGGTCGCCGTTGATGGCGACCTTGACCCCGGCGGGGACGGTGATGGGTTGTTTGCCGATTCGGCTCATGGCGTGGGTGGGCGTTTGGGGGCGGTTACCAGACCTTGGCGAGGAGCTCGCCGGAGACCTTCTGGCGGCGGCACTCGGCGTCGGTCAGGATGCCGCGGGAGGTGGTGACGATGGTGACGCCCATGCCCCCGATGACCTTGGGGACGTCGGCCACGCCGGCGTAGCGGCGGCGGCCGGGGGAGGAGAGGCGCTCGATGCCGGTGATGGCGGGGGCGCCGGAGACGTACTTGAGGCTGACCTCGAGGACGGGGAGCTTGTCGCGCTCGGCCTTGCGGTAGCCGGCGATGTAGCCGGACTGGGCGAGGGTGCGGGCGACCTCCTCGCGGAGGCGGGACCACTGGACGGTGACGGCGGCGCGCTGGGCCTTGGAGCCGTTGCGGATGGCGGTCAGGAAGTCGCCGAGGGTGTCGGAGGATGCGGACATGGGGAGGGTTACCAGGAGGCCTTGGTCACGCCGGGGATCTGGCCGGCGAGCGCGAGCTCGCGGAAGGTGAGGCGGGAGAGGCCGAACTTGCGCAGGTAGGCGCGGGGGCGGCCGGAGATGCCGCAGCGGTTCTTGAGGCGGACCTTGGAGCCGTTGCGGGGGAGCTTGGTGAGCTTGCTCTGGGCGGCGTAGAAGGCCTCCTCGGTGACCTTGGGGTCGGCGAGGACCTTCTTGAGCTCGGCGCGCTTGGCGGCGTGCTTGGCGACGAGGCGCTCGCGCTTGAGCTGGCGTTGGATGACGGACTGCTTGGCCATGGGTAAGGTCAGGCTTGGGCGGGGGCGGACTCGGCGGCCTTGGCCGCGACGGCGCGGAAGGGCATGCCGAGGAGGCGCAGGAGCTCGCGGGCCTCGTCGTCGGACGAGGCGGTGGTGACGATGGAGATGTCGAGGCCGATGTTGGCGCGCTGGGAGCCGTCGGCCTGGGTCTCGGGGAAGATGGTGTGGTCGGTGATGCCGAGCGAGTAGTTGCCCTGGCCGTCGAGGCGGTTGGAGACGCCGCGGAAGTCGCGGATCATCGGGAGGGCGATGAGGGTGAGGCGGGCGAGGAAGTCCCACATGCGGGCGCCGCGCAGGGTGACGGTGCAGCCGAGGGGCATGCCCTCGCGGACCTTGAAGTTGGACACGCTCTTGCGGGCCTTGGTCACGACGGGCTTCTGGCCGGCGAGCTTGGTGATCTCCTTGACCACCTCGGCGGTCTGGGACTTGTCGGCCTCGGCGTCGAAGGCGGAGTTGAGGACAATCTTGACCAGGGTGGGGACCTGGTGGGGATTGGCGTAGCCGCGCGACTTGCGCAGCTCGGGCACGACCTTCTCGAGGTAGCGCTGCTTGAGGTAGGGGGCTTGGGCCTTGGCCATGGGGGTGAGGGTGGGGGTCAGCGGGTCTTGGCGGCCGGGCGCTTGGCGCGGCGGGCGTCCCAGAGGGAGGCGAGCATGACGTTGGAGCGGGCCAGGGGGGCGGCCTTCTCGGTGATGCCGCCGGAGCCGTCCTCGGCGCGCTTGAGGTGGCGCTTGACGAGGTTGACGCCCTCGAGCGTGACGCGCTCGGCGCCGCGGTCGTAGGCGACGACCTTGGCGCGCTTGCCCTTGTGGGCGCCGGAGATGACGACGACGTCGTCGCTGATCTTGATGTCGGTCTTGGGCATGGCGTTCAGAGAACCTCGGGGGCGAGGGAGATGATCTTCATGAAGTTCTTGCCGCGGAGCTCGCGGGCGACGGGCCCGAAGATGCGGGTGCCGCGGGGATTGCCGTTGGCGTCGAGGAGGACGACCGCGTTGCTGTCGAAGCGGAGGTAGCTCCCGTCCGCGCGGCGGATGGGGGCCTTGGTCCGGACGATGACGGCGCGGGAGACGGTGCCCTTCTTGGCGGTGGCGTCGGGAGTCGAGTCCTTGATGGAGCAGACGATGACGTCGCCGATGCCGGCGGTGTCGGTCAGCTGGCCGATGCGGCGGATCATGGCCACGGTCTTGGCGCCGGTGTTGTCGGCGACGTCGAGGCGGGTGAGGAGCTGGATCATGGCGGTGGGTGCCGGTCAGGGGGTGGCGGGGGTCACTCGGCCTGGCCGAGGGCGACCTTGGCGGACTCGACGACGCGGATGACGCGCCAGCGCTTCAGCTTGGAGAGGGGGCGGGTCTGGGTGATCTCCACGGAGTCGCCGGGCTTGCAGGCGTTGGCCTCGTCGTGGGCGTGCAGCATGGTGCGGCGCTTGACCTCCTTGCCGTAGAGCGGGTGGGGGGTCTTGTAGAGGTACGCGACCTTGATGGTCTTGTCGCCCGAGCGGGAGACGACGACGCCGGTGAGCGTCTTGCGGTGGGTGCGGTTGGCTTCGGACATCGGAAGGGTTCTCAGGCCTGCCTCTGGCGGAGGAGGGTGCGGCAGCGGGCGACCTCGCGGCGGAGGGCGCGGAGGCGGGCCGGGTTCTCGATCCCGCCGGTGGCCTTGCGCAGGCGGAGCTGGAGCAGCTCGTCGCCGGCCTCGCGGACGCGCTTCTCGAGCTCGGCCGGGGCGAGCGGGCGCAGGGCGGCCGCGGGGGAGGTCTTGCCAGGGGTGAACTTCGGCATGGAAAAGGGTTGGATAAGGGTCTCGAAGGGGGTCGTTATCAATACTTTTCGAGCTCCTCGCGGGCCACGAAGCGGCAGCGGACCTGGAGCTTGGTGTCGGCCAGGCGCATGGCCTCGCGGGCCGCGGCGACGGGGACGCCGCCGACCTCGAAGAGCATGGTGCCGGGCTTGACGACGGCGACGTAGTACTCCACCCCGCCCTTGCCGGAACCCATGCGAACCTCGGCGGGCTTGCGGGTGACGGGGGTGTGGGGGAAGATGCGCATCCACATCTTGCCCTTGCGCTTGAGGGCGCGGGAGATGGCGATGCGGGCGGCCTCGATCTGGTTGGCGCGGATGCGGGCCCGGTCAAGGGACTGGATGCCGAAGTCGCCGAAGGCGAGGGTGTTGCACGCGGTGGCGTTGCCGCGGATGCGGCCCTTCTTGGCTTTGCGCCAGGCGGTGCGGGAGGGTTGGAGATTGGCCATGGGGGCTGCGAGGTGGGGCGGGGATCAGAACTCGGACTCCTTGGTGCAGATCCAGCACTTGATGCCGAGCTTGCCGTAGAGGGTGCGGGCCTCGGCGAAACCGTAGTCGATGTTCTCGCGGAGGGTGTGGAGGGGGACGCGGCCGACGCGGGCGGACTCGACGCGGGCGATCTCGGCGCCGCCGAGGCGGCCGCCGAGGCGGAGGCGGATGCCGTCGGCGCCCATCGACATGGTGGTCTGGACGGCCTTCTTCATGGCGCGGCGGAAGGAGATGCGGCGCTCAAGCTGGAGGGCGATGTTCTCGGCCACGAGCTGGGCGACGAGGTCGGGACGGCGCACCTCGTTGACCTCGAGGGCGATGTCGCCCTCCTTGCGGCCGGCGACCTGGGCGATCTCGACGCGGAGGTTCTTCAGGTCGTCGCCCTTGCGGCCGATGACCATGCCGGGGCGGGCGGTCCAGATGCGGACGCGGACCTTGGAGCCGGCGCGCTCGATGAAGATGCGGGGCACGGCGGCCTGGCGGAGGCGGTCCTTGAGGAACTCGCGGATGCGGTAGTCCTCGCGGAGGAGGCCCGGGAAGGTGCGCTTGTCGGCGAACCAGCGGGATTCCCAGTTGCGGCGGACCGCGAGGCGGAAGCCGGTCGGATTGACTTTCTGTCCCATGAGAGTGCGAAGGGGGTTACTTGGCGGCGAGGACCACCTTGACGTGGCTCATCGAGCGGAGGATGGGGTGGGCGGAGCCGCGGGCGGCGGGGCGGAAGCGCTTGATGGCGGGGCCCTGGTTGACGGTGGCCGAGACCACGACGAGGCCGGCCGAGCTCAGGTTGTGGTTGTTCTCGGCGTTGGCGATGGCGCTGGCGAGGGTCTTGGAGATGATGCGGGCGGACTTGCGCGGGATGAAGCGCAGGAGCTGCAGCGCCTCCTCGGCGGGCATGCCCTGGATCTGGCGGGCGACATCCCGGACCTTGCCGGGAGACATCCGGGCGTAGCGGGTGGTGGCTTGGACGTTCATGAGGGTGGGTTAGATTCGGGAGTTGGCGCGCGCCTCGGCGCGGTCGCCGGGGCGGAGCGCCTCGCCAGGGACGAGGTCGAGGACGAGGGCGACGGCGCGGGTCTCGCGGGATTCGGCGACGACGAGACGGGCGACGGCGCGGCCGGCGCGGGTGACGCCGCAGACCATGCCGGGCCGGAGCCCCTGGGCGTGGCCGCCGTCGAGGATGACCAGGTCGGCCGACTCGCCGGGCAGGACCGCGGCGACGGCGACCGCGCCGGTGGCGACCGCCGAGCCGAGCGCAGGCTCCGCCGCGCCGAGAGGGGCGAGGAGGAGACAGAGGCTGGCGGCGAGGCGGTTCATCGGGGGATCACTCGACCTTCTTGGAAGGCTGGGTGTGCTGCTTGAAGGTGCGGGTCGGGGCGAACTCGCCGAGCTTGTGCCCGACCATGTTCTCCGTGACGTAGACGGGGACGAAGGTCTTGCCGTTGTGGACCTCGAGGTTCACGCCGACGAACACCGGGGTGACGGTGGAGCGGCGGGACCAGGTCTTGATCGGCTTGCGGTTGCCGGCCTTCTGCGCGGCCTCGACCTTCTCCATCAGGGGAGGGTCGACGAAGAAGCCTTTCTTGCGGGAGCGTGCCATGGTGCGGGTGCGGTTCTAAGGTCAGGCGGACTTCACCTTCCGGCCGTTGCGGCGGACGATGATCTGCGAGTTGGTGGTCTTCGACTTGGTCCGGGTCGGGAAGTGCTTGGCGAGCTGGCCCCACGGCGAGCGCGGGTGCTGGCGACCGCCGCCGCCCTTGGACTTGCCCTGGCCGCCGCCGTTGGGGTGGTCGACGGGGTTCATCACCATGCCGCGGACGCGGGGACGGCGACCCTTCCAGCGGTTGCGGCCGGCCTTGCCGAGCGAGTTGTTGTGGTGGTCGACGTTGCCGACCAGGCCGACGGTGGCGCGGCAGTCGGCGTTGAGGTAGCGCTGCTCGCCGGAAGGCATGCGCAGGATGGCGCGGTCGCCCTCAAGACCGAGGAGCTGGGCGTAGGCGCCGGCGCCGCGGGCGAGCTGGGCGCCCTTGCCGGGCTGCATCTCGATGGCGTGGATGAAGGTGGCGGGGGCGATGAGGCGAAGGGGCAGCGACAGGCCGGGGACGAGGGTCTCCTGGGGGGTGTTGGTGCTGAGCACGGTGTCGCCGACCTTGAGGCCGTCGGGCGCGAGGATGTAGGTCTGCTCGCCGTCGGCGTAGGCGAGGAGGGCGAGGTGGGCGGTGCGGTTGGGATCGTACTCCAGGCGGACGACCTTGGCGGGCGCGTCGAGGCGGGCGCGGCGGAAGTCGACCTTGCGGAAGAGGCGCTTGTGGCCTCCGCCGCGGCGGCGCGAGGTGATGCGGCCGTAGCAGTTGCGGCCCTTGGCGCGGTGCACGCTCTCGACGAGCTCCTTGACGGGGCTGCCGTTGTGCAGGCCCTCGGTCCGGTTCCGGACGAGGAAGCGGGTGCCGGGGGTGATGGGGCGGTGGTTGATCAGGGCCATGGCGGTGCCGGTGTCAGGCGAAGGAGATGGTGTCGCCCTTCTTCAGGGTGACGATGGCGCGGCGGGTGTCGGTCTCGCGGTAGACGCTGCCGCCGGAGAGGCGGGAGCGGCGGACCTTGCCCTTGCGGACGAGGATGTTGACCTTGGTCACGGTGACCTTGAAGGCGGCCTCGACGGCGGCCTTGACCTGGCGGCGGTCGGCGCCGGGGACGAGGTCGAAGACATAGCGGCCCTCGGTGGCGAGGCCGGTGGCCTTCTCCGTGAGCACGGGGCGGGCGATGACCTGGGAAGCGGGTTTCATGGCGGAATCAGTTGGCGGCGCGGGCGAGGACCAGCTCGAGCGCCTTCTCGGAGATGACCACGTTGCCGTGGCGCACCAGGTCGAGGGCGTTGAGGTTGGTCGAGTTGGCGAAGGCGGCGCGGGCGACGTTGCGGCTGGCGCGGCGGACGGGCTCGGCCCAGGCGGCGTCGACGAGGAGGACGCGGCGCTCGCCGGGGCTCACCTTGTCGAGGACGCTGACGAAGGCCTTGGTCTTGGGCTTGGCGACCTCGAAGCGCTCGATGACGGACAGGCCGCCGGCGGTCGCGAGGTCGAAGAGGGCGCGGCCGAGGGCCTTGCGGCGCTGGGTGGCGGGGATGGCCTTGGACCAGTCGCGGGGACGGGGGCCGAAGACGACGCCGCCCTTGTACAGCTGGGGGGCGCGCTTGTCCCCGTGGCGGGAGCCGCCGGAGCCCTTCTGGGGGAGCATCTTCTTGCCCGAACCGGCGACCTCGCCGTAGTTCTTGGCCTTGGCGTTGCCCTGGCGGCGGTTGGCCTGGTAGCCGATGACGGCCTGCTTGAGCAGGGCGACGGCGCTGTCGCCCTCGAAGGCGGGAATGGCGAAGTCGCGCTCCCCGGCAGGGGAGCCATCGGCCTTGTGGAACTTGAGCTTCATGTGCGTGCGTTCGTGCGGGTTCGGGTTCACTTCGCCTTCTTGGCCTGGCGGACGAGGACGATCTCGCCGTTGGCGCCGGGGAGGCTGCCCTTGATGAGGATGAGGTTCTTCTCCGCGAGGACCTGGACGACGCGCAGGTTCTGGGAGGTGCGGCGGACGTTGCCCATGTGGCCGGGCATGCGCTTGCCCTTGAAGACGTGGCCGGGGGTCTGGCGCATGCCGATGGACCCGACTCGGCGGTGCATCATGTGGCCGTGGGTGTCGGGCTGGCCGGCCATGTTGTGGCGCTTCATCACGCCCTGGAAGCCGCGGCCCTTGACGGTGCCGATGACGTCGACCATCTGGCCGGGGGCGAAGGTCTCGACGGTGAGGACGTCGCCGACCTTGTGGGCGGACTCGCCGTCGAGGCGGATCTCGGAGAGGTGGGAGAGGGCGCCGGCGCCGGCCTTGCGGAGGTGGCCGAGCTCGGGCTGGGAGAGGCGGTGCTCCTTCTGGACGCCGAAGCCGATCTGGACGGCGTGGTAGCCGTCCTTGGCCGCGGTCTTGACCTGGGTGACGGGACAGGGGCCGGCCTGCACCACGGTCACGGGGACGAGGTTGTTCTCGCCGTCGTAGACCTGGGTCATGCCGATTTTCTTGCCGATGAGGTGGAGTTTCATGATCGCTAAGAGGCAGGTGGCGGGGGCGCCGTTGGTCGGGGCCTGCGTTAGGCTTCGGATGTCCTTGCGGAACCTTGGGCTTGGCGCGGGCAGGGGGACCTGCGTTGGGGGTTGCGGTTGAGGGTTGGGGTTAGGCGGTGATGTTGACCTGGACGCCGGTGGGCAGGTTGAGCTTCTTCAGCTCGTCGACGGTCTGGGCGTTGGGCTCGTGGATCTCGATGAGGCGCTTGTGGGTGCGCAGCTCGAACTGGTCCATCGACTTCTTGTCGACGTGGGGCGAGCGGTTGACGGTCCAGACCTCGTGGGTGGTCGGCAGGGGCACGGGGCCGGCGACGGTGGCGCCGGTGCGCTTCGCGGTGTCGACGATCTCCGTGGCGGAGTGGTCGACGAGGCGGTAGTCGAAGCCTTGGAGCTTGATGCGGATCTTGTGGCGGGCCATCGGGTGGGGTGGGATTCGGTGCGGGCGGGGGCGCGGGTGGAGGTCTCGACCACGTGCTTGAGCACCTGGGCGGGCACCTGCTCGTAGTTGGCGGGCTCCATCGTGTAGGAGGCGCGGCCCTTGGAGAGGGAGCGCACGTCGGTCGCGTAGCCGAACATCTCGGCGAGCGGGACGCGCGCGTCGATGGTGCAGAGGTTGTTCTTGGTCTCCATGCCCTGGATCTGGCCGCGGCGGCGGTTGAGGTCGCCCATGATGTCGCCCTGGTACTCCTCGGGGGTGACGACCTCGACCTTCATGATCGGCTCGAGCAGGATGGGCTTGGCCTCCTTCATCGCCTCCTTGAAGGCGAAGATGCCGGCCATCTTGAAGGCGAGCTCGTTGGAGTCGACCTCGTGGAAGGAGCCGAAGACGATGCGGGCGCGGAAGTTGATCACCGGGTAGCCGGCGATGGTGCCGGTGTGGGAGGCCTCGAGGATGCCCTCGGTGGCGGGCTTGATGAACTCCTTCGGGATGACGCCGCCGACGATCTCGTTGATGACCTCCTCGCCCTTGGCGCCCTCCTCGCGGCCGGCGACGGGGTTGGGCTCGAGCTTGATCTCGACGTGGCCGTACTGGCCGCGGCCGCCGGACTGGCGGATGAACTTGCCCACGCCCTCGGCGGGGAGGTTGATGGTCTCGCGGTACGAGATCTGGGGCTTGCCCGACTTGGCCTCGACCTTGAACTCGCGCTTCAGGCGGTCGACGATGATCTCGAGGTGGAGCTCGCCCATGCCGGAGATGAGGGTCTGGCCGGTCTCGGGGTTGGAGGTGACGCGGAAGGTGGGGTCCTCCTGGGCGAGGCGCTGGAGGCCGATGGAGAGACGCTCGGAGTCGCCCTTCGAGTTGGGCTCGATGGACATCGAGATGACGGGGTCGGCGAAGGTGGTCTTCTCGAGGATGAGGTCGTCCTCGGCGGTGAGGGTGTCGCCGGTGGCGATGTCCTTCGGCCCGATGATGGCGCAGATGTCGCCCGAGTAGGCGACGTCGATCTCCTCGCGGTCCATGGCGCGCAGCAGGACGATGCGCGAGATGCG
The DNA here is from genome assembly GCA_046315175.1 of Opitutia bacterium. Classification (GTDB taxonomy): domain Bacteria; phylum Verrucomicrobiota; class Verrucomicrobiia; order Opitutales; family UBA953; genus UBA8828. The sequence continues at coordinate 46,361 of JBKDBK010000002.1, read as the reverse complement.
CTCGTTCTTGCGGGTGCGAGGGTTGTAGAGGGCCTCGCCCTTCTTCAGCTGGCCGCGGTAGACGCGGTAGAAGACGAGCTGCCCGACGTGGGGGTCGGACCAGAGCTTGAAGCAGAGGCCGGTGACCTTGGCCTTGTCGTCGGGGCCGATGGCGATCTCCTTGTCGCCGTCGTCGACGAAGGCGCGCTGCGGGCGCATGTCGACGGGCGAGGGCAGGAAGTCGACGACGCAGTCGAGGAGCATCTGCACGCCCTTGTTCTTGAAGGCGGAGCCGGGAATGACGCCGATGAACTTGAGGGAGAGGGTGGCCTTGCGGATGCCGGTGCGCATCTCGTCGATGGTCACGTCCTGGCCGTCGAGGTACTTGGCGGCGAGCGTGTCGTCGAAGTCGGCGAGGGCCTCGATGAGCTTGGTGCGCCACTGCTTGGCCTCGGCCTTCTGCCCCTCGGGGATGTCGACCGTGTTGAACTTCATCCCCTTGGGGTCGGTCTCGTCGTAGACGTAGGCGACGTTCTTGATCAGGTCGATCATGCCCTTGAACTCCTCGCCCTGGCCGATGGGAATGAAGAGGGGGTGGGCGTTGCCCTTGAGCTTCTCGCGGATGTCGTCGACCGCGCCGAAGAAGTCGGCGCCGGTGCGGTCCATCTTGTTGACGAAGGCGACGCGGGGGACGCCGTACTTGTTCATCTGGCGCCAGACGGTCTCGGACTGGGGCTGGACGCCGGCGACGGCGCAGAAGACGGCGACCGCGCCGTCGAGCACGCGGAGCGAGCGCTCCACCTCGGCGGTGAAGTCGACGTGGCCAGGGGTGTCGATGATGTTGATCCGGTGGTCGATGTTGGCGAAGTGGCCCTCCTTCGTCTTCCAGCCGGCGGAGATGGCGGCGGCGGTGATGGTGATGCCGCGCTCGCGCTCCTGCTCCATCCAGTCGGTGGTGGCGGTGCCGTCGTGGACCTCGCCCATCTTGTGGACGACGCCGGTGTAGAAGAGGATGCGCTCGGTCGTGGTGGTCTTGCCCGCGTCGATGTGGGCGGCGATGCCGATGTTCCGGGTGTGCTCAAGCGGGAACTTGCGGCCGGCGGCGTTGAGCTGGGAAAGGGCGGTGGACATGGCGGCGTGCGCGGGGACGGGGACGGGACGGGTGGGCTTACCAGCGGAGGTGCGCGAAGGCCTTGTTGGCCTGGGCCATCTTGTGGGTCTCCTCGCGCTTCTTCACCACGTTGCCGGTGTTGTTGTAGGCGTCGACGAGCTCGGCGGCGAGGGCGGCCTCCATCGTGGTGCCCTTGCGCCCCTGGGCGGCGGCGACCAGCCAGCGGAGGGCCATGGAATTCTGCCGCTCGATGGAGATCTCAACGGGAACCTGGTAGGTGGCGCCGCCGACGCGGCGGCTCTTGACCTCGAGCTTGGGGCGGCAGTTCTCGAGGGCGCCGAGCAGGAGCTCGACCGCGTTGCCCTTCTCGAGCTTCTCGCTGACCTTGGAGATGGCGCCGTAGACGAGGCGCTCGGCGAGCGAGCGCTTGCCGCTCTTCATGACGACGTTGATCAGCTGGCTGACCAGGGGGCTGCCGTAAAGGGCGTCCGGCTGGTGGGCTCGCTTGGTGGCTCGGCGACGACGGGACATGGTGCGAAAGGGGTTGGATCAGGCGGCCTTGGCGGCCTTGGGGCGCTTGACGCCGTACTTGGAGCGGGAGCGGCGGCGCTTCTCGACGCCGGAGCAGTCGAGCGGGCCGCGCACGATGTGGTAGCGCACGCCGGGGAGGTCCTTGACGCGGCCGCCTCGGACGAGGACGACGGAGTGCTCCTGGAGCTTGTGGCCCTCGTCGGGGATGTAGCAGATGACCTCCATGCCGTTGGTCAGGCGAACCTTGGCGACCTTGCGCTGGGCCGAGTTGGGCTTCTTGGGCGTGCGCGTCATCACCTGCGTGCAGACGCCGCGCTTGAAGGGGCCGCCGGCGAGGGCGGGCGACTTCGACTTGCCCTTGGGCTGGACGCGGGGCTGGCGGATGAGCTGGTTGATGGTGGGCATGGTGCCGTGTTTTGCGGAGAAAAGAGCGTTGGGGCATAGGACTCCCAACCCCTCGTGCAAGAGGAAAATAGCGGGATTTTAACATTTCGACCGACGGCCTCGGAGCGCACCCTCACCGGCGTCGCTTTTTCTAGCGACATCCTCGGACGAAACCGCAAGGTGACACCTCCGATGCGAAGCCTCGTCTGCCTCCTGCTCCTCGGCTTGGCCCTGCCCTCCCCTGGACAGACACCCCCGGGAGCCCCTACCGCCCCTGCGCCTTCGGCTCAAACCAAGACGGAAATCGACCCCGAGCCCATTCTCTTGATGGGCATGCCCGTAACCCAGGGAAAGGCAGCTACACTCGATTATGTGGCTAAAATAGGCGAAAAAACCGCGCTTATTGAAGATCCAGTGCTTCGCTCAGGCGTCCGGCTAACCCTTGCGGCTATCCAAGCGGAGCCCGAAAATGCGGCCGCCATTCGCCAGCGCCACTTGGCATCCATTGCCGGATACTTCATGGAGGTGGGCAAGAAACACCTCGATGAGGGTGATATCCCCACCGCTCTTCAGGCCGCCCAACTAGCCCTAAAATGTAACCCGACCAACCCACGGGTTAAGCTCTTTTATGCGGACCTTTTGCACCGCCGCTTAGGGCAGACCGATGAGGCTATCTCGTTGCTCAAGAATGGGATAAGGTTTTCAGCCCCTTTTGATGTAACCGACCGTGCCCTCCTCGAACGGTACGGTCAACTCCTGCAAGCCAGGCATGAAGATGGAACGGTGATCGATGTTTTTTACAAAATACTGAAAATCAACGATTTAGACTCCGAAACCCGCGCTATAGCCGCTGGCCAGCTCGCCACCTCTCTCTATTGGGCAGGAAGATACCCGGAGGCTGTGGCGACGATTGAGCAGTACCGCATCGATCGGACCGCCAACGGGGTGATGCTCCATGCCTTGGCCCTCTTCGATGGAGGCCGGATTCAACAGGCCTTCAGCCTGCTGGAGAACCGGGTGGCAGATTTCAAGGGCCCGGAGCGGGATGCCATCCTCGGCCAACACGGTCGGCTTCTCCTGCTGGCGAAGCAGCCGCGGCAAGCCCTCTCCATCCTGAACGACCGAATCTCGCTCGACGCCTCCAACGGCTTCCTGCGCGTGCAGCGGCTCGCGGTGCTCTCGAAGCTCGGCCAGGCGGAGGACTTCGACCGCGAGCTCCAGTCGATCCTCCAGCGGCACGGCGACAACGACGCCGTGATGCTCGCCTTGGCCAACTTCGCCTCCCAGCGCGGGGCGAGCGCCATCTGCGAGACCTTGGCCAACCTCGCGATCGCCAAGGGGTACGACACGGCGACCTTCAGCGCGCTGCACCTGGAGTCGCTCATCCGCGCGGGCCGGCCGGACCTCGCCATCCGCACCTACCAGAACATCAACCGAGCCCAGCCGACGCACTTCCGCTCCAACCAGGCGATGGTGCAGGCCCTGCTCGGCATCGCCCACCACCTCAGGCCCAAGGCCAACGCCGCGGCGGAAACGGCCGACCGCAGCGTCGCCGACAAGCACCTGGAGGCCTTCCTGGCGGAGCTGCCCGGCCCGGAGGCCTACCGTTCGGTCGCGCGGCACCTGATGGAGGGAGGCGCGGCGGAGCCCGCCGCGCGCGTGCTGGCCCAGGGAGTCCGGCTCAATCCTTGGCATTCCCAGCTGAGGGCGGATTGGATCTCGGCGCGCATCCTCGCCGGGCAGGCCGACGCCCGGGGGACGCGACGATCCCTGGCGGACGAGGCGGAGAGCCTGCTTTCCGGTCGCCGCCCCATCCCGACGGTCTGGGGCGACCTGCTCGCCTGGCTGCGGAGCGAGGCGGGCGACATCGCGCCCGAGCGGCGGCGAAAGCTCGAGGCGGCGATCACCCCGCTTGTCCGGCCCGACCTTGACAAGGACGCCTTCCTAGGGCGCTGATGCCCCTCATGACGCTCGCGGAAAAGCGCGCCGCCCTGGTCGCCGAGCTGGCGCCCTTCGAGGACCCGCACGAGCGGTTCCAGTACATCATCGACCGGGCCAAGGGAGCCCCGGGCCTGCCCGCTGAGTTCAAGGTGCCGAGCCTCCTGATCGAGGGGTGCACCTCGAACCTCTGGCTCCATCCGACGGTCGAGGCGGGCGCCTGCCGCTTCCGCTGCGACGCCGACTCGCTCATCACCAAGGGCGTCGCCACCCTGGTCTGCGAGCTCTACGACGGGGCCACCCCCGCGGAGGTCGCGGCGACCGACGCCGATTTCCTCTCCGAGGTCGGCGTGACCCAGCACCTTTCCCCCAACCGCCGCAACGGCCTGTCCAACCTCGTGGGGCGCATCCGGGCCTTCGGCCGGCACGCGGCCGGGGCCTGAGGGGACTCGGCTTGCCCCGGGCCGACAAACCCTTCCACTCCCGCCCATGGAGAACACAGCGAGGCATGAACGCGGACCGGACCGGTTCCTGCTTGGCTTTTGCGCCTTCGCCCTCGCCTGGGCCATCGTGGTCTTCCAGGCGGGCGGGTTCACCACCTCCATCGGCGCCGGCATGGCCTTCCTCGACTGGCCCCTCTCCAACGGCTCGGTCAACCCGCCCGGCTGGCTGACCGACCTCGACATGTTCGCCGAGCACTCGCACCGGCTCGCCGCCGCGAAGTTCGGCCTGCTGCTGGCGGGCGTGGCCTTGGCGCACCGCCTGCGCGAGCCGCGCCCCGCCGTGCGCCTCGCGGCCTACGCCCTCGCCGGCTTGGTGGTCTTTCAAGGCCTGCTGGGGGGGCTGCGGGTCCTCCTCGACCAGCAGAACACCGGAACGGAGCACAACATGGGGGGCGTCGGCTTCGGCATCGCCCACGCGGTGACCGCGCAGCTGACCGTGGCGCTCCTCGCCTGCCTCACCCTCGCCCACACGCGCTCCTGGCGCGAGTTCAAGGCGGCTCCGGGACGCGGGCTGCGCGTCGCGGCCATCGCCGCTCCCGCTCTCCTGCTCGCGGTGATGGTGGCCGGCGCGGTCATGCGCCAGAACCGCGTGACGCTCTGGGTCTCGGACGGCGGAGCGCTCTTTCTTCCCGACCAGGGCCAGGGCTGGATCTGGGCGGTCAACGCCGCCCACCGGGCGGGCGCCCTGCTGGCCGCCGCCGGCGTGGCCTGGCTCCTCGCCGCCGCGTGGCGGGCCGGGGCGCCGAGGCGGCTCGTGGGTCTGGTGTCCGGCGCGCTCGCGCTGCAGCTGGCGCTCGGCATCCTCGCCATCGGCCTGCCCGCCAACCCGCACGTGCGCACCGTGCACGTCATCATCGGGGCGGTCCTCTTCTCCGGCACCTGCGCGCTCGCCCTGATGCACCTGCGGCGCGCGACGCCCGCCACGACATGAGCAGGCGGGCCTACTGGGAGCTGACCAAGCCCCGACTCTCCCTTCTCGCGGTGCTGACCGCGGTGGCGGGTTACCTCGCGGCCGTGCCGGGCGGTGGCGCCTCCTGGACCACGCTCGGCTGGCTGACCCTCGGCACGGCGCTGGCCGCGGGCGCCTGCGGGGCGCTCAACCAGTGGATGGAGCGCGGGCCGGACGCGCGCATGCGCCGGACGGCGGGCCGCCCCTTGCCCTCCGGCGCGCTGCGCCCAAGCCAAGCCCTCGTCTTCGGTTCGGTCCTGCTCGCCGCCGGGCTGGCCGCGGTCGGACACGGCGCGAACTTCGCCGCCATGGCGATGACCGCCGCGACGGCCGTCACCTACCTCTTCCTCTACACGCCGCTGAAGTGCCGCACCCCTTGGTGCACGGTGGCGGGCTCGCTGCCCGGAGCCCTTCCGGTGCTCATCGGCTCGACGGCCCGCACCGGCACGGTGGGGGCCTTCGACCTGGCGATCTTCGGCCTCCTGTTCTGCTGGCAGGTCCCCCATTTCATGGGTCTGGCCGTGCTGTGGCGCGACGACTACGCGGCCGGAGGATTCCGGGTCGCGACGGTGGAGGATCCGAGCGGCGAGTCGGCCGCCCGGCAATCCTCGCTCTTCCTCGCGGGCACCTTGGCCGCCTCGGCCGCGCCCGTCCTGCTCGACCCCTCCCTGGTCGCCTACGCGGCGGTGGCGATCCTCGCCGGCATCGGTTTCGCCCGGCTGGGCCTGCGCTTCCACCGGGGCGCCACCCGGGCCGAGGCCGCGCGACCGTTCTTCCTCTTCTCGCTGCTCTACCTGCCGCTGGTCCTGCTGGCGCTCGTGCTCGACCGGATGTTCTGAGCATGGACAAGGCCGCCCTGCGCTCCGAGATGCGCGCCCGCCGCCGGGCGCTCGGGGAGGCCGCGCAGCGGGAGGCGGAGGCGCGCGCGGCCGCGGCGCTGCTCGCCCATGACTGCTGGCGCTCGGCCCGCGCGGTTGCGCTCCACGTGGCGACGCGCGGGGAGCTCCCGACGGACCTCCTGCTCGCCGCCGCGCTTGCGGCGGGCAAGCGGGTCGCGTTGCCCCGCCAGGGGGCCGCCGGCATGGAGCTCCGGCTGGCTTCCAGCCCCTTGGGTCTGGCGGCGGGTCCCCACGGGATACCTGAGCCGCCGGCGACGGCGACCGCGGTCGCCGCGGCCGACCACGACCTGGTCCTCGCGCCAGGGATCGCCTTTGATCGGCTCGGCAATCGGCTAGGCCAAGGCGGGGGCGATTACGACCGCCTGCTCGCGATGCTGCCCGCCGGGACGGCGACGGTGGGCTGGTGCCACGACTTCCAGCTGGTCGAGCGCGTGCCGACCGAGCCTCACGACCGGAGGGTTGGCTGGCTTTGCGCGCCCTCCGGCCTGGTGCGGGCGGGCTGAGCGGGTCGCTTGCCAAGCCGGCCGATTCCCCTCCGTTGGCGGGTTTCCATGTCGCGCCGAACCCCCGAGAGCATCCGCCTGCGCGGCGTGCGCCAGAACAACCTGAAGGACCTGGACGTCGACATCCCCGTCGGGAAGCTGGTCGTCGTCACCGGCCTGAGCGGGGCGGGCAAGTCGTCGCTTGTCTTCGACACGCTGCACGCCGAGGGGCAGCGGCGCTACGTCGAGACCTTCTCGCCCTATGTGCGCCAGTTCCTCGAGCTGCTTCCGGCGCCCGCGCTCGACTCGGCGGAGAACATCCGCCCGTCGGTCGCCATCCGCCAGGGCAACGCCGTGCGCACCTCGCGCTCGACCGTCGGCACGATGACCGAGCTCTGCGACTGGTTCAAGGTGTGGTTCGCCCACCGCGCGGAGCTGGTCGACCCCGCGGACGGCCGCGTCATCCGCCCCGGGGGCGCCGAGGCGGCCTGGGAGCGGGGGCGGGCGGCCCTCGGCGACGGCGAGTGCGTGGTCGGCTTCGCGGTGGCCAAGCCCGAGGGCCTGGATTGGAAGGCGGTGGCGGGCGAATTCGCGCGCGCCGGCTTCACGCGTGCCTGGGCGGGCGACCGCTGGGCGCGGCTGGGCGAGGAGGCGCTGCCGGAAAGCCTGGCCGAGATCACCGTGGCGCAGGATCGCCTGCGCCTGGCGGACGGGGAGCGCGGGCGCTTCGACGAGGCGGCGCGCGCGGCCTTCCGGCTCGGCGGGGGGCGCATCCGGCTGCTCGGGTCCGAGGGCGGAGAGCGGCTGCGGGTCTCCGAGCACCTGGAGTCGCCGGTGGACGGCCGACGCTTCCGCCCGGCGACGCCGGGACTCTTCTCCTTCAACTCCCCGCTCGGGGCGTGTCCCGCCTGCCGCGGCTTCGGGCGGGTGATCGGCCTCGACTGGTCCAAGATCATCCCCGACCCGTCGCTCTCGCTGGCCGAGGGCGCGATCGCCCCCTTCCAAGGCTCGGTCTACGGCGAGAGCCAGCGCGACCTCATGCGCGCCTGCCGCGCCAGGGGAATCCCGGTCGACCGGCCCTGGTCGGCGCTGACCGAGGCCCAGCGCGACCTCGTGCGCGACGGGCAGCCGGATTACCAGCCGGGCGAGTGGTCGAGCAAGTGGTACGGCATCCGCGGCTTTTTCCGCTGGCTTGAGTCGACCACCTACAAGATGCATGTGCGCGTCTTCCTCTCGCGTTACCGGGCCTACGAGACGTGCCCTGGCTGCGCCGGCGCCCGCTTCCAGCCGGAGTCGCTCTGCTGGCGATGGGAGGGTTCGACGCTCCCCGAGCTGTATCGGCTGACGGTGACCGAGCTCCGCGCCCGCCTGGAGCCGGGGCGGCCGGCCAAGGCCCGCCACCCGGCGGAGCACGCGCACGAGGCCATCCTCGCGCGGCTGGGCTACCTCGAGACGGTCGGCCTTGGCTACCTCGCGCTCGACCGGCTTTCCCGCACGCTGTCCGGCGGCGAGGTCCAGCGGGTCAACCTGACCTCGTGCCTGGGCGCGGCGCTGGCCGACACGGTCTTCATCCTCGACGAGCCCAGCGTGGGCATGCACGCGCGGGACATCGGCCGCATGGTCGGGATTCTCCGCAGCCTGGTCGACCAAGGCAACACGGTGGTCGTGGTCGAGCACGACGAGTCGGTCATGCGGTCGGCCGACTGGCTGATCGAGATCGGGCCGCGCCCCGGCGCCGAGGGCGGCCGGCTCGTCTACGAGGGGCCGCCGGCGGGCGTGACGAGGGCCAAGGGCTCGGCCACGGGCGAGTGGCTCTCGGGCAGGCGCCGGCCGGCCGCGTCGGCGGGCCGCCCGGTGACGGCCTCGACGCCGCGCATCGAGGTGCGCGGCGCGTCCGCGAACAACCTGCGCGACTTCCGCGTGTCGCTGCCCATGGGCCGTTTGGTCGGCCTCTGCGGCGTATCCGGGTCGGGCAAGTCGACGCTCCTGCACCAGGTGCTGGGCGGCCGCGACCCGGAGACGGGCGAGGCGCGAGGCGAGGACCCGGGCTGGGTTCGGCTCGGCCAGGCGGTGTCGGAGGTCGCGCTGGTCGACCAATCGCCGGTAACCCGGACGCCGCGCTCGAACCCGGCCCTCTACACCGGGGCTTGGGACGCCATCCGCAACTGGCTGGGCAACAGCGAGGCGGCGAAGGCCGAGGGTCTCACGCCCTCGCACTTCTCCTTCAACGCGGGCGAGGGCCGCTGCGAGCGCTGCGGCGGCGCGGGCTGGGAGACGGTCGAGATGCAGTTCCTGTCGGACGTCGCCGTCCCCTGCCCCGCCTGCGAGGGCAAGCGGTTCCGGGACGAGATCCTGCGGCTGAAGGTGGACGGTCAATCCGTCGCGGACCTGCTCGGCATGACGGTGGCGGAGGCTCGCGCCTTCCTCGGCGCGCGCACGCCCGCGACCGGGCAGCTCGCCGTTCTCGAGGAGGTCGGCCTGGGGTACCTGCGCCTGGGCCAGCCGCTGACCACGCTCTCGGGCGGCGAGGCGCAGCGCCTCAAGCTGGTCCGTTTCCTCGGCGAGCTCGACCGCGAGCCCGTCCGGAAGGGACGGGGCGCCAAGGCGCGCGGCAAGCGACCGGACGGCGCCCTGCTGCTGCTCGACGAGCCCACGACCGGGCTGCACCGCGAGGACGTGGACCGGCTGCTCGGCCTGCTCCAGCGGCTCGCCGGCCGCGGCCACTCGCTGGTCGTGGTCGAGCACCACCGCGACGTGCTGGCCGCCTGCGACTGGCTCGCCGAGCTCGGCCCCGAGGCGGGACCGGCGGGCGGGCGGCTCGTGGCGGAGGGGACTCCGGCCGACTTGGCCCGGGGCACGACCCCGACGGGCCGGCTGCTGGCCTCGGAATCCGACGCCTTCGCCCCGTCCGCGGCGGCGCCGAGGCAGGCCCGAACCCGGGCGATCGAGTTGCGAGGCGGACGCGAGCACAACCTGCGGGATGTCTCCCTCGACCTGCCGCACGGCCAGCTGACCGTGCTGACGGGCGTCTCCGGCTCGGGCAAGTCGACCCTGGCCTTCGACATCCTCTTCGCCGAGGGCCAGCGGCGGTACCTCGAGTGCGTCTCGGCCTATGCGCGCCAGTTCGTCGAGCAGCTGCCCAAGCCCGACCTGGACGCGCTCCGCGGCCTGCCGCCGGCGGTCGCGATCGAGCAGCGCGTCACCCGCGGCTCCTCGAAGTCCACCGTGGCCACGGTCACGGAGGTGGCCCAGTACCTCCGGGTGCTCTACGCGCGGGCGGGAACCCCGCACAGCCCCTCCACGGGCAAGCCCCTGGTGAGCCTGACCGAGGACGCGGTGGTGCGGCGGCTGGCGGAGCTCGCCGCGGGCGCAAAGGGGATCCTTCACCTGGCCGCCCCGCTTGTGCGCGGGCGAAAGGGCCACCACCGGCCGCTGGCCGAGTGGGCGCTGGACCACGGGATGTCGCGGCTGAGGTGCGACGGCGAGCTGGTCGACGCGACCGGCTTCAAGGGCCTGGACCGTTACCGCGAGCACGACGTCGACGCCGTGGTGGCCGACCTCGGCCCGCGCGGCGCCGTCACCCGGCCCGGCGCCGAGCCCGGGAAGGGCGAGCGGGCGCTCCGGGCCGCGGCGCGCGAGGCCCTGCGCATCGGGAAGGGCGTCGTCGCGCTGGTCGACGCCCGCGGCCGCGAGGTCGCGCTCCTCTCCACCGCGCGGGTCGACGCGGCGACGGGCGAGGCCTACCCCGAGATCGACCCAAAGCACCTCTCCTGGAACTCCCCCCGCGGCTGGTGTCCCGCCTGCCGCGGGCACGGCCGCGTCATCGAGCGGTTCGCGGCCGACGAGGCGGAGACGCTCAACGAGGACGCGCTGGCGGACCGCGTGGGCGAGGCCGTCTGCCCGGCCTGCTCGGGGGCGCGCCTCGCCCCGCTGGGCAGGAACATCCGCCTGGGCGAGGGCTCCCGCTCGCTCTCCCTCCCCGGGCTGCTCGCCCTGCCGCCGTCGGAGGGGCTCGCCTTCCTGCGCGGGCTGAGGCTGGCCGCGCGCGAGCGGGCGGTGGCCGACGCCCTCCTGCCGGAAATCGCGGCCCGGCTCGACTTCCTCTCGGGAGTGGGCCTGGGCTATCTCGCGCTCGACCGCCCGGCCGACACGCTCTCCGGCGGGGAGGCCCAGCGCATCCGGCTCGCCTCGCAGCTTGGGTCCACCCTCTCGGGCGCGCTCTACGTGCTCGACGAGCCGAGCATCGGGTTGCACCCGAGGGACAACGACCGGCTGATCGACTCGCTCAAGGCGCTGCGCGACCGCGGCAACACCGTGCTGGTCGTGGAGCACGACGAGGACACCATGCGGGCGGCCGACCGGGTGGTGGACATGGGGCCGGGCGCCGGGCGCGACGGCGGCCGCATCCTCGCCCAAGGCACGGTGCGCGAGGTGATGGCAACCGCGGGCTCGCTGACCGGCGCGGCGCTGCGGGAGCCGATGGCGCACCCGATGCGCGGCTCCCGGCGGCCGGTGAACCCGCGCGGCAAGGAGGCCCCGGAGGGCTGGATCGAGCTGGACGGCGCCGCGCTGCGCAACCTGCGCGGCTTCGACCTGCGGCTGCCGCGCGGGCGCCTCTGCGTGGTGGCGGGCGTCTCGGGCGCGGGCAAGTCCACCCTGCTCTCCGACCTCCTCGCGCCGGTTGCCCGGCAGGCCATCCAGCGCGGGAGGGATGGCGCCAAGGCCTCCGACGGCGCCGCGCTCGGCCTCGGCGACCGGGCCTTCCGCGAGCTGCGCGGCCTGCGCGGCCTGCGGCAGCTGGTGGTCGTCGACCAGGACCCCATCGGCAAGACGCCGCGCTCGACGCCCGCCACCTACATCGGGGCGTGGGACCTCGTGCGCGAGCGGCTGGCCAAGCTGCCCGAGGCGGCGCTGCGCGGCCTCGGGCCGGGCTTCTTCTCGTTCAACACCCCGGGCGGGCGCTGCGAGGCGTGCTCCGGCGCGGGCCGCGCCCGCCTCGAGATGAGCTTCCTGCCGGAGACCTATGTCCCCTGCGAGGCCTGCGGCGGCAGCCGCTTCGGGCCGGTGGCGGGCTCCATCCGCTGGAACGGCAAGTCGGCGGCCGACATCCTCGCGATGACCTTCGCCGAGGCGGCCGACTTCCTCGGGAGCGACATCCGCCTGCGCGAGATGTGCGGCCTGATGGCCCGGACGGGGCTCGGCTACCTCGCCCTCGGTCAAAGCAGCCCGACGCTCTCGGGCGGCGAGGCGCAGCGCCTGAAGCTGGTCAGCGAGCTGATCCGCGGGTTGCCCACCTTCGCCGAGCGCGCGCGGGGCCGGATCCAACCCAACCTCTACCTCCTCGAGGAGCCCAGCATCGGCCTGCACCCGGCCGACATCCGCAAGCTCCTCGCCCTGCTCCACGAGCTGGTCGACCAAGGCCACACCGTGGTCGTCATCGAGCACCATCCCGACATCCTCGCCGAGGCCGACTGGCTCGTGGAAATCGGCCCCGAGGGCGGCGCCGGGGGCGGGCGCCTGCTGCACCAAGGCCCGCCCGAGGGCTTGGCCGGAAAAAAGGGCTCCCCGACGGCGCCCGCGCTGGCCACCGCCCTCCGAATCGGATTGGAACCAAGGGCCAAGCGTCTACAATAAAGCCCGACAACCTCCACCCGCCGCCTAGCCCAGGAGGAACGCCACACCCTCGCCCGACATGTCCACACCCCGCCGCATCCCGCCGCGCCGTCCTCAGCCTTACCGGCCGCCGCAGGCCCCCAAGGAGGGAGGCTCCGCCGACGGCTATGCCTCGCTGCTGCTCATCCCCTTGGTCGCGATCGTGGGCTTCCTGGCCTGGGATGAGTATCAGGAACGCGTCAACGAGGCCAAGACCGAGGGTCGCACCTACAGCTTGGTCGACGACCTGCTCGGCCGGGAGCCCGAGCCTGCCGCACCGGTCGCCGTCGCGCCGGAGCCGGCCAAGCCGGCCGCACCCGAGGCCAAGCCCGCGGTGGTGGCCGAGTCCAAGCCCAAGGACTCGGGACCGGCCTACACCGAGACATCGGAGGATGACACCGCCTACTCGTTCATCGGCCCCGCCCTGACCGACCGGGCGACGCGGGAAAAGCTGCTGGCCGACACCGCCGCGCGCGTCGCCGACGGCCGCTGGGAAGTCCACGCCTCCCGCCTCGAGCGCGGCCTCGTGCCCGCCCTCAAGGCGACCACCCGGTCGAGCGGCGCCAAGCGCTACGACCGGCTATGGCAAAGCCCCTACTTCACCCTCGGCGCCATGCAGGCCGCGTTCATCCGGCGCGCCGGGCCGGACAAGCTCCGCGAGCTGACGCGCGACAACGAGCCCGCGGCCGACTTCCTCCGCGAGCTGACCGCCCGCCCCGAGGCGCTCGAGGCGTGGCTCGCCACGGTCAAGCCGCAGGACGACGTCGCGGCCGGCCTGCGCACCTGGGCCAGGCTCTGGGAAGACGACCGCCCCGAATTCCGCTGGCGCAACCTCAACCTGCAGGTCGCCATGGCCGTGGTCTACGACCGACCGATGCATTGGCGGCGCCTGGTGCGCGAGGCCAACCCCATCGACCCCCTTCGCCGCTACCGCTGGTATCGCGATCACGACCAGGCCAACCGGCTCGAGACGCGGCTCACCCAGCTCTCGCCCGAGGAGCTGGTCTGGGTCGTCGCCGCCGACGTCTCCGAGGAGGAGATGGACTGGGCGCTGAGGGAGTTCCGCCGGCTGAAGCAGGAGGGCTGGGGCTCGACCTACGGCATGATCAAGTACCGGATGGACTTCGTCACGGGCGGCAAGCCGATGGGGCCCGACTACACCGACGGCTCGCTGGCCGACATCCTCAAGTGCGGCGGCATCTGCATGCACCAAGGCCACTTCGCCACCAGCACCGCGCGCGCCGTCGGCATCCCGGCGGCCTACGTGACAGGCGAGGGCAACCGCGGCGGCCACGCCTGGTTCGCCTACCTTTCCGACCGCGGCGAGTGGAACATGGACACCGGACGCTACAGCGACGGCTACTCCTGCGGCATGACCGGCGATCCCCAGACGGGAAAGGCCGTGCCGGAGTTCATGGTCGAGCTCCTCGGCGACAAGCAGCGGCGCTCCGGCGCCGCCACCGCCGCGCGCCGGCTCCTCCTCATCTCGGGGTTCTACGGGCAGCGCGCCGAGGATGAGCTGCGCCGCGAGACCCTCGCCCAGGCGGTGGACACCGCCGACCGTTTCCTCCCGGCCTGGGAAGCCTACGCGGCCGCGCTGGAGGAGACGGACGCCAAGACATCCCTCGCCACGTGGAGGTCGGTGGTGAAGGGCATCCGCTCCGCCTTCGACAAGTGGCCCGACCTGCGTCTCCTCGCCGACGAGCTGGAGGCGCGCCACATCGCCCCGACCTGGACCGACAACGAGGCGATCACCGCCCTGCGCGGGCAGTACTACCGCCTCGCCAAGGAGCACCCCGACCGGATGGACCTGATCCTGAAGGCGATTCACCGGCAGGCGGCCCACTGGACGGCGAAGGGGCCCGAGCACGCCGACCGCGTGCGCAACCTCTACCGCGACGTGATGCGCGACCACGCCGAGCACCTGCCGACCTTCAAGGCCGCCCTCGAGGGCTATTACCTGTCGGTCAAGGGCGACAAGGAGCGGGAAACCTTCTTCCTCAACGACCTCGAGCGAACCTACAAGCGCAAGCTGGAGGGCGACGGCGACGTCTTCCGGATGAAGACCGTCTCCGGCCTACTCGGCGCGATGAAGGAGTACTACGAGCGCGTCGGCCAGGTCGAGCGGTTCCGCCGCCTGGAGCGCGACCAAGAGGAGATCGCCCGCAAGCTCGAGAAGCTGAAGAAGCAATGAGCCGCGTCCGGCTGGGGGTCAACGTGGACCATGCGGCCACGGTCCGGCAGGCCCGCTACCGCGGGGAGCATCTCTCGCCCCACGCCGAGCCCGACCTCGCCGCCTTCGCGGCCGAGGCGCTCGCCGGCGGCGCCGACGGCATCACCGTCCACCTGCGGGAGGACCGCCGACACCTCCAGGACTCCGACCTCCCCGTCCTGCTCGCCCTGCCCGGGTGCCGGCTCAACCTTGAGATGGCGTGCACGGGCGAGATGGCGGAGCTGGCCGCGCGGCTGCGGCCGGCCGCCGCCTGCCTCGTCCCGGAGTCGCGCGAGGAAGTGACGACGGAGGGCGGCCTGGACGCGGCCGGCCAGCTGCCGCGCGTCCGCGCGACCACCGCGGCGCTGGCCGCCGCGGGCATCGAGGTCTCGCTCTTCATCGACCCCGTCCCGGCGCAGGTCGACGCCGCCAAGGCCGCGGGGGCGCCCGTCATCGAGCTCCACACCGGCCGCTGGGCGCGGGCCTTCGGGGTCGATTCCGCGGCCGCGGAGGCCGAGCTGGCCCGGCTGGAGTCGGCCGCGCGGCAGGCGCGCGCCCTCGGGCTGGTCGTCAACGCGGGTCACGGCGTCAACTACCGCAACGCCCGCATCATCCGCGGCCTGCCCTTCCTCAACGAGCTCAACATCGGCCACAGCATCGTGGCCCGCTCGCTCCTGGTCGGCGCGCGCGGGGCCGTCGCCGAGATGCGCGCGGCCCTCGGCTGAGATGGAAACCGGGGCCGCCAACCTCCTCGGCATCGGCGCCGACCTGTGCGCGGTGGCGCGGCTGGCCGCCGCGCGCGCGCGGCACGGCCAGGCCTTCCTCGACAAGGTGTTCACCGCCGCCGAGCAGGCGGACTGCCTCGGGCGGGGCGATCCCGACGCCTCCCTTGCCGCGCGCTGGGCGGCGAAGGAGGCCGTCAGCAAGGCCCTCGGCTGCGGCATCGGGGCCGAGCTCGGGCTGACCTCGGTCGAGGTCGTGACCGATCCCGCGACGGGCGCGCCCTCGGTGCGGCTGGACGCGCTGGGGGAGCGGACGCTCCGGTCGCGCGGGGGGCGCCGCATCCTCGTCTCGCTTTCCCACGACGGGGGGATGGCGCTCGCCACCGCCGCCGTCGTCTCCTGAGCATGGCCGGGCTGCTTCCCGTGATGAGCTGCGCCGAGATGGCGGCGGCGGAGCGCTCCTGGCTGCGCCGCCATCCCGGTCGGGACTGGGCGCTGATGCGGCGGGCGGCCGCGGCGGTCGCCGAGGAGGCGCGCCGCGCCCTCGGCCGGAATCCGAGGACGGTGCTCGTCCTTGCGGGAAAGGGTCGCAACGGCGCCGACGCGGTGCTGGCCGGCCTCATCCTGGCGGGACGCTCCGGCAAGCTCACCGTCGCCCTGGCGGAGGACGGCGTGGCGGCCGGCCTGCCCGCGCGCGCGCTCGGCCTGGCCAAGCGCCGACGCGGCGCGCGCATCGTGGGCTGGCGCGAGGCCCTGCGGACTGAGCCGAGGGCCGACCTCGTGCTGGACGGCATCCTCGGCTCGGGCTTCCGCGCCCCGCTCGCCCCCGCCCTGCGCAAGCTGATCCAAGCCGCCGGGCGACTGCGGGGGTTGCGGGTCGCGGTCGACGTGCCCAGCGGCAGCGGCGACGACACCGACGGCCCCTGCGTCGGGGCGGACCTGACCGTGTCCCTCGGCTGCCTCAAGCGCCCTCTCCTCCGCGCCCGCGTGGCGGCGAAGGCCGGGCGGATCCGCGTGGCGGACCTCGGGCTTCCGCTGCCGGGCGCGGCGGAAGGCTCGGCGACGGCCGAGGTCCTCGCGCCGCTGGCCGCCGCCCGCGACGCGCGCAGCGAGAAGCGCCGCCAAGGCCGGGTCCTCATCGTCGGCGGCTCCGCGGGCATGCCGGGCGCGGTGGTGATGAACGCGCGCGCCTGCCTCGAGGCCGGGGCCGGGCTGGTGAGCGTCGTGGCGCCCGCGGCGCTGCAGGCGTCGGCGACGCTGGCGCTGCCCGAGGCGATGTGGATGGCCCAGGGCGCCCGCGCGACGCCGAGACGGATGCGCGCGCTGGCCGCCACCGCCGACGCCACGCTCGTCGGCAGCGGGCTCGGACGCTCCGGGCTGGGCCTGGCCCGAGCCGCCGCCCGAGCCGCGCGGGGCGTCGCGGTGCTCGACGCGGACGCGCTCCGCCCCGAAATCGTCCGCGCCGCCGGCAAGGCCGAGGCCCGCGTGCTGCTGCCGCACGCCGGCGAATTCCTCCGCCTGGGCGGCGCCGCGGCCACGCCGGCCGAGGCCTTGCGCCTGGCCCGGCGGCTTCGCTCCGTCGTCGTGCTCAAGGGTCCGCTGACCTGCGTGACCGACGGGACAAGGCTCGTCCACATCCCCCACGGCGGCCCCGTGCTCGCCCGCGGCGGCAGCGGCGACCTGCTGGCGGGCATGGTGGCGGCGGTGGTCGCCGCGCGCGCGACGCTCGGCCTCGACCTGCTCGGCGCGGTGACGGCCGCCGCGGCCTGGCATGGCGCCGCGGCCGACGAGGTGGCAAGCGAGCGGGGGGAAACCGTGGTGCGAACCACCCAGCTGCTCGATGGGCTTTTGCCTGCCTTGCGCCGAACCGGCGGCCCGGGCTCGGCTCCGGCATGAGCCTGCCCGAGCACCCCGACGACCAACGCCTCCTCCTCAACGCCCTGCCCGGGATAGGGCCGGTGGCGGCCCGTCGCCTGGCCGAGGCCTTTGGCGGCGACCTCGGCCGCGCGCTGCGCGCCACGCGCGAGGAGCTGCTCGCCGTGAGGGGAATCGGGCCGGCGGCGGCGGACACCCTCGGCGCGGCGCGCTTTGACTGGCGGGGCGAGCGCGAGCGCGCCGCGCGGCTCGGCCTGCGCATCCTGACGGCCGGGCAGCCAGGATGGCCCGAGGCGCTGGACGAGCTGTGGGATCCGCCCCTCGCCCTCTATGCGGAGGGACCCTCCGCGCCCTGCCGGCGCGCCGTGGCCGTCGTCGGCACCCGGCGCTGCACGCCCTATGGCGAGGGCATGGCGCGCGCGATCGCGGCGGACCTCGCGCGGGCGGGCTGGTGGGTGGTGAGCGGCCTGGCGCTGGGCATCGACCGCGCGGCGCACGAGGGCGCGTTGGAGGGCGGCGGCCGGACCGCCGCGGTCCTGGGCCACGGCCTCGACCAGACGCACCCGCGGGAGGCGCGGGCGCTGCGGCGCCGGATCGCCGAGACGGGCGCGGTGCTTTCGGAATTCCCGCTGGGACGCCCGCCGGACCGGCAAAGCTTCCCCCAGCGCAACCGGCTGGTCGCCGGGCTGAGCCGCGCGGTCGTGGTCGTGGAGACCGACCTGGGCGGCGGAAGCCAGATAACCGCGCGCTTCGCGGGCGAGCTGGGCCGCACGCTCTGCGCGGTGCCGGGCCGGGCGGACAGCCCGGCCAGCCGGGGTTGCCACGCCTTGATCCGCGACGGCGCCACGCTGGTCACCGGCGCGGACCAGATCCTGGAGGAGCTGGGCGAGTCCCCCGTGGCGACAAGCCGCGCCTCCGGCGGCAAGCGCGACGAGCCCGAGCCGGAGCTGATGCGCCACTTCGCCGGCGGCTGTGTCCATGATGCGGAGACGCTGGCGGCGGCGGCCGGCTGCGGGGCCGACGAGGCGGCGGCCGGCCTGACCCTGATGGAGCTCGAGGGACGGCTGCGCCGACGCCTCGACGGCAGGCACGAGAAGGCCTGATCTCAGCGGTTGCCCGAGCCCGGGGGCACGTCGGTCGAGAGCCGGAAGCCGCCGATCCAGTCGATCACCGCCTTGGCCTTGGCGAGCACATCGCGCGCCGGGCCGCCCACCCGGGCGCGCAGGCCCTCGCCCTCGGGCGCGGCGAATCCCAGCGAGGGGCAGCCCATCCGCTCCGCCTGCCAGAGCGCCCGCCGCACATGCCATTCCTGGGAGACAAAGACCAGCGGCTGGCCGGGAAAGTGAGCCACGGCCCTGGCGACGGAATCCAAGGTGCGGAGACCGTGGGGATCGCGGTGAATGGGAAGGGTGACGCCGCGGCGCAGGAGTTCGGCGCGCATGGTCTCGGACTGCTCCGGCGTGCCGGAGACGACCAGGGCCGACAGGCGCCCTCCCGAGGCGAGGCGAGCCGCCGCATCGAGCCTCGAGTGGTAGACCTCGGTTGGCGCACCGCTGTCGGGGTAGAACTCGGATATGCCGAGCACGATGCCGACCGCGCCCTCCGGTGCTTGTCCGGGATCGGAGAGAAACCTGTCGGAGCCCGCGGCGTTGATCCAAAGGTTGGAAATAGCCAGGAGGCCGGCTCCGAACCCAAGTACCGCAAAGGCGCCGTGCAGGAAAAATCGCCTAAAATTAGACATTTTACGCATTTAAACCCAGTGCTATCGAAGAGACAATCTTTCACGAGAGTTGTTAATGTCTGTTTTTGTGCAAAATCGGCATTGTCGTCCTTTAGGCATCCAAAATGCTGACTAACAGGCATGAAAACGCCCAACCCAGGCGAGGTCGCTCCCAAAATCCTCATCGTGGACGATGACAAGGACCTGCGCTACTCGCTGAAGCGAGCGTTGGCGGGACAGGGGTGGACGGTCCTCGAGGCGGACAGCGGCGAGCGCGGGGTTGAGGTCGCCAAGCACGACCAACCGCAGGCGGTGCTGTTGGACAACCGGATGGGCGGCATGAGCGGGATCGAGACGCTCCAGCTGCTCCGGGGCGCGGCTCCCCGCGCGATGGTCATCCTGATGACCGCCTACGGCACGACGCAGACGGCGATCGAGGCGATGAAGTTCGGCGCGTTCGACTATGTGATGAAGCCCTTCGACCAGGCGAAGCTCATCGCGCTGGTCGGCAAGGCGCTGCAGGCGGGGCGCGACCTGGCGAGCGCGGGCACGGGCAAGGCGGCCCGCATCGACCCGGCCGACCTCGCCGAGGGCATCGTGGGGAACTCGGAGCCGATGCAGGCCGTCCTGAAATCCATCGGCCAGGTTGCGGCCTCGGAGGCGACCGTGCTGGTGACCGGCGAGTCGGGCACGGGCAAGGAGCTGGTCGCCCGCAGCATCCACCGCCACTCCCTGCGGGCCAAGGGGCCCTTCATGGCGGTCAACTGCGCCGCCATCCCGGAGAACCTCATCGAGTCGGAGCTCTTCGGCCACGAGAAGGGCGCCTTCACCGGCGCGACCGCCCAGAAGCCGGGCAAGTTCGAGCTCTGCGACGGCGGAACGATCTTCCTCGACGAGATCGGCGACATGTCGCTGCCCACCCAGACGAAGGTCCTACGCGCCATCCAGGAGGGCGAGATCCAGCGCGTCGGAGGCACCGCGACCATCAAGGTCAGCGTGCGCCTGCTCGCCGCGACGAACAAGGACCTCGAGGGGATGGTCGCCGAGCGCAAGTTCCGCGAGGACCTCTTCTACCGGCTCAATGTCTTCCGCATCCGCCTGCCCGCCCTCCGCGAACGCAGGGAGGACATCCCGCTGCTGGTCGACTACATGCTGCAGCGCCTCGCGGCCGGACGCAAGCTGCGCGCCCGGCGGCTCTCGCCCGAGGCCCTCGAGCTGCTGATGCGCCACGACTGGCCGGGCAACGTGCGCGAGCTGGAGAACGTCATCCACCGCGCGGGCGTGCTGGCCAAGGGCGAGGCCATCCTCGCGAAGGACCTCCCGTCGGACCTCCTCGCCCCGCGCCGCGCGAGCGCGGCGGCCGGATCCCTCGCGACCGAAACCAGCCCCGCCCCGGCGTCGCCGGCGCCCGCGGCCCACGTCGCGGCGCCCGCCGAGCCGGACCTCCGCGCGCTTCTCGACGGCGTCTACCGCGAGCTGCGGCAAGGCGACGGCCAGGACATTCTCTCCGTCATCGAGAGGGCCATGATCGACCGGGCCCTGGCGGAGACCCGCGACAACCACCTTCGCTCCTCGCGCATCCTCGGCATCAACCGGTCGACGCTCAAGAAGCGCTTGCAGGGCGGCCCGGCCGGGCAACAGTAGCCGAATGCTGCGCCCCACAGCCCTCCTCGCCCTCCTCGCCGTCCCGCTGCTCGCCGCCGAGGATCCCGAACCCCAGGTCCTTTTCGACGGCAAGTCACTCGCCGGCTGGAAGGCCTCGGGCGACGACAAGGGGTCGTTCCGGGTTGCCGACGGTGTGCTCGAGATCCGCGGCGGACGCGGCCACCTCTTCTACGTGGGGCCCGACGGCAAGGCGGAGTTCCGCAACTTCGAGCTGACGGCCCAGGTCCGCACCCACCCCAAGGGCAACTCAGGCATCTACTTCCACACCCGCTACCAGGAAAGCGGCTGGCCCTCGGCCGGCTACGAGGCGCAGGTCAACGCCAGCCACCAGGACCGGCGCAAGACCGGAGGCCTCTACGCGGTGGCCGACGTGATGGACACGCCGCCCGCGCCGGACGGCGAGTGGTTCGAGTACCGCATCCGGGTCGAGGGCAGGCGCATCCGCGTCTGGATCAACGGCAAGCCCACGACCGACTTCACGGAACCCGAGGGCTGGAAGCCGCCCGCGGGCATGGAAGGCCGGCGGCTCGGCTCCGGCACCTTCGCGCTGCAGGCGCACGACCCGGGGTGCAAGATCGACTACCGCGACATCAAGGTGCGGCGCCTGCCCTGAGCGGGCTCAGGCCCCCAGGATGAGGTCGCACGCCGCGAGGAGCCGCGCGCGAATCGGCGCGGCGGCCTCGGCCAGGGCGCGCTGGGTCGCCTCGTAGTCGGCGCGGCCCTCGGGCGTCTCGACGCGGATGGGCTCGAGGCCGAGGGCGCGCAGGTCGTAGGGGCTCGCGCGCATGTCGGTCTCGCGCGCCCGCAGGGCGAGGTCGAAGGCGTCGGCGGCCAGCTCGGAGGGGACCAGCTGCCTCAGCTTCATGGCCCACTTGTAGAGGTCCATGTTCACGTGGATGCAGCCGGGCTGCTCGTTGGCGAGCCGACCGGCGAGGTCGGGCTGGAGTCGGTTGAGGGGCCGGGCCTCCGGGGTGAAGAACCGGAAGGCGTCGAAGTGGCCGCAGCGCACGGGCATCGACTCCACCACGGCGTCGGTCCCCTCGGCGCCGAGGCGCAGGGGCCAGGCGGCATGGCGGCGGGCCTCGGCCGAGCGGTAGACCATCGCCCACTCGTGCAGGCCGAAGCAGCCGTGGAAGGCGGGGCGGGCGGCGACGGCGGCGCAAAGGTCGCGGATGAAGCGGGCGAGGCGGAGCGCGGTCGCGTCGCGCTCCGCCTCGGCGACGCGCAGGACGGCGCCCTCGCGGGACCACCAACCCTCGCCCTCGGGCGCGGACTCGCCCTCGAGCGCGGCGCCCCAGCCCGGCGACCAGCGCCGCAGCGCGCCGATCCGGAAGGGATAGTAGGTGAAGAGGAAGTCCTCGACGGGATGGGCGAGGCCCGCCGCGGCGCGCGCGCGACGGGCGGCGGTGAGACGGTCGACGCGCGCATGGTGGGCGGCGCGGCGCCGCTCCCAGCAGGCCCTTGGAATCGCGAGCTCGGCCGACGAGGCCATCAGCGCCACCGCACGTGGTGCTCGGCCACGACGATGTACTTCTCCGCCCAGCCGGGAAGCGCCGCCTGCTCCTCGGCGGAGAGGGCGCGGACGACCTTGGCGGGCGAGCCGAGGACGAGCGAGCCCGGGGGAATGACGGTGCCCTTGGTGACCAGCGCGCCGGCGCCGACAATCGAGCGGGCGCCCACCTTGCACCCGTCGAGCAAGGTGGCGTGCATGCCGATGAGGCACTCGTCGCCGACCTCGCAGGCGTGGATCATCGCCAGGTGCCCGACCGTCACGCGGTCGCCGATGCGGGCGGGCAGCCCGTCGGCCACATGGACGACGGCCCCGTCCTGGATGTTGGTGCCCTGCCCGACCGAGATCGGCTCAATGTCCCCCCGCAGGACCGCGCAGGGCCAGATGCTGGACTTCGCCCCGACGGTCACCGCCCCCTCCACCACGGCGCGGGGGTGGACAAAGGCTGAGGGATGGAGATCCGGCCCCTTGGCCAGGTTGCGGTCCAGGCGCGCCCGGAGGTCGTCCGGAGGGGTCAGGGGGGCCTGAAACGGGTTCATGAACCTAGGGTGAAGGCCGCAACGGGGGCTCCAAGGCGAAAACCTAGGCAAAAAACCCCTTGCCAAGCCAGCCGGGGTTCCTTTGCTCCGACCTTCCGCCCGCCATGAAGGCCACGATTCTAACCTCCGGTCGCCAGTTCACCGTCAAGCAAGGCGACATCCTCACCATCAACCTCCTCCCGGAGTCGAAGGAGGGTGACACCATCACCTTCGACCAGGTGGTCTTCCTCGGCGAGGGCGCGGGCGCCAAGGTCGGCACCCCGACCGTCGCGGGCGCCAAGGTCACGGCCAAGCTCCTTGAGAACAAGCGCGGCGAGAAGATCCGCATCTTCAAGCACCGTCGCCGCAAGAACTACTACCGCCGCCGCGGCCACCGCCAGGAGCTCTCGGTCGTCAAGATCGAGTCCATCCAGGGCTGAACCTTCCCAACCCCTCACTGAACTGCCATGGCAACGAAGAAAGGCGGCGGCACCTCCTCCAACGGCCGCGACTCCACCTCCAAGCGTCTCGGCGTGAAGCTCTACGGCGGCGAGTTCGCCTCCGCGGGCTCCATCCTCCTCCGCCAGCGCGGCACCAAGATGCGCGCGGGCCGCAACGTCGGCATGGGCCGCGACCACACCCTGTTCGCGCTCAAGGATGGCATCGTGAAGTGGGACCGCGAGCACCGCTCGGTGCAGGTCGTCCCCACGGCCAACGCCAGCTGCGGCATCTGAGAAAGCCCCAGGCTTTGACAAACCCCGCCCAAGGCGGGGTTTTTTGTCGGTCGACGGCGCATTCCAAGGCTGGCGAAGCGGTGGCAAGGGCGTCAGTCTCCCCGACATGAGCCCCCTCGCCTTCCCGCCCTCGGCCGACCGCAACCACCAGCTTGCCCGAATCATCGGCGGCGTCGGGGCCGTGCTGCTGGCCATCGGGGCGACGGCTCCCCTGGCCAGCGTGGGCATCGGCCCCTTGGCGAAGACGGTGACCTTCAGCCTGGTCTCGGAGCCGCGGGTATACGTGCTGGTCGCCCTCGCCGCCGCCACCCTGGCGCTGGCCGTGCTCGGACGCACCCGCTGGTTCGTGTGGTCGGCGGCGGGAGTCCTCGCCACCTTCCTGTCCATGGTCTCCCTCGGCGGGAAGAGCAGCGTCGAGATGCCGGGTTGGGTGAGCGACATCCTCTCGAGCATCGCCAAGGGGGCGATGAACCTGGTCACCTTCCATGTCGGCACGCCCTGCCTGGCGCTTGGCATCCTACTTATCCTGGGCGTGGGAATCTGGCGCTGCCGGTCGGCCAGCTGAGCCTCAGTCGAAGTCGTAGATCAGGACCTTCGTCCAGAAGGCCTTGCAGTTGTCGACAAAGGCCTGGTGGGTCGGGTGGACCTGGTAGGCGTCGTGCGCGGCCATGTCGGGGAAGACGAGGTTGAGGCCGAAGGAGTAGGTGCGGTCGATGACCGACCGATCGGTCGAGGCGGGGGTGCCGACGTGGAACTTGGCCAGGCCCGGGATGGCGCCGAGGGCGCGGAGACGCGTCTCGAACTCGGCGCGCTGGGCGACGGTGAGGTCGGGCTTGAGCCAGAAGAGGACGACGTGGGAGAGCATGGTTTGGGTGGGAAGAGGGGGCGGAGGGGGCGGAGGATTGGGAGAGAGAACATCCAAGGAAGGAGCGGAGGCGAGCGCGAACCCAAGCAGGAGGCTTGGCTCCCTGGCCTCGGCATCGCAGTTAGGGGTCGCGCCGGAGCCAGCGGTCGGCGCAAGGTTGACCCTCGTCTCTTCCTCCGCCACCTCCGTATCCTCCGCCACAGCCTTTAGCTCCCATGGACCGCATGATCCCCATCTTCCCCGAGGTGCCCGCCGAGGCATGGGACAAGCTGAGGGCGATGGCCGCCCTGCACCGGGAATGGAACGAGAAGGTCAACCTGGTCTCGCGCAAGGACATCGAGAACCTCGAGTGGCACCACTACGCGCCCTGCGTCGCAGCCGTCCGCTTCCTCAAGCTGATGAACGGAGCCCGGGTGATCGACGTGGGGACGGGCGGCGGCTTCCCGGGCCTGATCCTCGCCGTGCTCTACCCCCAGGCGCACGTCACGCTGGTCGACTCGGTGGGCAAGAAGGTGGCCTGCGTGGAGGACATCGCCAAGCGGCTCGGCCTCAGGAACGTCGAGGTGCGCAACGCCCGCGCCGAGACGCTCCGCCACGAGCACGACTTCGTCACCGGCCGCGCCGTGGCGAGCATGCCCGAGTTCGTGGCCCACACCCGCCAGCTCGTCCGCCAGGGCGCCAAGCACTCCCTGCCCAACGGCATCCTTTACTGGCAGGGCGGCGACGCCGAGACGGAGTTCGCCGGCCTCGGCATCAAGCCCAGCCACACGCTCGAGCTCCAGCCCCTGCTCGGCGGCGACGAGAAGTTCTTCCAGAAGCGCCTCGTGCTCTACCGCGCCCAGGACCTCGTCCGGGCGAAAAAGCCGCCGAATCCAAATCCCTGAGGGCGACGCATCTTTTTGTGGTGGGTTTTCCATGGGTAGGGACGCCTCACCGAGGCGTCCGCATGCCTTTGGTCGAACGTCTCGGTGAGCAGTCCTTACCCAAGCCCATTATCCTATCCACCTCATCCCCCTATGTCCCATCCCCTCCTTGACGGTGGCGGGAGGCTGGGCAGGGTGGAGGGGATGCCCGCCCGTTTGCCGCTCAATCCGGCCGGGGAGCGCCTCGAGGCGCTCCTGCGGGAGCGCATTGTCTACCTGGACGGCGCGATGGGCACGATGCTGCAGCAACGGAAGCTCTCGGAGGCCGACTACCGGGGGAACCTGCTGAAAGACCATCCGCGCGACCTCAAGGGCAACAACGACCTCCTCGTCCTGACCAAGCCCGAGGTCGTCGAGGAGGTGCACCGGGCCTACTTCGAGGCGGGCTCGGACATCATCGAGACCAACACCTTCAACGGCACCTCCATCGCGCAGGAGGAGTACGGCCTGGCCCACCTGGTGAGGGAGATCAACGCGGCGGCGGTGGCGGTGGCCCGCCGGGCGGCCAAGGCCGCCGAGGCCGCCTCGCCCGGGCGCGTCTGCCTGGTCGCCGGCGCCCTCGGCCCGACGAACAAGACGCTCTCGATGGGGCGCGATGTCACCGACCCTGGCAAGCGGGACGTGACCTTCGACCAGGTCCGCGACGCCTACCGCGAGCAGGTCGACGCCCTGCTCGACGCCGGCGCGGACTGCCTCCTGTGCGAGACCGTCTTCGACGCGCTCGTCCTGAAGGCCGCGCTGGTCGCGATCGACGAGGCCTTCGAGGCGCGCGGCAGCCGCGTGCCCCTGCTCATCTCGGGCACCATCACCGACGCCTCCGGCCGCACGCTGACCGGACAGACCGTCGAGGCCTTCTGGAACACCGTGCGGCACGCCAAGCCGCTGACCATCGGCCTCAACTGCGCCCTCGGCGGCGAGCAGATGCGCCCGCACATCGAGGAGCTGGCGCGCAAGGCGGACACCTTCGTCTCCTGCTACCCCAACGCCGGCCTGCCCAACCCCCTCTCGCCCACGGGCTTCCCCGAGGGTCCGGAGGACACCGCGGCGATCCTCGAGACCTTCGCCCGCGACGGGCTGGTCAACCTTGTCGGCGGCTGCTGCGGCACGACGCCCGCGCACATCGCGGCCATCCGGCGCCGGACCGGGCGCTTCGCCGCGCGCGCCGTGCCGGCGGCCGCGCCCGCCCTGCGCCTGGCGGGCCTCGAGGCGCTCAACCTCACGGGGGGCGCCGCCTCGTTCGTCAACATCGGCGAGCGGACCAACGTGACGGGCTCGCCCCGGTTCAAGAAGCTCATCCTCGCCGACGATTATGCCGAGGCCCTCAAGGTGGCCCGGCAGCAGGTCGAGAACGGGGCGGCGGTAATCGATGTCAACTTCGACGACGGCCTGCTCGACGGCGTGGCGGCGATGACGCGCTTCCTCAACCTCCTCGCGGTCGAGCCGGACATCGCCCGGGTGCCCGTGATGATCGACTCGTCCAAGTGGGCGATCCTCGAGGCCGGGCTGCGCTGCGTGCAGGGCAAGCCCGTCGTCAACTCGCTCTCGCTCAAGGAGGGCGAGGCCGAGCTCGTCCGCCAGGCGAGGGTCTGCGCGCGCTTCGGCGCGGCCATGGTGGTGATGGCCTTCGACGAGAGGGGCCAGGCCGCGACCAAGGAGGACAAGGTGCGCATCTGCGAGCGCGCCTACAAGGTCCTGACCGAGCAGGCGGGCACGGACCCCGAGGACATCATCTTCGACTGCAACATCCTGACCGTCGGCACGGGCATCAAGGAGCACGCGGGCTACGCGGTCGACTTCATCGAGGCGGTGCGCGAGGTCAAGCGGCGCTGCCCCGGGGCCCGCACCTCGGGTGGACTGTCCAACATCTCCTTCTCCTACCGCGGCAACAACCCGGTGCGCGAGGCGATGCACTCGGCCTTCCTCTACCACGCCATCGCGGCGGGGCTCGACATGGCCATCGTCAACGCCGGCATGCTCGAGGTCTACGAGGAAATCGACCCCGAGCTGCGCGAGCTGGTCGAGGACGTGCTCCTCAACCGCCGCGAGGACGCGACCGAGCGCCTCACCGGCGCGGCGGCCCGCTTCTCGAAGGAGAAGGCCGAGGAGGGTCCCTCCGACGCCCAGGCCTGGCGCGAGCTGCCGCTGCCCGACCGCCTGAAGCACGCCCTCGTCAAGGGCGACGACTCCCACATCGAGGGCGACACCCTCGAGGCCCTGGCCGAGCTGGGCCGGCCGATCCAGGTCATCGAGGGCCCGCTGATGGACGGCATGCGCGTGGTCGGCGACCTCTTCGGCGCGGGCAAGATGTTCCTTCCCCAGGTGGTCAAGTCCGCCCGCGTGATGAAGAAGGCGGTGGCCGCCCTTGAGCCGGCCCTCCTCGCGGAGAAGTCGTCCGGGTCCAAGCGCGGCACCTTCCTCATCGCCACGGTCAAGGGCGACGTGCACGACATCGGCAAGAACATCGTCGGGGTCGTCCTCGCCTGCAACAACTGGGAGGTGGTCGACCTCGGGGTGATGGTGCCGACCGACCGCATCGTCGAGCAGGCCAAGGCGACGGGGGCCGACTTCATCGGCCTCTCGGGCCTCATCACGCCCTCGCTCGACGAGATGATGGCCGTCGCCGACGCCCTAAAGCGCGCCGGGATCGACAAGCCGCTGCTCATCGGCGGCGCCACGACCTCGCGCGAGCACACCGCGATCAAGATCGCCCACCGCCACGGCGGGCCCGTCGTGCACGTGGCCGACGCCTCGCTCGTGACCACCGTCTGCTCCGACCTGAGCTCGTCCGAGAAGCACGCCGCGTACGTCGCCGACCTGGCGGCCCGCCAGGCCAGGATCCGCGAGGACTACGAGTCGCGCGGCCCCGCCGCGTCGGTGCCCCTCGCGACGGCACGCGCCCGCCCCTTGGTGCCCGAGGGCAAGGCTCCCCGCGCCCCGGCCAAGCCCGGCGCCACCGCCTTCGACGGGATCGACCCCGCGGCGGTGGCCGAGATCATCGACTGGACGCCCTTCTTCGTGACCTGGTCGCTGAAGGGAACCTTCCCGAGGATCCTCACCTCGGAGAAATATGGCGCCGAGGCGCGCAAGCTCTTCGACGACGCGCGCCGGGAGCTCGACGACCTCCTCCGCCACAACCGCGTGCGCCTGCGCGCCGCCGCGGGAATCTGGCCGGCCCGGCGCGTCGGGGACGATGTCCGCGTCTTCGCCGACGCCGGGCAGGCGAAGGCCCTCGGCGACTTCCACTTCCTCCGCGACCAGGCCGTCCGGCCCGCCACCGACCGTTGCCGCTCGCTGGCCGACCTCGTCTCGGACCAGCCGGGCGACCACCTCGGCGCCTTCGTGGTGAGCGCCGGCCACGAGCTCGACGCCTATGCGAAGTCCTTCAAGGAGAAGGATCCCTATCGCGAGATCCTCATCCAGGCCCTGGCCGACCGCCTCGCCGAGGGCACGGCGGAATGGCTCCACCGCGAGGTGCGCACCCGGCTCTGGGGTTACGCGCCCGAGGAGCGCCTCAGCGTGCAGGAGCTCATCGACGAGGCCTACGCGGGGAGGCGTCCCGCCGCCGGCTACCCGGCCTGCCCCGAGCACACCGAGAAGGCCCTCATCTGGAAGCTGCTCGACGCCGAGCAGTCGACAGGCTGCTCCCTCACCGAGTCCTACGCAATGAGCCCCGCGGCCTCCGTCTCAGGCCTTTATTTCGGCCATCCCGGCTCGGTCTACTTCGACGTCGACTGCCTCCAGAAGGACCAGGTCGAGGACTACGCGCGCCGTAAGGGCTGGACCGTGGCCCAGGCCGAGAAGTGGCTGGCACCCGTGCTCGGCTACCGGACATGAGCGACCGGGCCAAGCTGGTCGGCGCCGTCGGAGAGGCCGACGCCGACGCCGCCCTGCGCCTGCTCGGCGACCTCCCGCTCTGCGCCCTCGTGGAGGCCGCGGACGCCGCGGGTCAGGATTGGCCCGAGTGGGCGCGCGCCGCCGCCATCCTCCAGCGCTGGACCGAGGCCCGAGGCGTGGATGCTGACGGCCGCCGCAAGCTCGGCTACCTGAGCTGCGCCGCGGAGGCGTCCAAACCCGTCCCGGCCGCCATGCGCCCAGGCCTGAGCAGGTCGGTGGAGGATTTCCTCTCCACCCACGGCTTCGACCCCTCGGCCTAAAACAGTCCGTTGACCCAGAATGGTGATCTCGACTAGGGTGATGGGGATGAAAATCCCCGTCATCGCCCTCACCACCCTCGTCGCCGCGGCCGTTCATGCCGCCCCTGAGCCGGGGCGCCAAGACCTCGGCATCCTCGTCTACGCGGTCGGCGGCACCGGCGGCATCGGCGCCGGCGTCGGCTACCACATCAACGACAACTTCTCCGTGCGCGGCGAGATCGCGAGCCTCAGCTACGACGACACCGTGACCGAGTCGGGCATCGAGTGGGAGGGCGACCTGGAGCTCGCCACCCAGGGAGTCTTTCTCGACTACAAGCCCTTCGCCGGGTCCTTTCGGCTAACCGCGGGGGTCAACTTCTCCAACCACAGCCTGGCCAAGCTGACCGCACGCGGCACCGGCGCGGCCCTCGATCTCGGGGGCGGCTCCGTGGTCGTCGATCCCGGCGAAAGTGTGACTGGATCCGTAGATTACAGCGCGCGACCCTACCTGGGAATCGGCTGGGGCCTGGCCCGCGACGGCTTCACCGTGGCGCTGGACATCGGCTTGGAGCTCGGCAGCCCCGACATCGGCGTCAGCCCGACCACCATCCCCGGCGGCGCCTTGGATCTGGCGCTGGACGAGGACCCAGGCATCCTCGATCGCGAGGCCGCCGAGCTGCGCGACGACCTGGACAAGCTCAACCTCTTCCCAGTCATCAAGCTCTCGGTCGGCTACAGCTTCTGAGCGAGAAGGGCTGAAACCTGGCCGCCATCGGCCTGTCTGAAACGGCGTGCCCCGCCCCGCCTTGGCCAAGTCCAGCGTTGCGGCCATCCTTGCCGGGGTGGCCGCCGCCGGCCTGTCCTCGTGCGGCGAGGCGAAGCTACCCGTGGACTTCAACACGGAGGTCCGGCCCATCATCTCGGAGAACTGCCTCTACTGCCACGGCCCCGACGGGGCGAAGCGCGAGGCCGACCTCCGGCTGGATGTGCGGGACGCCGCCGTCGCGGCCAAGGCCATCGTGCCGGGCGACCCGGACGCGAGCGAGATCATCCGGCGCCTCGAGACCACGGATCCCGACGACATCATGCCGCCGCCGGACTCCCATCGGACGGTCACACCCGAGCAGCGCGCGACCCTGAGGCGCTGGATCGCCGAGGGCGCGGTCTACCGCGACCACTGGGCGTACGTCGCCCCGGTCCGCCCCAAGCCCCCCGAGGTCGGGGAGGCGAACCCGATCGACGCGTTCGTGGGCGCCCGGCTGCGCAAGGCCGGGCTAGGCTGGTCGCCGGAGGCCTCGCGCGAGACCCTGCTCCGACGGCTGTCGCTCGACCTGACCGGCCTCCCGCCGACCCCGGAGGAGACCGCCGCGTTCGTGGCGGACAAGGCCCCGGGGGCCTACGAGCGCCAGGTCGACCGCCTGCTGGCCTCGCCGCACTACGGCGAGCGCATGGCCCTGCCCTGGCTGGACGCCGCGCGGTACGCGGACAGCAACGGCTTCCAGCAGGACGGTGACACGCACCAGTGGGTCTGGCGCGACTGGCTGGTGCGGCAGCTCAACGCGGACAAGCCCTTTGACCAGCTGAGCACGGAGATGCTGGCGGGCGACCTGCTTCCCGGGGCGACGCGCGAGCAGATCCTCGCCACGGCCTTCAACCGCAACCACATCCTCAACGGCGAGGGCGGCAACATCGAGGAGGAGCAGCGGTTCGTCAGCCTCTTCGACCGGGTCGACACCACGGCGACGACCTGGCTCGGGCTCACCGTGTCCTGCGCCCAGTGCCACGACCACAAGTACGACCCGATCACGATGCGGGACTACTACGGCTTCCTCGCCGCGTTCAACCAGGTGCCGGAGAAGGGCGTGCCCCACCTGAACAACGGTCGATTCCGACTGGACACGCCGGTGCTCGACGTGCCCACGGCGGCCGAGGAGGCGGAGATCGCCCGGCTGGAGCCGCTGGCAAAGGCGGGCGACAAGGACGCCAAGGGCCGCCTGGACGCGCTCCGCAAGTCCGTCGCCAAGGTCATGGTCATGAGCGACGCGAAGCGCCGCGACACGCACCGGCTCGACCGAGGCGACTACAGCATGCCCAGGGAGAAGGTCCCCTTCGGCACCCCCGCCTTCCTGCCCCCGCTGCCCGCCGGCGCGGCCTCGAATCGGCTCGGCCTGGCGCGCTGGATGTTCGACCCCGCCAATCCCCTGGTCGCGCGCGTGCAGGTGAACCGGCAGTGGCAGCATTTCTTCGGCCAAGGCATCGTGCGGACGTCCGAGGACCTCGGCGTGCAGGCCGAGCTGCCGACCCATCCCGAGCTGCTCGACTGGCTGGCGGTGGAGTTCCGCGAGTCGGGCTGGAAGACCAAGGCCCTGCAGCGCCTGATGGTGACCAGCCGCACCTACCGGCAGTCGAGCAAGGTGACACCGGAGCACCTGGCCAAGGACCCGGAAAACCGGCTGCTCGCCCGGGCGCCGCGCTACCGGCTGCCCTCGCCCGTGCTGCGCGACCTCGCGCTGGCCTCATCCGGCTTGCTCAATCGCGAGCTGGGAGGCGCGCCGGTCTACCCCTACATGCCGCCCAATCCCTGGGCCAGCCTCGCGATCACGAAGGAACGCGACTTCACCTACCCGGCGTCCAAGGGCCGCGACCTCCACCGCCGGAGCCTCTACACCTTCTGGCGACGCACCATCGCGCCGGTCAACCTGTTCGACACCTCGACGCGCCAGGCCTGCCGCGTGCGCCTGACCCCCACCGCCTCGCCCCTCCACGCCCTCACCATGATGAACGACCCGACCTGGGTCGAGGCCTCGCGGATGCTCGCGGAGCGCGCCTGGAAGGCGGGGGGCGACGACGCCACCCGGCTCAGCCATGCCTTCCGGCTCGCCCTGGGCCGCGCGCCCGACGCGGCCGAGGCCGGGCTGCTCGCGCGCATGCTGGCCGGGCAGCGCGCGGTGTACGCGGCCGACGCCAAGGCGGCGGGCGAGCTGCTCGCCATCGGCACGGTGCCCCGCGACGCCTCCCTTCCCGCCGCGGAGCACGCCGCCCTGACCGCCACCTGCCTCGGCATCCTCAACCTCGACGCCGCCCAGACCCGCGACTGACATGGACCCCTCCCTCCTCTCGCCCTCCGAGTGGCGCGCCGCCCTGACGCGCCGCAGCTTCCTCAGCGCCTCCGTCCAGGGCATCGGCACGGTCGCCCTTTCCTCGCTGCTGGCGAAGGACCTGCTCGCGGGCGGCAAGGCCGCCGTCGACCCGCTGGGCGCCCTGCCCGGCCTGCCCCACCTCGCGCCGAAGGCCAAGCGGGTCATCTGCCTGTGGCAGGGAGGGGGCCCCTCGCATGTCGACCTCTTCGACGAGAAGCCCGCGCTGCTGGCGCACGCGGGGAAGGACATCCCGGCGAGCGTGCGCGGCGAGACGCGCCTCTCGACGATGTCCAGCGGCTACAAGAGCTTCCCGGCCGTCCCCGCGCTCAAGCCCTTCCGCAACCGCGGGCGGAGCGGCATGGGCCTGAGCGACCTCATCCCCCACATCGGCGAGATCGCCGACGAGATCTGCGTGGTGCGCTCGCTCCACACCGAGGCGGTCAACCACGCGCCCGGTGTGACCTTCTTCATGACGGGGTCGCAGATTCCCGGCCGGCCCTCCATGGGGGCCTGGCTGGCCTATGGCCTGGGCACGATGAACGCCGACCTGCCCGCGTTCGTGGTCATGACCTCGTCGGACCGCGCGAAGTCCTGCGGCCAGCTGTTCTTCGAGCACTACTGGGGCAACGGCTTCCTGCCCGGGAAACACCAGGGCGTGCGCTTCAGCGGCTCGGGCGACCCGGTGCCCTACGTGCGCAATCCCGCCGGCGTCAGCCGCGAGGCCCGCGGCCGGCTGCTCGAGGACATGCAGGCGCTCAACCGGGCGCACTTCGGGGCGGTCGGCGACCCGGCCATCGAGACCCGCATCTCGCAGTACGAGATGGCGTTTCGCATGCAGGCGTCGGTGCCGGACCTGCTCGACTTCCGCAACGAGCCCAAGTCCGTCCTGGAGATGTACGGGCCGGATGTGCTCGTGCCGGGCACCTTCGCCAACAACTGCCTGATCGCGCGGCGGCTCGCCGAGCGCGGGGTGCGGTTCACCCAGCTGATGCACGCGGGCTGGGACCAGCACAACAACCTCTTCTCCCAGCTCGAGGTGCAGTGCAAGGACACCGACCAGCCGAGCGCCGCGCTGGTCAAGGACCTCAGGCAGCGCGGGATGCTGGACGACACCCTGGTCGTCTGGGGCGGGGAGTTCGGGCGCACGCCCTTCGGCCAGGGCCCGACCGCGAAGCCCAACGGGCGCGACCACTTCGGGCGCGCCTACAGCTGGTGGCTGGCCGGGGGGGGCGTCCGCAAGGGCCATGTGCACGGGGCGACGGACGACTTCGGCTGGAACATCACCAAGGATCCGGTGCACGTGCACGACATGCAGGCGACGCTCCTCCACCTCTGCGGCATCAACCACGAGGCGCTGACGTATCGCTACCAGGGACGCCAGTTCCGCCTGACCGACGTCCATGGCAAGCTGGTCAAGGGCCTGCTGGCCTAGGCGGGTCGGATTCAGCCGACCGGCAAGGGCGGGGGCTGGGGGCGCGCCGGGGGGCGCCGGCCCGTGACCGCCCGGAGCAGGTGCTCAAGCGGCCCGGCCCCGAGGAGTCGCTCACAGGCGGCCGCAACGAGGCAGCTCGCGAGCCAGACCCCGAGGGCGAGGGCGAGCAGGCCGGCGAAGCCGAGATGACCGAAGAGGCCGAGGCCGTAGGAACCGAAAACCCAACCGGCCGCGACGCCCTGGAAAACATAGGCGCTGAGGGAGTTGCGGCCGGCGGCCATCAGCCAGCCGGGCGCATCCCAGCGGGAAGCCAGGCGGAGAAGGAGGACGAGCCAGAGGGCCGCGAGAATGGGCGAGCCGACGCCCACGGCGCCGAAGGCGGGAAAGGCGGCCGGGCTCTCGGCGCCCGCGAAGGCCATGGTCGTTCCGTAGATGAGATTGGCGGCAAAACCGATCCCGAGGACGAGGACGAGGGGGAGGGGAAGGAGGGCGCGGGTTCTCGCAAGGAGATCCGGGGCTTCCAGGAAGCGGGACTTGGCGGCGGCCACGCCGGCGAGCAGGGCTCCGAGGGCGATGGGTCCGTTGAAGAGCATCGCGGAGAAGAAGTCGGTCGGCAAATCCTCCATGCGCTGGCGGGTGGCCTCGGCGAAGGTGCCGCCCAAGCGGCTGAGCAGCATGGGGTCGTCGGCGAAGCCGGCGAAGAACCGAAGCGTGAATCCCAGAAGGAGCAGGAAGAGCACGCCGAGGGCGAGCATGGCGAGCGCGACGCGCAGGAGGGTGCGGGGAGTGGCCGCCAGCAGCGGCCAGGCGAGAAGGGAAAGGATGGCGTAGGGCAGAAGGATGTCGCCGGTGTAAACCAGCGCGCCATGCAGGAGGCCGAGGACGGCGAGGGCGGCGCAGCGGCGGAGGTGGCGCGGGGCGAACCCCTCGAAGCGGCCGCGCTCCCATTGTCCCCCCAGCCCCCAGCCGAGCAGGAAGGCGAAGACGGGGAAGGACTTGGCCTCGAGGAAGGTCGCCACGAAAAGCCGGGCGGCCTGGTCGACGCCGCCGACGGGGGCGGCGAGCGAGTCGCCATACTCCATTCCCATCTGCGGAAGGTTGACCACGCAGATGCCGAGCAGCGCGAAGGCGCGGACGAGGTCGACCGAGGGCAGCCGCGGGCTCACTTGACCCGGGAATAGTCGGTCGGGACAAGGAACTCGCCCTTGACCCCATCGGGAACGGTGAGCGGGCCCCCGGCGGCGGCTTCCGAGTCGGCCTTGGCGCGGACCCAGGCGGGGTCGGCGCGGAAGGCGGCGAAGGAGGCGCGGGCGGCGGCCTCGTCGCGGTGCGCGAGGAGATAGACCAGGGTGCGTCCGGGAATGAGGTTGGAGCGGGCGCCGCGCTGGTCGGCGTCCATCACCCAGTAGGGAAGGTTGGTCATGCCGTGCCTCTCGAAGAGGGCGCAGGTGTGGTCGCGGAAGCGCGCGAGCAGGTTGGGCAGGCGGCCGGGCTCGGTGGCGTAGGTGCGCAGCTCGAAGAGCGGGCGGCCGAGGGTGCCGGGCTCGGCGCGCGGCGAGAAGTCGGTCGCGCGGAGGAAGGCGTTGTCGATGCGCGCCACGAGCTTGCCCTGGGCCTCGCTCGAGGCGACGGCGCCCTTCCAGGCGGGATCGGCAGCGAAATCACGGAAGGACTTGTCACGCGCCGCGCGGTCGGGGAAGGCGAGGAAGTAGACCAGCTTGCGCTCGGGGTTGTCGCCCGCGGGCACGAAGTAGCCGAGGTTGGTCATGCCGTGCCTCTCGAAGAGGGCGCAGGTGTGGTCGCGGAAGCGCGCGTGGAGCGCGTCGAGCTTGCCGGGCTCGGCGTAGTAGACGCGCATCTCGAACAGGCGGGGGTCGGGCTGGGCGACGGGCTGGGAGGCGCAGCCGGCGAGGAGCAAGGCGGCGAGGGCGAGGAAGGGGCGCATGGTCGGGGCATCCGCCAGCCTGCACAGGCGCGGGGCGGCGGAAACCGGAAAATCAGCCGAGCGCGGCGCGCAGGGCCAGACCGGCCAGGACGAGCCAGAGGACGCCCGTGACCCGGTCGATGCCCCGGGCGAAGGCGGGGTCGGCGAGGCGGGGGCGGAGCTTGCCGGCCAGGCCGGCGTAGCCGGACATGACGAGGGCCTCGGCGCCGACCGTGCAGAGGAGGAAGAGGGCGATGACGCCGGGGGTGAGGTTGTCGACCGGCACCCGGGCGGTCTGGATGACAAGGAGCATCCAGGGGATGGTCTTGGGGTTGGTCAGGTTGACGATCAGGCCGCGCAGGAAGAGGGCGAGCCGGCCGTCGATCCCGGCGTCCTCCTCGCGCAGCGAGTCGCGCGGGTAAAGGAGGAGCGTGACGCCGAGGTGGCCGAACCAGGCGACGCCGGCCCAGGCGATGGCGGTGAGCATCCACGGCCACTGGCTGAGGCCGGAGGCGACGGCGAGGGCGAGCAGCGAGACCGGAATCTCGGCGACGGCGAGACCGAGGGTGTGCCACTGGGCTCGGGCGGAGCCCGACCTCAGGGCGGTGCCGAGGGTGGAGAGGCTGGCGGGCCCCGGCGACAGGCTGGCCAGGAGGCAAGCCGCGGCGAGGTAACCGAGTTCCATCGGGCCTTAGCCGAGGGCGCGCTGCCAGCGCCTGAGCTGGGCGGCGACCTGGCGGGGGCCGGGCATGCCGATGTTGTCCCGGGCGCGCAGGGCGCGGCCAAGGTCGAACACCTTGCGCCAGTCGCCGCGGAAGGCGGGGTCGGCCTCGCGCGCGGCGGCGTCGGGCACCTGGTCGAGGGGCGTGCCCAGGCGCTCGGCGGCGGCGACGAGCCGGCCGACGGCGTGGTGGGCGTGGCGGAAGGGCATGCCCTTGCGGACGAGCCAATCGGCGAGGTCGGTGGCGAGCAGGGCCGGATCGGACACGGCGGCGGCGCAGCGGCGACGGTCGAGGGTCATGCCGCCGACGGTGCCGGCCATGACCTGGAGGCCGAGCAGGACCTGGTCGTGGGCGTCGAAGACCGGCGGCTTGTCGTCCTGCAGGTCGCGGTTGTAGGTCAGGGGCAGGCCCTTGGCGAGGCAGAGCAGGTGGGTGAGCGAGGCGTGCGTCCGGGCGGCCTTGCCCCGCAGCAGCTCGAGCGAGTCGGGGTTGCGCTTCTGCGGCATGAGCGAGGAGCCCGTGGAGAAGGCGTCGGGCATGCGCGCGAAGCCGAACTCGGCGGTGGACCAGAGGATGAGGTCCTCGGCCATGCGGGAGAGGTGGGTGGCGCAGAGGGCGGCGGCGAAGGCGAACTCGGTGGCGGCGTCGCGGTCGGCGACGGCGTCCATCGAGTTGGGGGTGACGCGCGGGCGGCCCTTGGCGTCGACAAAGCCGAGCAGCCGCGCGGTGAGCTCGCGGTCGATGGGCAGGGTGGTGCCGGCGATGGCGCCGGAGCCGAGCGGGCACCAGTTGGCGGCGTCGGCCACGGCGGCGAAGCGCGCGCGGTCGCGGCCGAGCATCTCGCAGTAGGCGAGCAGGTGGTGGGCGACGGAGACGGGCTGGGCGCGCTGAAGGTGGGTGTAGCCGGGGATGAGGATGTCGGCGTGGCGGTCGGCCTGGCGGACAAGGGCGCGGAGGAGGCCGGCGAGGGCGACGTCGACCTCGGCGCAGGCGGCCTTGAGATAGAGCCGCATGTCGGTGGCGACCTGGTCGTTGCGGGACCGGGCGGTGTGGAGCTTGGCGGCGGCGGGCACGCGCGCGGTGAGGGCCTGCTCGAGGTTC
Source organism: Opitutia bacterium (assembly GCA_046315175.1). Classification (GTDB taxonomy): domain Bacteria; phylum Verrucomicrobiota; class Verrucomicrobiia; order Opitutales; family UBA953; genus UBA8828. Next base: position 8,737 of record JBKDBK010000002.1, on the reverse strand, counting down.
ATGTGCACGTCCTCGAGCTCCTCCTTCCAGCGGAACTTGCCGGCGGCGACCTCGCGGCCGAGCCGGGTCAGGCCGGCGACGATCTGGTCGCGCTCGCGGCGGGTCAGGATGCCGACCTTGGCCAGCATGGTCGCGTGGGCGACCGAGCCTTGGATGTCGAAGGGCGCGAGGCGCCGGTCGAAGGAGACCGACTCGCTGAAGCGCCGCATGAGGGCGCCGGGGCCGGTTGAGAACCGGCCGCCCCAGGTGACCTGCTTTTTCTTGGCCATCGGGAAGGGATTACGCGGCGCGCGGCGCGCCGTGGCAAACGCAAAGGGGCTCCGGACTCACTCCGCGGCCGGGAGATTGACAAACGAGGAGACGGGGCGGGCCGAATTGGAGGAAGGGACGGCGACCCCGGGCTCGAGGCGAATGACCAGCTCGTCAGGGGCGGCCACGCCGAGCCGCTCGCGGGCTTGGTCGCGGACGAACTCGGGGTTGTCGCTGAAAAGGCTCAGGGTCTGGGTGCCCTGGGCGAGGCTCCGCTCGATGGCGGCGCGCTCGGCGCGGCGGTCGGCCTCGAGTTTTTGGAGGCCGGCGAGGCGAAGCTCCTCCTCGCGCAGCGAGGCGTACATGAAGAAGCCGGCGGCGAGAAGGAAGAGGAGGGCGCCCCAGAAGATGAATCGATCCGTCTGGGGGCTGGGGGGCGGCGTCGTGTGCTCGGCTTCCATCGGTGACGGAAATGTGGAGACAGCGGGAAGGAAGGTCGAGGCGGAATCGGAAGGGAAAGTGCGCAGGGGCACAGGGGCTCGGGAGATGGCAGGGGGGCAGGGGACCGGGGGACTAGGGGAATAGGGAATACGAGATGCGGATGACCGGTGACAGGTAGGGTTAGCGGTGTCAGCGGGTCGGCGGAGGGGCCTGCGGCCCCGGTAGTCGCGCCTGCGGCGCAGGTAGGGACGCCTCTCCGTGAGGGGCTCAGGAGCATGGGAGATACAGGGAGGGGCAGAGGGTAGGGTCCGCGCGCCGCGCGGGCCGCGGCCGTTGCGGCGCAACGGCCCTACCCAAGACAGATTATTGGGGGTCGGAGGATGCGCAGCATGCTTCCCGCCCGGGAAAAGGAGGGAGGCCGGGCTCCGAGCCCGGCCTCCCTGATCTTGGCGGTGTCCTGTCCTTTTTCGGCCGACTTCCGCTTTCGCTCTTTTTCCATCCCATCCCTTTTCCCGATGGGCACCGCCTTCCACTTTTCGCTGTCGTTTCGCTTTCGCTATCGTTTCAGCTCCGTGGCCACGGGTCGGATTGTTTTCTCCGACGTAACTGAGGTTAGGGGATTCCCCCCGGAGGGCAAGTGGGGGACTATTTTGCAAGGGGCACAGCGGGAATAGCCCGCTGCTTACAGGGGCTCGGGAGAAAGCGCGGGAAATGCCGGTGGCCGGTGACCGGTAGGTTTAGCGGTGTCTGCGGTAACTGCGGTGTCTGCGGTGTCTGCGGAGGGAGCTGTGCTCCCCGTAGTCGCGCCTGCGGCGCGATTTTCTCGTCTGCAAATCTCGCAGGGCCGGAGGCCCTCCGCGGAACCGCTAACACCGCTAAACGAACATCCGAGGCCGGCTCGGTGAGCCGGCCCTACGTAACGGGTTTCAGAAGCACGGGGGCACAGGGGCACGGGAGGGACACGGCTGCAAATCTCGCAGGGCCGGAGGCCCTCCGCTGACCCGCGGACACCGCTAAACGAACATCCGAGGCCTGCTCAGTGAGCCGGCCCTAACTCCCGTGCCCCTGTGCAGCTGTGCACCTTTCCGGGGCCCCTCAGGCCCCGGCGCCCCTGTGCAGCTGTACCTCCCGAGCCCCTGTGCCCCCGTGCCCCTTGTTTACACAACCTTCGCCAGGGAGCCGCTGAATTCCATGAAGACCCAGACGAGGATGCCGGTCACGGAGACGTAGACCCAGACCGGGAAGACCCAGCGGGTGAGGCGCTTGTGCTCCTCGAAGCGCCCCTTGGCCGCGAGCCAGACGGCCCGGATGACAAAGGGGGTGACCACGATGGCGAGGATGATGTGAGGGATGAGGATGAGGTAGTACAGCCAGCCGAGCGAGGCCCAGATGGAGCCGGGCTCGGGAGCGTAGGCGACATTCTGCCGGTCATGGCGGAGAACGAGGTTGGCCTTGGAGGCGAGGTAGACGGCGAGGAAGAGGGCGGACAGGAAGAAGGCGACGCCCATGGCCTTGCCGTGGCCTTGGCGATCGCCGGCCCGGATGCGGGCGTAGCCGACGAGGAGGGCGGCGGTGGCGGCGAGATTGAAGGCCGCCACGGCCCGGGAGAACAGTTCGACGTCGGATGCCATGGCAAAGCAACGAACCGACCAACCGCCGGAACTCAAGCGCGATAGGCCGGGGAAAGCTCAGGCGCCCTCGCGCGGATCGATGGGCTTGCGCGACTTGGGGGCGGGGGCGGAGCCGGGCTGTGACTTGTCGGCTCCGGCGGCGGGGTCGGCGGAGGGGGCGGGGGCGGCCTCGGGGCCGCGGAAACTGGGCAACTTGCCGGGGCCGTCGATCAGGGCGATGCGTGCCCGGGCGGCCTCAGGGACGGCCTTAAGCTGCTCGGGAGTCGTGATTTCGTCGTCAAAGACGACCTCGCCGGCGGCGTCCTTGACCGTGGCGAACTTCTTGCCGTTCTCATTGCGAACCTTCACCGAGCCCTCCTCGTCGGTGTAGCTGGATGTGCCGCTGACGCCGGCTCCGGTCCCGAGGCTGAAGCTGCGGGAGAAGGTGGTGGTGCTGGAGCGGACGGCGCCGGAGGGAGGGGCCGAGGGGTCGAGGTCGAGCTGGGGCACGGGCAGGCCGCGTTGGCGCATGGACTCGAGCTGCTCGCGAATCTCCGGAGGGAGGTTGGCGGCGCCGGGACCGACGATGACCACCTGGCCGCCCGGCGCGCCGGGCGCTCCGAAGGTGACAGCGCCGCCGCCGATCATCTGGCTGGGGTCGACCTCCTGGCCGTTGATGGTGATGCGGACGCCGCCGGGAGCGGAAGGGTCGGCGGTGACGGAGGGGCGGGGAGCGGCCGCGATCGGCTGTGAGACCGGGCGCCCGGCGAGGGCGACCTCCACGGTTTCGACATCGGAGCCGCGGACGCGCACGAGCTTGACGGCTTGCCCGGGCTTGCGGTTGCGAACGAGGGTCCGGAACTGCTCGGCGTTGACCAGCACCTGGTCGTCGAGCCGGGTGAGGACGTCCTTCTCCTGAAGGACGGCGGCGGCGGGACCCTTGGGGTCGACGAAGCCGACGACGATGCCGACGCCCTCGGGCAGCTCGGTGGAGAGATCCTGCTCGCGGAAGCGGGGGGTGAGGGGGAGGACGTTGACGCCGACATAGGGCTGGAGGGGGCCGGCGGGCTGGGCGGCGTCGGCCGGCGAGGCCTTGGGGGCCTTGGGGGCGGCGGGCTTGGGCGAGGTCTCCTGGGCGTCGGCGGAGGCGGCGAGGCCGGCGAGGAGCAGGACGTGGAGGGGAATGTGTCGGAGCGGGCTCATGGTGTATGGAAGGAAGCGGGGTGGGCGGGAGAAATTGTCTGTCAGTCGGTCTCGAAGGGAACAAGGCCGATGACCTCGTCGTGCGGCGCGTGGCGGACCAGCTCGGCGCCGCTCCGGGTGTCGCGGAAATGCGCCGTGTTGTGCCAGCGCACGCGGACAGGACGGGCGAAGAGGCCGTCGGAAAGGCGCACGGGCTCGAGAAGGGTGGCCTCCGGAGGCGACTGCTCGGCGCGGACGAGGCGAAGGTCGGGAGCGGCGGAGGCCGCGGCCGACTTGGCCACGCGGGCGGCGGCGGGCTGGGGCGGGGCGGACCTCAGCATGGGCGGAGGAGCGTCGGCCTGAGCGGCCATGATCATCGGCTCGGCGCCGGTGGGCGCGACCGCATCATCCGGCAACGCCAGCATGACGGCGAGGCAGGCGGCGGCGGTTAGGCCGCCCCAGGCGAGGAAGGGAATGACGCGGGGTCGGCGGGCGGGCGCGGGGGCGTCGAGGGCGGAGGTGAGGCGCGCCTCCAGCCCGGCGGGGAGGCGACGGGGGCGGAGGGAGCCGAGGGCGGCTTCGATCTCGCGGGTGTCTTCGTTCATGACAGGACGGGGCCGAGGGTTTTCTTGAGGTTCTGCAAGGCATAGCGCCACCGGGAGGCGGCGGTGTTTGGGGAAATGCCGATTTGTTCGCCGACCTGCTCGAAGGTCAGGCCGCCCCATTGGTGGAGGACGACGACCTCGCGCTGCTCGGGGGGCAGTTCCTGCACGGCCTTGGCGAGGAAGGCGTGGCGCTCGTCGGCAGGGGGCTCGAACCAGCCGACGAGGTCGGCGTCGGCCGCGACGGCCTGCTCGCGGCGGAGGCGACGGTCGGACTGGCGGCCGAGGTCGAGGGCGGCGCGCCGGATGGAGGTGACCACGAGGGCGTTGGGTTCGCCGGGCAGGTGGCGCTGGTGGCGCCAGTAGCGGATGAGCGCCTCCTGCAGGATGTCGTCGGCATCCGCGTCGGAGCGGGCCCAATGGCGCGCGATGAGCCTGAGCCGGGGTCCGTTCTCGGACAGCCAGGCCTGCCAGTCGCCGGGTGCGCTCGGTACCTCCGACATGCGATTGTTTCAATCCTAGCGCCGCCCGGGGCGCAAGTTGTCTGAGATGGGCCGGGCTATTCAGTTGCGAAACCCCCGTTTGCACCCAAGAATACACCTCGCATGCACGCGCCTCAAAAGGAGCCCAAAACGGGCCTTGGCACCGCCCTGATCCGGTGGTTCGACGCCGACTACCATCCCGGCGGCGTGGACGCCATGCTCACCGCGCCCAACAAGGTGGACTGGCCGCGCTGCATCCCCTTCGTGGTCCTCCACCTCGGCTGCCTGGCCGTCTTCTGGGTGGGCTGGAGCCCGGCCGCGGCCTGGACGGCCGTCGCCCTCTACTGGGGGCGCATGCTGGCCGTGACCGGCGTGCTCCACCGGTATTTCTCGCACAAGACCTACAGCACCTCCCGCCCGATGCAGTTCCTGCTCGCGCTCTGGGCGGCGACCTCGGTCCAGCGCGGGGCGCTCTGGTGGGCCTACACGCACCGCCACCACCACCAGCATTCGGACGAGCCCGACGACAAGCATTCGCCGGTGCAGGACGGCTTCTGGTGGTCGCACATCGGCTGGATCACCAGCAAGCGCAACTTCCCGACCGACTACTCGAAGATCCGCGACCTAGCCAAGTACCCCGAGCTCGTCTTCCTCAACCGCTTCGACGTGCTGGTGCCCATCCTCTTCGGCGCGGCCTGCTACGGCTTCGGCGCGTGGCTGGCCTCGGTGGGCGTCAACACAAGCGGGGCGCAGATGCTGGTCTGGGGCTTCTTCATCTCCACCACGGCGCTCTTCCACGGCACGGCCTGCATCAACTCGATGGCCCATGTCTGGGGGAAGCGCCGCTTCGCGACGTCGGACGACTCCCGCAACTCTTGGATCCTGACCCTCATCACGCTGGGCGAGGGCTGGCACAACAACCATCACCGCTACCAGGCGACGGTCCGCCAAGGCTTCTACTGGTGGGAGTTCGACCCGACCTACTACTTCCTCAAGGCCCTCTCCTGGACCGGCCTGATCTGGGGCCTCAAGCCCGTGCCCGCCTCGGTCTACGAGGAGGCGGCCGGCGCCGACCCCAAGGGGCGCGGCTGAGGCCATGAGGCGCGAGCGGATCGCCGTCATTGGCTCGGGCATCTCGGGCCTGGGCTGCGCCCGCTTCCTCGACCCCTGGCATGAGGTGACGCTGATCGACGGCGACGCGCGCGCCGGCGGCCACGCCCACACCATCGACGTGACGGAGCCCGGCACGGGCGAGCGCAAGCCGATGGATGTCGGCTTCATGGTCTACAACGAGGTGACCTACCCCCTGCTCTGCCGGCTCTTCCGCGAGCTCGGCACGGCGCCGCGGCCGACCTCGATGTCCTTCTCCGTCCGCCACGACCCGACCGGGCTCGAGTGGTCGGGCTCCTCGCTGAACCACCTCTTCGCCCAGCGGCGCAACCTCCTCCGCCCGCGCTTCTGGTCGCTGCTGCTGCAGATCAACCGCTTCAACAAGATCGCCGCCGAGGGATGGAAGTCGGCCGAGGCCGAGAGCACCCCGCTCGGGGCTTGGTGCGAGCGCCAAGGCCTGGGCCGGGACTTTCTCGACCTCTACCTCGTGCCAATGAGCTCGGCTGTCTGGTCGACGCCGCCCGAGGTGATGCTCGGCTTCCCCGCGGCGAAGCTCCTGCGCTTCTTCCACAACCACGGCTTCCTCGGCCTGCACACCCAGCATCCCTGGCTGACGCCGTCCGGCGGCTCGCGCACCTACGTCGCCGCCCTGCTCGGGCGCCTTCGCGGCAAGGTGCGCCTCGGGTCGCCCGCCGAGGCGGTGCGCCGCACGCCCGAGGGCGCCGAGGTGCGGGTGGGCGGGGAGTGGCAGGCCTTCGACCGGGTGATCCTCGCGACGCACGCCCCGACCTCGCTCCGCCTGCTGCAGGATGCCGACGACGAGGAGCGGCGCGTGCTCGGCGCCTTTGCGGTGAACGCCAACGTCGCCACCGTGCACACGGACATGTCCGTGCTGCCCCGCACGCCGCTCGCGCGCGCCTCGTGGAACGTCCGGACCTGGGACGAGGGAGGCAAGCGGCTGACCTCGACGCACTATTGGATGAACTCGCTGCAGGGCGTCTCCGACCGCGAGAATTACCTCGTGACCATCAACCACCCCGGGCAGGTCGACCCCGCCCGCGTGCTCCGGTCGATCCCCTGCGACCACCCGCTCTTCTCGCTCGCCGCGCTCCGCGCCCAGGGCGAGGTCGCCGCCCTCAACGCCCGGCCCGCTGCGCGCGTCCACTTCGCCGGCGCCTGGCAGCGCTACGGCTTCCACGAGGACGGCCTCTGGTCGGCCCATCGCCTCTGCGGCCAGCTCCTCGGAGGGGAGCCCTGGTGAGCAAGGCCGGTCCCGAGGTCCCCTCGCTCACCCTGCGCCCCATCGGCTTCGTGCGCACGGGCAAGCGCCTCAAGCACGCCGCCCGGCACCAGCCCGACGAGGCGAGCGAGGAGCGCAACGTCATCGAGCTCCTGCCCGTCCCGGGCTACCAGGAGGCGCTCCACGACCTCGCCGGCTTCGAGCGCATCTGGCTCGTCTGGTGGTTCCACCTCAACACCCGCTGGCGCTCGAAGGTCTTGCCACCCTACGGCCCCGACCGCCGCCTCGGCCTCTTCGCCACCCGCACCCCTCACCGTCCGAACCCCCTCGGCATCACGCCCGTCCGGCTGTTCGGCGTGACCAAGAACCGGATTGAGATCGGCCCCTGCGACCTGGTGGACGGCACGCCGATCCTGGACATCAAGCCCTACCTGCCGGCCTACGACAGCTTCCCGAACGCCGCGACCGGCTGGTGGAGCGAGTTCATGGCGGCCGAGGCGGCGCGCGGCCCGACGAAGGTCGTCGTCGCCCCGCTCGCGCGCGAGCAACTGACCTGGCTCGAGAAAGAATGGGAGGTCGAGTTCGAGGGACGGATGACGGAGATCCTCAGCCGCGATCCCTCGCCGCATCGCACGCGGCGGATCCGCAAGCGCCGCGGCGGCGGGTTCGACATCGCCTGCGGGGCGTGGCGCGCGGTCTTCGATTTGGCGGACGGGGTCGCGACGGTGACCTCGGTCGAGCCGGCCTTCCCGCCGACCTTCCTGAAGGATACGGGGAGGACGAGGATCCCGGACCGGGAGGCGCAGGTGGGCTTCCTTCGGAAGTGGGGGTGCACAGGGGCTCAGGGGCACAGGGGCACGGACTCCGAATAAGGGGCGCAGGGGCTCGGGGGCTCGGGGGCACGGGAGAAACACGGCTGCAAATCACGCAGGGCCGGAGGCCCTCAGCTACCCGCTAACACCGCTAATCGGCCGTACCCCCTTCCCCATCCATGGGCTCGAATGATAGAAATGGTGTTTGCGGAGGAGGGCAAGGGGCCATCAATCTGACCCAATGCTCCGCTTATCCCTCCTGACCCCGCTGTTCATCGCCGGGCTCCTGCCCGTCGCCTCGCGCGCCGCGGTGAACGTCGAATGGTCGCTCGCGGGCGACACCCTCACGGCCACGGCCACCGGCTCCTTCTCCTCCACCGAGCTTGGCCTCGCCAACTACACGGGCATCGGCGGACAGAGCAATCAGGCCAAGTTCTACGAGGACTCCGAGAACTCCGTGACCGAGTTCGTCAACGTTACCGGGGAAACCACCATCTATGTCTATGGCGCGGCCAAGTTCTCCGCGGCGACGGGCTTCATCAATTACGACATCTATTCCGGGACCCCTTCCGGCGACAGCTTCGGCTTCACAATCCTAGGCAGCACACTTTACCTTTTACTCGCCCCCGACTACGTGGCGGGCGAGGCGATCTCGAGCACCGCGACCTTCAGCAACCCTGTGTTCACCACCGCGGTCCTGGGGGAGATTTTTGATTACGGGAATGTCATCCAGCTCCAGGGCGCGCCCCTCATCACCTTCAGCGCCGTCCCCGAACCTTCCACCTACGGCATGATCCTCGGCGGCCTGGCCTTGGCCGGCGCGGCGATTCGCCGGAGGAAGAATTCAAAGTAAAGATTTCAAAGGAAAGGACGAGGCCCCGCGACAGCGGGGCTTTTCGTTGGCGGCCCGCTCCCGCGCCCCAATTTCCTTGGAAATCTCCCCTAGGCATTGAGGCCTCCGTATCTCCCGTGCCGCTGTGCCAGCTGTGCCGCTGTGCCAGCTGTTACG
>JBKDBK010000001.1:0-2294 GCA_046315175.1 Opitutia bacterium | reverse complement strand
CGCGAGGTGGAGGTCGCGCGGTTGCTGCGGGCGAGCGGGATCAGGGCTCTTTATGGGTTGTGAATTTGGAAGGTGAGGGGGGCGCGGGCTTGCGCCAAAGGGCACGGGATTATGGCTCTTTAGCTCGCTAGCTCGTTGGCTCGATGGCTAATGGAGGCGTAGGATACGAAGGAGGCGTAGGAGGCGTAGGAGGCGGAGGAGGAAGAGGCGGGGAGTCGCGGGCTTGCGCCAAAGGGCACGGGTTTATGGCTCTTTAGCTCGCTAGCTCGTTGGCTCGATGGCTCGATAGCGGGGTTAGCGGTGCTAGCGGTGTTAGAAGGGAGCGGGAAATGGCACGGGGGCTCGGGGGATAAAGGAGGCGGAGGATGCGGAGGAGTAGGAGGAGGAGGAGGAGGGTGAAGGTGTATGAAGGGGAGGGGGTAGTTGGCGCGGTTGCTTGTCAGGGGGAGCTTTTCCCGTTCGGGTGAGGATGTCATGAAGCATACCCTGTCCCTGCTCACCCTGGTCGCGGCCTCCTCGGCCTTCGCCCAGACCGCCCCCAACATCTCCAAGAAGCCGGTGCTCCAGCACTCGGTGGAAGTGGCCTATGTTGCCAGCTCCAGCACGCAGGCGGCGGTTGATGACATCGAGGGCTACAGCTTGGCAGCGCGCGCCTATGTTTGGCAGCATGTGTTCGTGGCCCTCGAGTACTACACGGGCATGACCGACACCGCCGTTCCCTCGCCCGCGGATATTGACTACAATCGGTTCGGTTACGGGCTCGGCGCCACCTTCCAGGTTGGCTCCGGGCAGTTCAGCGCCTCTTACACGCTCGGCAAGATGGAGGAGGAGACCGATGCTTCAGGCACGGAGAAGTCGGACCAAGACCGGATAAGCCTAACCTATGCTCAAGCCTATGGCAACAGCCTGACCGTCTCGCTCGGCGTAACCCAGTTCCTGAACGATGGTGTCGACGACGCCACCGCTGTCATCCTTGGTGTCGGCTACGACTTCCGGAACGGTTTCAGCGTCGGTGTCTCGTACTCGCCCGACAGCGCCGACATCGGCGATGACGGGGTCAGCGAGGACACTTTCTCGCTCGGCGCTAAGTACAGCTTCTGAGCCGGAGCCCTGCGCTCCCGCCAAGGGGCCCCGCGAGGGGCCCTTTTTTGTTTCCGGCGCGTTGCCGATCCGCCTTTGGCCTTTCGTCACCTGGGCGGGGGGAGCTAGGGTGCGACATGCTTCGTCACCTGCTGCTGTTGCCACTGGCCGCCTTCGCGGCCGAGCCGGCTGCTCCCTTCCGGGCTCCGAAGGCAGCCGACGTCTACGCCCCCTCGGGCGCGATCCGTTTCTCGGACGACTTCTCGTCGGGCGTCTTCTCGCCCAAGTGGCGTTTTTCGGAGAACGCCAACTACGAGGTGCGCGCGCCGGACCCCGAGCGCATCCGGATTGTCGACGCGCCGGGGCTGCCGGGCCGCAAGGCGGTGCGGCTCGCGGTGGCTCGCGCCCCGGATGTCTTTCGCTCGGAGATCTCGCTTCCCCATGAGAAGGGATGGAACGAGCGTTGGTATGCCCAGCGGCTGCTCATTCCGTCGGACTGGGTGAGGGACCCCGCCAGGGCGGTGGACATCGTGATGCAGTGGCATGCCATCCCCGGGGACTTCCGGTCGACCTTCCCGAACCTCGAGATCTCGGTCCGGGACGACCGTTGGATTATCCGGCAGAGCTTCGGCGACCCCAAGACCAAGCCCACGCGCCGCGAGACCGTCCTGGAGGACCGGCTCGCCCCCGGGGTCTGGACCGCCTGGGTGGTCCATGTCAAGTGGTCCCCCGGGCCGGAGGGCCTGTTGCGGATCTGGAAGGACGGCAAGCTGGTGGCCGACTTCGCGGGGCCCAACACCTACGGGACCATCGGGCTTGAGTACACGCCCTACCTGAAGACCGGCCTGTACCGTCCGGAGTGGCATGTCTCGGCCCGCCCCGGCGGACGCGAGCGCTTCGATGCCGAGAAGCCCGCCGTGCCCCGCAAGTTGGTCTATGTCACGGATGTCCGCGTGGGCGACGCCACCGCCAGCCGCGAGCTGATGGAGCCGCGGTGACTCCTGCGACGCGAGCAAGCAACAGAAAGAATAGAGAGACAGTAAGCATCGTATTATTTTATTATGTAAATAAATGCATTTGACGGTGCCGAGGTGCGGCTTTGTCTCGCTACGCCCTTCTTGTACCCAGGGCCGGGTCGATCCTACCCCCCTCCCCTCACCGCTGCCTAACCCGCGGGCTCCGGGTCGCGGCGGCCGCGGTGGCAGCGGCCGCGC